>NZ_JAUHJF010000003.1:0-500744 GCF_032380995.1 Bradyrhizobium sp. SZCCHNR2028 | reverse complement strand
ACCATCGCGCAGGGAAGGCCGGGCGTTCTCGGCTGCACCTGTGGTACCTGCCGCCTGCATTTTTTCTCGCAGGCGGGCCGCAGGCGTCAGCCGGCGCCTGGCCTTCCCTGCGCCCTCTTCACGAGAGGGTGAAACGATCGGCAAGACTCGGGCGCATCCGCGCCGCGAGACGACGTCTTCATGTGCGTGTCACAGTCAACGGATCGAAGCTGCAACGGATGATCGCACGATGGACCGTCACCCATCGCAGGGCCTTGAAAACCATGACTCGATTTTTGCGGACACGCGCAACGTTGCGAGCCCGTCCGAGCTGGAACGCAAATCCGGAGCATGGGCGTCAGGCTGGAGTAGGTGCGTACCCGCGGAGGTTGGCCTACAGACCGGCAACACCGTCACGGCGATCCGCCGCGCGCTCGATGCGTCCATGGTGCGTCGCGGTGAAACCGCGATTGCCCGGAACCAGCTGAATGCAGGCTGAACGGCTGTCGTTCAACTTTCAAATTTTTAAAGCAAAACAGAGGCGGGTTGGGCGATTTTTAGGTTGTTTAAAGCTCCAGTTCCGCACTATTAGCGCAACGATGAGACCGCCAGAGCCGGAATCGTCGACCGATAAAGCGAGCCGATCTGACCAGCCATGGCGTCTGACATGAACCCATCTCCGCAGATGCTCAGCACCAAGCGGCTGCTGATCGGCCTTGCTGCCCTGGCGATGGCCGGCGCGGGCGGCTATGGCTACATGCAGTTCCGGTCGGGAACGGCTGCGAAGGACAATATCGAGCTCTCCAGCCAGTCCAAACGCAACGGCACCAGCTTCACGCCATCGGCGGCGGAATGGTCGACGCTGACGATCGAGCCGGTGTGCGAGAAGATATTTCGTGCCGAGCATATTACCGAGGGCAAGGTTGCCGTCGACGAGGATCGTTCGACACCGGTTTTCTCGCCCTATGCCGGCCGTGTCACCAAGCTGCTCGCCCGTCCCGGCGAAACCGTGCGCCAGGGCCAGCCGCTGTTCGTGATCGAGGCCGCCGACACCGTGCAGGCGCAGAACGATTTCATCGCCGCCATCACCGCGATGAACAAGGCGAAGTCTGCCCTCGACCTCGCCGACATCCAGTACAAGCGCGCCAAGGACCTGTTCGAAGGCCGGGCGATCCCGCTGAAGGATTTCCAGCAGGCGGAGGCGACCTCCGTTCAGGCTCAGAATGACATGCGGTCGTCACAAACGGCGCTGGAGGCCGCGCGCAACAAGCTGCGCATCCTCGGCTTCACCGAGGTCGCGATCACCGATTTCCAGAGCAAGGGCGTGATCGATCGCGAGATCACCATCTACTCGCCGATCGCCGGCACGGTCGTGCAGCGCAAGGTCGGCCCTGGACAATATGTCAATTCCGGTGCGAGCGACCCGGTATTCGTGATCGGTGATCTCTCCACCGTCTGGCTGACGGCCTTCGTCCGCGAGAGCGATGCGGCGCTGGTGAACGTCGGCGAGGAGATTCTCGTCAACGTGCTGGCGCTGCCCGGCCGGCCGCTCAAGGCCAGCATCAACTACGTCGCCGCATCGATCGACCCGGCGACCCGGCGGCTCCTGGTCCGCGCCACCATCGACAACAAGGATGGCCAGCTGAAGCCGGAGATGTTCGCCAACGTGACGATCTATTCGCCAGGCGAACAGCCCGCGGTCGCGGTGCCGCGGCAGGCGCTGATCTACGAAGGCAATCAGGTCCGCGTCTGGGTCGCCCGCCCCGACAAGTCGATCGAGTTGCGCAAGATCAAGACCGGCTTGATCAATGGCGATCAGGTCGCGGTCGAAAGCAATCTGAGCGCCGGCGAGCAGATCGTCACCAAGGGCAGCCTGTTCATCGATCGCGCAGCCTCGGGCAGCTGACATGCGCTTCTCCTGCCTGTCTTCCTGAAAGTGCCGATCTGAATGGACCGTCTCGTCGCCATCGCCGTTCAGCGGCGCTTCCTGATGGTCGGAATGTTCGTCGCCGTCCTGATCGGAGGTCTGATCGCATTCCGCCAGCTCAACATCGAGGCCTATCCAGATCCGACCCCGCCGATGGTCGACATCGTGACGCAGAGCCCCGGCCTCTCGGCCGAGGAGATCGAGCGCTACATTACGATCCCGATCGAGACCCAGGTCGCGGGCATCAAGAACCTGCGCACCATCCGCACGATCTCGCTGTACGGCCTGTCCGACGTCAAGCTGCAGTTCTCGTTCGACTACACCTACGATGAAGCCTTGCAGCAGGTGCTGAATCGCCTGTCGCAACTGTCGCCGCTGCCGGGCAACGTCACGCCGCAGATCTCACCGCTCAGCGCGGTCGGCGAAATCTATCGCTATCGCTTGCGCGGTCCGCCGGGCTACAGCGTGCTCGACCTCAAGACCTTGCAGGACTGGGTGCTGCAGCGGCGCTTCCGCGCGGTGCCTGGCGTCATCGACGTCACCGGCTGGGGCGGCAAGACCAAGACTTATGAGATCCAGGTCGACTTCAACAAGCTCGTCGCGAACGGCCTGACCCTGCCGCAGCTCTTGCAGGCGGTCGGCAACTCCAACATCAACGTCGGCGGCAACACGGTCGAGATCGGCACGCAGTCGGCGGTCGTGCGCGGTGTCGGCCTGATCCGCTCGATGGACGACCTCGCCAACACCATGGTGTCGCAGAGCGGCGGCAACCCGGTGCTGGTGAAGGACGTCGCCAACGTCACGGTGGCGGAGAAGCCGCGGCTCGGCATCGCCGGCCTGAACAACAATGACGACATCGTCCAGGGCATCGTGCTGATGCGGCGCGGCGAGCAGAGCTCGCCGACGATCGCCCGCGTCGAGCAACTGGTCGATCAGATCAACAATTCGACGATCCTGCCGCCGGGCGTGCGTATCGAGCGCATCTACGACCGCAAGGACCTGATCGACACCACGACCCACACCGTGCTGCACAACATGGTGGTCGGCATCGGCCTGATCGTGCTGCTGCAGTGGATCTTCCTGGGCAATCTGCGCAGCGCGCTGATCGTCGGCGCCACCATTCCGTTCGCGCTGTTCTTTGCTGTCATCATCCTGGTGCTGCGCGGCGAATCCGCCAACCTGCTGTCGGTCGGTGCGATCGATTTCGGCCTGATCGTCGATGCCACCGTCATCATGGTGGAGGCGATCTTCCGCCGGCTGACGCAGACCACGCCGCTATCGGCAGCCGAGGAGAGCCACATCTCACCGGAAACGATGATGGGCATGAAGGGCCACGCGATCCTGTCGGCCGCGGCGGACGTGTCGCGCTCGATCTTCTTTGCCGCAGCCATCATCATCGCCGCGTTTCTGCCGCTGTTCACGCTCAGCGGCGTCGAGGGCAACATCTTTGGGCCGATGGCGCGCACCTACGCCTATGCGCTCGCCGGCGGTCTGCTCGCGACCTTCACGGTCACGCCCGCGCTCAGTGCGATCATCCTTCCGGCGCATGTCGAGGAGACCGAGACGCGGCTGATGCGGCTGCTGCACGCGATCTATTCGCCGGTGCTGCGCTGGGCTGTCGGCAATCGCAACCTGGTGATGACCGGCGCGATCGGCCTCGTATTGCTGACGGTGGTGGTTGGCCGACTGCTGGGCTTGGAATTCCTGCCCAAGCTGGAGGAGGGCAATCTCTGGATCCGTGCGACCCTGCCGCCGACGATCTCGCTGCAGGAAGGCAACGCCTACGTCAACGAGATGCGCAAGATCATCCGCGCGCGGCCCGAGGTCGATGCGGTGGTCTCGCAGCACGGCCGTCCCGACGACGGCACCGATGCCGCGGGCTTCTTCAATGCCGAGTTCTTCGCGCCGCTGAAGCCGGTCAAGGACTGGCCCGGCACCAAGGACAAGGACCAGCTCACTGCGGAGCTGCTGAAGCAGCTCGACGACCGCTTTCCCGGTGTCGAGTTCAACTTCTCGCAATATCTGCAGGACAACGTCTCGGAAGCCGTGTCCGGCGTGAAGGGCGAGAACTCGATCAAGCTCTATGGCAATGATCTGCAGGCGCTGACGGACACCGCCAACAAGATCAAGCAGGTCCTGTCCACCGTGCAGGGCGTCACCGACCTTGCGGTGTTCACCTCGCTCGGACAGCCGACGGTCCAGATCGACATCGACCGCGCCAAGGCTGCACGCTATGGGCTGGCGCCCGGCGACATCAACGCCACCATCAAGGTCGCGATCGGCGGCGACACTGCGGGCGATCTCTACGAGCCGGGCAGCGACCGGCATTTCCCGATCATCGTCCGTCTGGCGCCGGAATATCGCAAGAGTGCGGAGGCGATCGAGAATTTGCGCATCGGCGCGCAGGGGCCGAACGGCATCACCCAGATTCCGCTGAGCGAGGTCGCGACCATCAAGCTGGTCTCGGGCGCGGCCTATATCTATCGCGAGCAGCAGGAGCGCTATCTGCCGATCAAGTTCTCGGTGCGCGAGCGCGATCTCGGCAGCGCGATCCAGGAGGCGCAGCAGAAGGTCGCCGAGCAGGTGCAGTTGCCGCCGGGCTCACGCGTCGAGTGGGTCGGCGAGTTCGGCAATCTGCAGGACGCAATCAAACGGTTGTCGATCGTGGTGCCGATCAGCCTCGCTCTGATCGGCGTGCTCTTGTGGTTCAATTTCGGCTCGATGGTCGACACGCTGCTGGCGATGAGCGTGATCCCGATGGCGATCTTCGGCGGCGTCGTCGGCCTCGTATTGTCGGGCATTCCGTTCAGCGTGTCGGCCGCGATCGGCTTCATCGCATTGTTCGGCATCGCCGTGATGGACGGCATCATCATCCTGTCGCAGTTCAACCAGCTGATCGACGAGGGCGTCGACCGCATCGAGGCGGTCATCCGCACCGGCGAATTGCAGCTTCGTCCGGTGCTGATGACCTGCGTCGTCGCCGGCATCGGCCTGATGCCGGCCGCGGTGTCGACCGGCATCGGCTCGCAGGTGCAGAAGCCGCTTGCGATCGTCGTGGTCACCGGCATGATGCTGGCGCCGGTGGTCATCCTCATCACGCTGCCGGTCCTGATCTCGCTGTTCTCGCGGCGACGGGTCCGCTAGATGCGCATGTGCTCGTCGATGCGCGCGGCGGAGTCACGATCGACCGCGGCGGCATCGACGATCTCGCCGCGCTTGAACACGAGGTATCTGTCGCTGATCGAAAGCGCGAACGGCAGATGCTGCTCGACCACGATCATCGAGGTGCCGATCTCGCGCCGGATCCGCACCAGCACCTCGGAGAGCCGATCGACGACGGACGGCTGCAGACCTTCCGTGACCTCGTCGAGCAGCAGCACGTCGGGCTTCGCCATCAGCGCGCGGGCAACGATCAGCATCTTCTGCTCGCCGCCGGACAGCGTGCCGGCCCGCTGGCTCAGCCGCTTGGTCAGCACCGGAAACCAGCCGCCGACCTGCTCGAAACGCGCGGTCATGTCATCGTCCGTGAGCACCCCAAGTCTGAGATTGTCGCGCACCGACAGGTCCTGGAACAGCGCATGTTCCTGGGGAACATAGACCAGCCCCATCTTCCGCTTCAGATGCGGCGCCACCCGCGTCACGTCCTTGCCTGCAAGTTTCACTCGGCCGCGCCAGGCCGGCAGGAAGCCGACGATGGCCTTGAGCAGCGAGGTCTTGCCCATGCCGTTCTTGCCGACGATGGCAAGCGTCTCGGCCTTTGCCAGTGCAAAGCCGACATTGCTGATGACCTCCGACGAGCCATAGCCGCTCGCCAGCTCGGTGACTTCCAGCGTCGCGCTCATGCCGTGGCCTCCGCATGCGGCGCGTGCTGGCCGGTATATATCTCGCGCACCAGATCGCTGTTCACGACCTCGTCGACCGAGCCGTCGAGTGCGAGGCGGCCCTGGTGCAGCACGATGATGCGCGAGGAGATCTCGCGGACAAAATCGAGATCGTGCTCGACCAGGAGAATGCAGAGCCGGTCGCGACGGGCGAGGGCGGTGAGGATGTCGGCGAAGCTCTGCCGTTCCGCGCGCGTCAGTCCGGCGGTTGGCTCATCCAGCAGCAGCACGTCGGGCTCGAGCGACAGCACCATCGCGAGCTCGAGTGCCTGCTTGAGCCCGTGGCTCAGATTGCGCGCTTCCTCATCGAGGCGCTCGCTGAGCCCGGAGCGTTCGACGACCGACATGGCGGCAGGCGGCAGCGCCAGCGTCACCGCGCGCGACGTCATTGCAGGAGGATCAGCATGTGTCCGCGCGACGCGCAGGCACTCGGCGACGGTCAGCGTCTCGAACACCGAAGCCGTCTGGAACTTGCGCCCGAGACCAAAACGGACGACGCGATCCGGCGGCAGTCGCGCAATGTCACGGCCGGCGATCGCGACGTCGCCGGTCGAGCGCTCGCGGCCGTCGGAGAGGCAACGGATTAAGGTGGTCTTGCCGGCCCCGTTGGGACCGACGAGGCTCAGCAATTCGCCGCGATATGCCGTGAACTGCACGCCGTCCAGCACTGCGAGACTGCCATAGTGCTTGCCGAGTGCACGAACTTCGATAGCAACGGCGTCCGGATGGCTGACGGCCGTGGCGGCGGTGGCCGGGCGCAGCGTCGTCGCAGTGCTCCGTCCCGAACCACCGCGCTTGAACAGGCGCATCACAGCGCCGAGCAGGCCGTCGGGGAAGACAAGGATCACGATGATCAGCGCAAGCCCGACGATCAGCTCCCACACATAGGGGAGGCTATTGGCAAGGTAGGCGCTCGCCACCTCGATGCAAAGCGCGCCGATCACCGGACCGATCACGGTGCCGCGGCCGCCGAGCGCGACCATGATCACGAGGTTAGTGCCGAAAGTGAAGCTGGCGTTCTCGGGCGCGGCGACGGCGCCGAAGCCCGCGTAGAAGAAGCCGGCGAGCGCAGACACGATCGCGGACAGCACGAGCACGATGATGCGCAGCCGCGAGGTGTCGATGCCGAGATAGGTGCAGCGCGCGTCGTTGTCGCGCAGCGCTGCAAGCAGGCGCCCGGTGTCGCTGCGCATCAGGATGAGCGCCAGCACGGCCGAGGCAAGCAGCCCGAGGCCGGCGAGGCGCAGCCAGGTGTCGATCTCCAGATCGAAGCTCTCGAAGCCGACGAGGCCGCTGGACGAGCCGGTGAAGGTGCCGCCGGAATAGAGGATCTGCACCAGCACGATCGGCACCACCAGAGAGATCACCGAGGCGTAGAGCGGTGTCGAGCCGGGATAGAACGATAGCCAGCCGGTGAAGGCAGCCACCGCCGCAGCGACGGCAACCGCGGCGGCGATCGCTGCACACACCTGCCAGGTGCCGAAGCCATATTCGGTGAACATGATTGCGAGCGCATAGGCGCCGATGCCGAAGAACGCGGACTGGCCGAAGGTCAGCGTGCCGCAATAGCCCCACATGATGTCGACGGTAATGGCGGCGATGGCGACGAAGCAGGCACGCACCAGGATGTTCACGAGGTAGGTATCGAGCAGCAGCGGCGCGATGACGATCACGCCGGCCGCGATGGCCACGAGCACCACCGGGACGATCATGCGCGGCATCGCACGGCTCATTGCAGGCGTCTCGGGAGAGGCGAGGGGGCGCGCATCAGGCACGGGCAAAACCCTCCGGGCGGATCCGCAGCACGATGGCAGCGCAGATCGCAATGGTCAGCCCGCCAAGGATGGGGTTGACGAAGGTGGAGACGAGAACCTGCAACGTCCCGAGCACGGCACAGGAGCCGGCCAGTGCCAGCAGCGAGCCGCCGGACACCATGACCAGCATGAACGCGCCGATCAGCCAGGGCACGCCCATGTTCGGATCGACGCTCGACAGCGGCGTGATCAGCGCGCCCGAAAGCGCAGCGAGCCCGCTGCCGAGCGCGAAGGTGATGAGCCTGACGCGCGAGGAATCGACGCCGAGGCCCTGCGCCAGCATTTCGTTCATGATCACGGCCTTGGTCGACAGGCCGAGCCGCGTCCCGTTGAGCAGGGCGGTGAACAGCAGGCCGACAATAATGGCCGCGACGATCATCACCAGCCGGTAGGCCGAATAGTCCGCCCCGAACAGATGGATCGTGCCTGAGATTGGCGCCTGCACGAACTGGACCTCGCGGCCGAACATCAACGTAATGAGCTGTCCGAGCACGATTCCGAGTCCCCAGGTGGCGAGGATCGCATCGAGCGGGCGCTTGTAGAGACGCCGCACGATCACGACCTCGGTGACCCCGCCGCAGACGGCGCCGGCAGCAAAGGCAAGCGGCAGGATCAGGAACCAGGGCAGGTTCAACTGCGTGCCGACCAGCGCGGCATAGGCGCCGACGGTGAGAAAGGCGGCATGGGCGAAATTGATGATCTTCATGACGCCGAACACGATCAGCAGACCGGCGGCGATGATGAAGAGCATGGCGGCCGTCGTGACGGCATCAAGGGCGACGGTCAGCATGGTCATTTCCAGTCGAGAGGTGCGAGGCGGACTACGGTCCGCCTCGCCGTCATCATACGCGATCAGGACTTGCCCGGGCACTGCGCGCCGGGATCGACGTTCTGGAAGCTCTGGATCACCTTCACGCTGCCGTCGGCCTGGACCTGGCCGAGATACATCGTCAGCGGCGCATGGCGCTGCTTGTCCATCTTGATCGTGCCGCGCGGGCCGTCGACCGAGACCTCGGCCAACGCCTTCAGGACCTTGTCCTGGTCGGTGCTGCCGGCCTTCTCGACCGCCGCCTTGTAGGCGTAGACCGCCTCATATTCCGGGACCGAGAGATCGTTCGGCGTCTTGAGCTCGGCGCCGAACTTCTTGGCCATCGCCGCCAGGAACGTCTTGTTGGCGGGCGTGTCGATGCCGGTCACGTAGGAGGCGGAGAGGAAGATGCCGGCGGCATCAGCGCCCATGCCCTTGGCGGTGCCCTCGTCGACGGCGAGGTTGCCGTAAGGCAGATTCACGCCGGCGGCGCGCAGCTGCTTGGTCAGTGTCACGTTTGGCGCGCCGCCCGCGGTCGAGGTGATCAGCGCGTCCGCACCCGATGCCTTGAGCTTGGAGATGATCGACGTCCAGTCGGAGCCATCCATCGGCAGATATTCCTCGCCGACCACCTTGCCGCCGGTCTTCTCGATGTAGCTCTTGGTGAAGCCGAGCATGCCGCGGCCGAAGGCGTAGTCGGAGCCGATCAGGAAATAGTTCTTCGCCTTCTTCTCCTTGTTGAAGTAGTCGACGATCGGCGGCACCTGCTGGTCCGGCACCCAGGCGTTGACATACAGATAGGGGCTGCAGGACTTGCCCTCGTAGAACGAGGTGTAGATGTAGGGCGTCTTGCCGCGGGCGACGATCGGCAGGCCGGCATTGCGGGCCGCGCTGGTCTCCATCGAGATCAGCACGTTGACCTTCTTCTGGAAGATCAGGGCGTCGAATGCCTTCTGCGCGCCGGCGGCGCCCGAGGCGTCATCGGCGACCTCGAGCGCGAGCTTGCGGCCGAGCACGCCGCCCTTGGCGTTGATCTCCTCAACTGCGAGCTCGGCCGACTGCACCACCGAGGGAGCGACGACGGAGTTGGCGCCGGACAGGCCGACGGGGACGCCGATCTTGATCGGATCGGCGGCCAAAGCAGGGGAGAGTGCCGTCGCCGCAAGGGCGAGCGCCAGCGAGGTGGTGATCAAACGCGACGTCATCGATTGTCCTCCGTGAATGGTCGAAAGCTGAAAAGTCGTTGTGAAGCAGTCAGTACCAACCCCGTTTGACCTCGCTGCCGAGCATCTCGTCATAGACGTCGGAGCGGCGGTCGCGCAGGACCTGGTTGAAGGCGTTCCAGTTGCGGGCGCGGCGGGCCTCGCCGAGCGCGACGTCGGCAATCACGATCTCCTCCTTATCGCGGCTCGCGGGGCCGGCGACGGGCCAGCCGGTGTAGCTGACGATCAGGCTCTGGCCCTCGAACGGCTGGCCGCGCTCGACACCGACGCGGTCAGCGCAGGCGATGAAGATCGAGTTGGAATGCGCCGCCGCCATCGCCAGAATGTTGGCCATGGCCTCGCGGCCCGGCGCCTGGCCGGGGATCGGAACCCAGTTCGTCGGCACGCAGACGATATCGGCGCCCTGCAGCGCGTTGAGGCGATAGCTTTCCGGGAACCAGCCATCGTAGCAGATCGCCATGCCGATGCGGCCGATCTCGGTATGGTAGACGGGGAAGCCGAGATTGCCGGGCTCGAAATACAGGTTCTCCTCGTTCCACAGGTGTACCTTGCGGAACGTGCCGATGTAGCCCTTCGGCCCGATCAGCACCGCGCTGTTGTAGAGCTTTGCGCCGTCGCGCTCGCAGATCCCGGCCACGAGATGCAGGCCGTGCTCGGCCGCGATCTCGCTCCAGGCCGTCACGGCGGGACCGCCAGGGATAGTCTCGGAGGCGGCGAAGGCCTCTTCGCGCGACTTGAACACGTAGCCGGAGGAGGCGAGCTCGGGCAGCACCACGAGCTTGGCGCCTTGCGCCACCGCCTGTTGGATCAGATCGAGGCTGTGGGCGAGGTTGGTTGCCAACTCGCCGACCATCGGCTGCATCTGGATGCAGGCGATCCGCACTTTGCTGTCGTCATCCGTCGTCAAGGCACGAGTCTCCGTTGCGTTCGCGAGGTCCGCGCGCGCCAAACAAAAAGCCCCCGACTGCGCCTTGCGGCGCAATGCGAGGGCTGCATAGCCTGATGTGAAATGGCCGACCGGCCATTGGCGGACATCCGATGTCCGCGATGGCCTCAAGTAATTCCCATGCTTGATACGAAGTCAACGCCATCGGCTGCAAAAATTTCGGGCCGCGGCTGCCCAACGCATGAGCGCGGAAACACCCGCTCAGCGCGAGGCCGGCGCATCCAGCACCCCCAGTCCTCCGAGCGTCTCCTGTGCATTGATGATGGAGATTGCGATGTCGGCCATGGCGACGCGCTTCTGCGTCGCCTGCGCGCGGATCAGCTCGTAAGCCTCGACCTCGCCGACCTGCTTCAGCCCCATCAGGATCTTGACCGCCTTGTCGACGTCGCGCCGCGCCTTCAAGGTCTCCTCCAGCTTCTGCACCTTGCCCTCGAGCCGCCGCGTATAGCCGCGCAGCGAGCGCGCCAGCACCAGCGACGACAGGATGCCGAACGAGCGGATCGGCTTGTTGACGACGCCATGCGCGTTACTGTCGAGCAGTCGCTTCAGGATGGTCGGGTTCTCGTAGTCGACGATGGCGATGAAGGTGAGGGGATGATCGCTGGTGCCTTCCGGAAAGATCATCTCCTCCGAGGTCTCGATCAGCTGGAACACCGTGTCGATGTCGTGCGGGATCGCGGCCGGCGGCGGCCATACGCCGCGCACGTTGCAACCGATGCGCTTGAGCTGGTCGATCAGCGCGTCCCCCTCGGCGTCGCGTGGATGGATCACCAGCACGCGGGCGCCGCGCAGCTCCTCGATGAGGCGGCGCACGCCGGGCTTCATGCGGTCATCCGGCCTCATGCCGACAGCGCCTCTTCGCTCAGCCAGCGGCCGCCGATCGGCGACACCGAAAGATAGGGATCGGGCTTGATCGGGCTCTTGCTCTCCCAGACGATGTCGAACTGGCCGTCGGCGCGCACGCGTCCGATCCGCGGCGTCACCCAGACATGGTTATTGTCGGGATCGATCCGGATCGGTCCCTCCGGCGCATCGAGGCTGAGGCCGAGCGCAGCTTCCACCAGCTTCTGGGTGTCGAGGCTGCCCGCCTGCGCCAGCGCCAGCGCGAACAGCTTGATCTGCGCATAGGCCGAGGCGCTCCACATGCTGACCGGCTTGTCGGGGCCGAAGGCGGCGGCGAACGCCGCCTTGAAGCGGTCGTTGCTGTCGCGCGCGAGCGTACCGAAATAGCTCGCCGCGGTGAGGTGACCCGCGCAGTATTCGGCGCCGATGGCGCGGACCTCGCCTTCAGCCATTGTGAGACTGGCGATGGGCAGCCGCTTCGGATCGAAGCCCGCCTGTGCATACATCCGGTAGAAGCGCTGCGCGGTACGGCCGACGATGGTCGAGAACACCACGTCGGGCGCGGCGTTCCTGATGGAGTCGAGCCCGCGTGCGAGTTCGGCGTCTCCAGCCTCCATCGTCACATATTGCTCGCCGACGACGCGGCCGGCATAGGACTCGACGAGGTCGCGCATGATGCGGTTGGATTCGCGCGGATAGATGTAGTCCGATCCGATCAGATAGACGCGCGGGCCGTGCTTGCGCACGATGTATTCGGCGAGCTGGAACGCGTTCTGGTTCGGCGCCGGTCCCGTGTAGATCACGTTCGGCGAATATTCAAAACCCTCGTAGAGCGACGGATACCAGAGCAGGCCGTTGCGGCGTTCGATCGCCGGCAGCACCGCCTTGCGCTCGGCCGAGGTCGAGCAGCCGAAGATCACGGAAGCGCCGTCCTCGGTGAGCAGGCGGTCGGCGAGCTTGCGGAACGTTTCCGGCTGCGAGCCTGGATCATAGGCGATGACCTCGATCTCGCGGCCGAGCACGCCGCCGTCCCGGTTGATCTCCTGGATCGCCAGCGCGGTGCCGAAGAAGTGCTCGGACTCCGTGACCTCCATCAGGCCGCTGCGCGAGAACAGCACGCCGACGCGCCAGACATCCTTGTCGGATGATTTTGCGGCCGGTCTCGTCGTCATCATCATGCCTCCAGGTCAACGGGCCGGTCGGGCCGGCTCGGAAGCGCGGACTATTGCGGCTCGCCGTGCGGTTGGCAACCGGGGGCGGGGCCGCAGGCGGGGATCCCGATCAGGCAAGCCGCAGTATCGCCGCGACGCCAGGGCGTCCGGATCATGTGGCAGGCGGGCCCTTGTGAACCGATGAGGGCGCAGGGAATGCCGGGCGCTGGCCGCACCCATGGCCCGCCTGCAGAAAAAAAGCAGGCGGCAGTCACCACAGGTCAGCCGAGACATCCCGGCATTCCCTGCGCGGAGGTTTTAACGCTTATACGCGATCTCCCCGGGGACCGGCTTGATTGACCCCGTCGATCGCAGAGCTCATCAGGACTCCGCAACCTCCAGCCTCAGCACCGGGAGGCCAGGACCACGCGATTTCACGTCCGCAAGGCCATCGTTCGTCCGCACACATGATGCGCGCCGATGCCCTCGCGTCCACCGCATTGCCGGTCCAACGTCTCGTGACGACGCGTACGCCCCTCATCCGGACCGGAACGCGGATCTTATACGCCTGATTTGCTGATTTTCAGAAGCGCTTTATTTTTCGAGCAGGCTCTTGAAATCGGCGTTGTTGCTGGAACG
Organism: Bradyrhizobium sp. SZCCHNR2028; assembly: GCF_032380995.1. Taxonomy (NCBI): domain Bacteria; kingdom Pseudomonadati; phylum Pseudomonadota; class Alphaproteobacteria; order Hyphomicrobiales; family Nitrobacteraceae; genus Bradyrhizobium; species Bradyrhizobium sp. SZCCHNR2028. The sequence goes on along the minus strand of NZ_JAUHJF010000003.1, from coordinate 487,533 downwards.
GCAGACAAATTCGGCGTTCTGGAGCATGTTTTCGCCGGCAATGTCGCGTCGTGGCAGGGGCCAAAGTCGAATTCGAACGTTGACCATCTCGCGACCAAGCGGCAAACCGTCCGCTGTGGATGAAGGAACGGGTCCAAGTCATGGTCCCGTCCGCTAGGAAAGCCAGATGCGTAGCCTCGAAGACCGAGCCCTGCTTCTCTTGCTCGTCGCGATATCGCTGATGTTCGGGTGGATCCTGCTGCCGTTCTACGGCGCGGTTCTGTGGGGCGTCATCGGCGTCATCGTCTTCGTTCCGCTGCACCGCTGGTTGGCGCGGTCGATGCACGGCCGACACGGCCTGGCGGCGGCCGTCGTGGTGTTGATGTTCGTCGTGATCGTCATCCTTCCGCTGTCGCTGATCGGGGCGTCGCTGGCGCAGGAGGCCTCCGGAGTCTACAAACAGATGCAGTCCGGTCAGCTCGACATTGGACAGTACTTCCAGAAGATGCTGGCCGCGCTTCCGACATGGGTGGTCGATCTGCTCAATCGCTTCGGACTCGGCAGCCTCGCCGGAATGAAGGGCAAGCTGTCGGCCGTCCTGCTGAAGGGCAGCGAGGTCATTGCGAGCCAGGCGCTCGTGATCGGACAGGGTACGTTCGAAGTCTTCGTCAATCTGTTCATCATGGTCTATCTGCTGTTCTTCCTGCTGCGTGACGAAGAGACGCTATCGGAGCGCATCAAGAGCGCCATTCCGCTGCGCCCGGAGCAACGCGATGCGCTGCTGCGGAAGTTCACCGTGGTCATCCGCGCGACGGTGAAGGGCAGTCTGCTCGTCGCTCTGGCGCAAGGCGCGCTGGGCGGCCTGATGTTCTGGTTCCTCGGCATCAACGCGCCCCTGCTGTGGGCAGTCGTGATGGCCTTCCTGTCCTTGCTTCCGGCAGTGGGAGCGGGCCTCGTCTGGTTTCCGGTCGCGCTCTATCTCCTTGCCATCGGATCGATCTGGCAGGGTGTGGTCCTGATCGCCTATGGCGCCCTCGTCATCGGTCTCGTCGACAATGTCCTGCGTCCGATCCTGGTCGGACAGGACACCAAGATGCCCGACTATGTGGTGCTGATTTCGACATTGGGCGGGATCGAGGCATTCGGCCTCAACGGGTTCGTCATCGGGCCGGTGATCGCGGCAATGTTCATCGCGATCTGGGACATCTTCTCGACCTCGCGCTGTGAGAGGGCCTTGGCGCCGGATGCCACGCGCGGGACGGGATGAGGGGAACGCGGTGCACAATGTGGAGCGCGCATTTCATCGGGCGGATTAACGGATCGTAACCCGTCCTCTCCTAGCCATGAGGCGTTCGACGGGTTAAGTTCATTGATCCGCCGCATGCGCTCTTTACCCGTCTCCTGACGGGCGTCCACGTCCCAGACTTTCTCTTCCAGAGCGGTTCGTTGTCAGGCGCACGATGAACCATTTGGCTTCGACGGCGGTTAAACCGACGATAGCTCGTGATTTCGAACTCCTGCAGCCTGTTCGGCGGTCCGCAGGGGTCCATTTGGCCGCGGTCTCGCCATGCGCGATCGCCAAGAACACAAGGTGGAGACGACATTGCAGTTCGATCAGCCAGTCGCGATGGCGATTGTGCCGCCCAAGGACCGCGCCACGCTGCGCGCCGGCGATAACGAGGGCCGCGCCGCGGCCGATGCCCGCTACTGGATGCAGATTCTCAGCAGCTACCGCACGCCAAACCGCCTGCGCAGCGTGACCGAGCTGGTGATCACCGCCGTGCCGCTGGTGGCCCTGTGGACGGCCGCCTGGTTCGCGTTCTCGCTCGGCCATGCCTGGGCTTCGTTGCTCATCGCGATCCCCGCCGGCGGTTTCCTGGTGCGTCTGTTCATGATCCAGCACGATTGCGGCCATGGCACCTTCTTCGCCGGGCGTCAGGCGAACGACTGGGTCGGCCGTGTCCTCGGTGTGCTGACCCTGACGCCCTACGACTGGTGGCGGCGCACCCATGCGATCCACCACGCCACCAGCGGCAACCTCGATCGGCGCGGAATCGGCGACATCGATACGTTGACCGTGCGGGAATATCAGGCGCGGTCGGCCTGGGCGCGGCTGCGCTACCGGCTGTACCGCCACCCGCTGGTCATGTTCGTGGCAGGGCCTGCGTATTTGTTCTTCCTGCAGCACCGTCTGCCGTTCGGTCTCATGCGGGCCGGCTGGTCGCCCTGGATCAGCACGATGGCCACCAATTTCGGCATTGCCCTGGTGGTTGCCGGGCTGATGTGGCTCATCGGCATCCAGGCGTTCCTGGTCGTGCATCTCCCGATCATGCTGCTCGCCGCCATGGCCGGCGTGTGGCTGTTCTATGTCCAGCATCAGTTCGAGCACACCGTCTGGGAGCGGGACGAGCGCTGGACGATGCAGCAGGCCGCGCTCTACGGCAGCTCACACTACGACCTGCCGGGATGGCTGCACTGGCTGACCGCCAATATCGGCATCCACCACGTCCACCATCTCTCGAGCCGGATTCCCTATTACCGGCTGCCGGTCGTGCTGCGCGATCATCCCGAGCTGCGCGAGATCGGCCGCATCACGCTGCCGGAGAGCCTGCGCTGCGTCCGGCTGGTGCTGTGGGACGAGTCGCAGCGCCGGCTGGTGTCGTTCCGCGAAGCCAGGATGGCGAGGCGCTAAAGCCCCGGGAATCGTAGGGTGGGCAAAGCGACGCCGTCAGGCGGCGCGTGCCCACCAACGGCGCCGGTGCGTGACAGCGGTGGGCACGGCGCGCGATACTGCGGTGCAAGCCGAGATCGCGGTGGAGCGCGCCTTTGCCCACCCTACGATTGCTTCGCTGCGCCGCTGCGCTCGCCCGCCCTGCGGACTGATTTACTTGTCGTTGACGTCGAAGCGTGCGCCGCAGGCATGAAAATGGTTGTCCGTCGTCTCTCCATCAGCATCATAGATGTAGAGCGTGACGGGACATCGCTGTGCGTTGGCCCATTGAATGGCCTCGCAAACAGATAGGCCTTCTCTCTTGTCGTAATCTACGACCAGGGACACCGGAGCCTCGTCGGCTTGGTCGGCGTCGGCGCAGCTGTTGTCGTGCTCGACGGCCTCGACGATGGCTGTCACGAATTTCCAACGGTAGGGACGACTGCGCCGATCAATCACATTCCAAATCATGAGCACCTATGGTTCTCGGTGTGGTGTAGCTCTGAATTGCTTCGCTGCGCCGCTGCGCTCGCAATCAAAGTATGTAGGGCGGATTAGCGGAGCGTAATCCGCCAATGGGCGGCGTAGCATCGTGCGGCGGGTTACGCTGCGCTAACCCGCCCTACGGATTTTCAGAACCCATACAGCCGCGCCGGATTGTCGACCAGGATCTTCTTGCGGATCGCGGCATCGGGGGCCCAGACCGGCAGCTGGTTCATCAGGCGGCCGTCGTCGATCGGATAGAACGGCCTGATATCCGTGACCTTCAATTCGGGATGCGGCGACGAATCCGGGTGGGGCCAGTCGGTGCCCCAGACGATGCGATCGGGGTTGGCTTCGATCAGGGCCTTCGCGAACGGGATCACGTCCGCGTAGTCGGGGCCGCGGGTCGAGGCGCGATAGGCGCCGGAGATCTTTACATAGGCCTTGCCGCTGCGGACGAGCTCGACCAGATCGGCAAAGCCCGGCTGCCCGAGGCCGAGATCAGCCTGCGCGCCGCCGAAATGATCGAACACGGCCGTCACGGGCGATTGCATCACGAGGTCCTTGATGGCCGCGATCATCGCCGTGTTGGTGTAGAGCTGGACATGCCAGCCGCGCGCCTTCATCCGCTCGACCGCGACATGGAAGCGGGCGCGGCCGACATTGGGGTCGTTGATGCCACCGGTCGCGAGATTGAGGCGGATGCCGCGGAAGCCCTCGGCATGCATGGCATCCAATTGCGCCTCGGTGGTCTTGTCGTCGATGACCGCGACGCCGCGCGCGTCATTGCCGCGCGCCTTCATGCCGTACAGCGTCGCAGAGTTGTCGGTGCCGTAGACGCTCGGCGTCACGATCACCACGCGCTGGATATGTAGAGCCTTGTGCAGCGCCGCCATCTCGTCGGGCAGGGCCGGCTCCGGCGTGTAGACCCGGCTCGCCGCAAACGGAAATTTTTCGGGGTCGCCGTGGATGTGGGTGTGGCAGTCGCAGGCCTGTGGCGGCACGTCGAAATCGACCGGGGTCGAAGGTTGCGCCGGCTTGGCGCGCGCGGCTGTCGTGGTCATCGTCACTCCGGCGGCAAGCGAGGCGAGCAGCAGGCTGCGGCGGTTCAGCATGGCGATCCTTCCCAGGGCTTGGCGCGTGCATTGTGGCTGACGCGCTCATTGTCGATGAAGGGAGCCTGAACCCGCTGTCGTCAGTGGGCAAGAACGAAGTGCGGCATGGCTGTTCGCAGGACGAGAGCGAGACGAGGAAGTCTATGGTGAGGCCGCGGCCGCCGGCCGCAGCAACCGGTCGGAAAGGACCGGTGCTGCCGACCGAACAGATCGGTCTTACTCCTTGACGATGCGCACCGCGCCCTTGGCGGCGCTCGACGCGAACGCCGCATAGGCTTTCAGCGCGGTCGAGACCTTGCGGGCGCGCGTCTTCGGCTTCCAGGCTTGATCGCCCTTCGCCGCCATCGCTGCGCGCCGGTTGGCGAGCTCCTCATCCGACACTGCGAGATGGATGGTGCGGTTGGGGATGTCGATCTCGATGCGGTCGCCGTCCTGGACGAGGCCGATCAGGCCGCCCTCGGCAGCTTCCGGCGAGACGTGGCCGATCGAGAGCCCCGAGGTGCCGCCGGAGAAGCGGCCGTCGGTGATCAGCGCACAAGCTTTGCCGAGGCCCTTCGACTTCAGATAGCTGGTCGGATACAGCATCTCCTGCATGCCAGGGCCGCCGCGCGGGCCCTCATAGATGATGACGACGACGTCGCCTGCCTTGATCTTGTTGGTCAGGATGGCTTCGACCGCGGCGTCCTGGCTCTCCATGACGCGCGCAGGGCCGGAGAACTTCAGGATCGAGGCATCGACGCCCGCGGTCTTCACGATGCAGCCGTCGCGCGCGATGTTGCCGGTCAGCACGGCCAAGCCGCCGTCCTTGGAATAGGCGTGCTCGATGTCGCGGATGCAGCCTTTCTCGCGGTCGAGATCGAGCTCCTCGTAGCGGCGGTCCTGGCTGAAGGCGACCTGCGTCGGCACGCCGCCGGGCGCGGCTTGATAGAAGTTCTTCACGCTCTCGCTCGCGGTCCGGCGGATGTCCCAACGCTCCAGCGCAGCCGCCAGCGAAGTCGAATGCACGCTCGGCAATTCCGTGTGCAGCAGGCCGGCGCGGGCGAGCTCGCCGAGGATGCCCATCACGCCGCCGGCGCGATGCACGTCCTCCATGTGCACGTCGGCCACAGCGGGCGCGACCTTGCACAGGCAAGGGACCTTGCGCGAGAGGCGATCGATATCCGTCATGGTGAAGGGGATTTCCCCCTCATGCGCGGCCGCGAGCAGATGCAGCACGGTGTTGGTCGAGCCGCCCATCGCGATGTCCAGGCTCATCGCGTTCTCGAACGCCTTGAAGTTGGCGATGTTGCGCGGGAGCACGGATGCGTCGTCCTGCTCGTAATAGCGGCGGGCGAGGTCGACGACGAGATGGCCGGCCTCGACGAACAGTCCCTTGCGGTCGGCATGGGTCGCCAGCACCGAGCCGTTGCCGGGCAGGGACAGGCCGAGCGCCTCGGTCAGGCAGTTCATCGAGTTCGCCGTGAACATGCCGGAGCAGGAGCCGCAGGTCGGGCAGGCCGAGCGCTCCATCACCTCGACATCTGCGTCCGACACCTTGTCGTCGGCGGCGGTCACCATGGCGTCGATCAGATCGACCTTGCGCAGCTTGCCCGCGATGTTGACCTTGCCGGCCTCCATCGGGCCGCCCGAGACGAACACGGCCGGGATGTTGAGCCGCATCGCGGCCATCAGCATGCCAGGGGTGATCTTGTCGCAGTTGGAGATGCACACCATGGCGTCGGCGCAATGCGCGTTGACCATGTATTCGACGCTGTCGGCGATCAGCTCGCGCGAGGGCAGGCTGTAGAGCATGCCGTCATGGCCCATCGCGATGCCGTCGTCGACGGCGATCGTGTCGAACTCCTTGGCGACGCCGCCGGCCTTCTCGATCTCCCGCGCGACCAGCTGGCCGAGATCCTTCAGATGCACATGGCCGGGCACGAACTGGGTGAAGGAGTTGACGACGGCGATGATCGGCTTGCCGAAATCCTCGTTGGTCATGCCGGTGGCGCGCCACAGGCCGCGGGCGCCGGCCATGTTGCGGCCATGGGTTGATGTGCGGGAGCGATAGGCGGGCATGACGGTTTCCTTAGGCGTTCCTCGGGATCAGGCAATGTTGGTCCGCGGGCGGAAGGGTCCCGACAACCGACGGACGGCAATGATGCGGCGAGGCATACAGCGAAGTGCTTGATGATTCGACCCTAAATTTCGCTGTTCCGGGATGCCCTCCGGGCAGGGCCGGGGCCTCGTGCCGCTCCCGCAGGTTCCGGCCGGCCCCGGTCACGCGTTTGTGGCTACGTCGGGAACAGGAAGGTCGCTTAGATTAGAACGGTCGAGTTTTGTTCGTCCCGGTCTTGTCCCCGAACGTCCCTGCCGCAGCCTCCGCCGCCCGCGCGTCCCATGCCGTCCGTCATCCGCTTCCGCCACCTGCCGACCCTTGCCGCGCTGCTTCTGGGCGTTCCCGGCGCCGCCTCGGCCCATGCCATCATCGTCTCGTCGCAGCCCGCGGCGGGCGGGACCATCGAGACGCAGCCGACACTGATCCGGCTGCGCTTCAACAGCCGCATCGATCACGCCCGCTCGCGGCTGAAGCTGCGCGCGCCCGACGGAGCCGAGCAGGCGCTTACTCCGGCAGCCGACGCGCCGGCCGACGAGATCGACGCCGAGGCCAAGGCGCTCAGCCCCGGCGCCTGGCATCTGCAATGGCAGGTGCTCAGCGTCGATGGCCACATCACCCGTGGCGACATTCCTTTCAACGTGCGCTAGCCGTGTCGCTGTTGCTCGACATCTTCGGCTATCTCTCGGTGGTGCTGCGCGGCCTGACCCTGCTGGCACAGTCCTTCACGATCGGCGGCTTGGCATTTCTGCTGTTGCTGCTGCGCCCGCTGCAGGACAGGCTGTCCGCTGACGCGATCGTGGTCGGCAAGCGCGGCCAGCGTTTCCTGCGCCGAAGCGCATTCGGCTGGTTCGCGGTCGTGCTGGCCTCGCTCGCGGTCAACATGGCGGCGCTGATCGGGACGCTCGACCTGTCGCTCGGCGCGGCGGCGAGCGCGGATTTCGCCCGCTCCGGCATGGCCGTTGCCGCCTGCGCGCTCGGCATCGCGGTGCTCGCCCGGACCGGCGGTTGGGCCGCCTGGCGCGTCGTGGCGCTGACTGTGCTGACCGTCTCAGCGCTGCTGCTGCAGCTCAACCTGACGCACGCGGCGAGCCGGCTCGAGGTACGCTGGCCGCTGCTCGCCGCCGACTTCCTGCACATGCTCGGCGCCGGCGTCTGGATCGGCGGCCTGCCGTATTTCCTGATGGCGCTGAACGGCTGCAAGGCGGATGACGATCAGCGCCTGATCGGGCGGCGCTACTCGCTGATGTCGATGGTCTCGGTGGCAGCCATCGTGATCGGCGGCACCGTGATGGCGATCGCCTATCTCGGCGCGTTCGCGGCGATCTACGGCACCGCTTACGGCGTCATGACCTCGGCCAAGGTCGCGATGCTGCTGATGCTGCTCGCGCTCGGTGCAGCCAACTTCTTCGCCGTCGCGCGCTTGCGCCGCCGCGATCCCGCGGCGCCGCTGCTGCGCATGAGGCGCTTCGTCGAGGTCGAGCTCGGCATCGGGCTGACGGTGCTGCTCACCGCGGGCTCGCTGACCTCGCTGCCGCCGGGCATCGATCTCAGCCAGGACCGGCTGAGCTGGCAGGAGATCGTCGCGCGCGCCGCGCCGCAATGGCCGCGGCTGACGAGCCCCTCGGTCGACCAGCTCACGATCTCGCAGCTGCAGGCCAGGATCGATGCCGCCGACGCGCAGCGCGTGACCGCGCCGCAGGCCTATGTCCCCGGCGAGGGCGTGATCCTGCCGCGCAGCGCCGCCGACATCGCCTGGTCGGAATACAACCACCATTGGGCGGGCATCTTCGTCGTGCTGATCGGCGTGCTCGCGCTGATCGAGCGCTTCGCCTGGGGCCGCTGGGCCCGGCACTGGCCGCTGTTGTTCCTGGGGATGGCGGCGTTCCTGTTCCTGCGCGCCGACGAGATGGTCTGGCCGCTCGGCCCGATCGGCTTCTTCGCCTCGTTGCGCGATCCCGAAGTGGCGCAGCACCGGCTGTTCGTGGTGCTGATCATTCTGTTCGGCCTGTTCGAATGGCGGGTGCGGCTGCGCGGGCAGGCGGCGGGCCGGGCGGCGCTGGTGTTTCCGCTGACGGTCGCCGCCGGCGGCGCGCTGCTGCTGACGCATTCGCACGCCATCGCCAACATCAAGGACCAGCTGCTGATCGAGATGAGCCACACGCCGCTGGCGCTGTGCGGCATCACCGCCGGCTGGGCGCGCTGGCTCGAGCTGCGCCTGGACGGCCGCATCAGCCGTGCCGCCGCCTGGGTCTGGCCGGTGGCCTTCGTGCTGGTCGGGCTGATCCTGCTGGATTATCGCGAGGCGTAACGAGCCTCACTCCTTCCGCAGGAAGACGTAGTCCGCGGAATAGGCGACGCTGCGGAATTGCCCGGCGGTGTCGCAGGCGCCCTCCAGCTTGCCGCCCGACGTGTTGATCCGCTGCACCGTGGTGACGTCGGAGAGCACGCCCTGAGCGCCGCGGTGAGAAATGACGGCGAGCTTCAGCCAGGGAATGTCGTTGTCGGTGGCGCCGATCGCGGTGCCTTGCACCCGGCCGCCGACGATCGAGCCGTCCTGGTGCTCCCAACTCGGGCCGGCGTAGTGCCGGCCGACGGTCTTGCCGTCCGCGAACAGGGTGGCGATCGGCTCGCGGAAGGTCCAGGCGAGCTTGCCGTCCTTGTCGGTCTTGCAGTCGTAGACCTGCGCGCCCTCGGCATGCAGCGTCAGCACGGCCTTTTCGCCGGCCGCAACCAGCGCATCGGGAATCGTGGTCTCCGCGGCGTGGGAGGAGCCGATCTGGGCCCCGAGCAACAGCAGGGCGAGCGATGAGGTCAAGCGCATGATCAGGTTCCTCGACGGCAGGGGAAAACGGAAACGGGCCACGCTGGTGGCGCGGCCCGTTGATAGGTGACGAAACCAGAAGGCGAAAGTGGGGAAACTTACGCCGCCATCGCCTTGGTGAGGTTTTCCGCGATCTTGTCGAGGAAGCCGGTGGTCGACAGCCAGCGCTGGTCGGCGCCGACCAGGAGTGCAAGGTCCTTGGTCATGTAGCCGGACTCGACGGTGTCGACGCAGACCTTCTCCAGCGTGGCGGCGAACTTCGCCAGCTCGGCATTGTTGTCGAGCTTGGCGCGGTGCGACAGGCCGCGGGTCCAGGCGAAGATCGAGGCGATCGAGTTGGTCGAGGTCTCCTTGCCCTTCTGGTGCTCGCGGAAATGGCGGGTCACCGTGCCGTGGGCGGCCTCGGCCTCGACGGTCTGGCCATCCGGGGTCATCAGCACCGAGGTCATCAGGCCGAGCGAGCCGTAACCCTGGGCCACGGTGTCGGACTGCACGTCGCCGTCATAGTTCTTGCAGGCCCAGACATAGCCGCCCGACCACTTCAGCGCCGCGGCGACCATGTCGTCGATCAGGCGGTGCTCATAGGTGATCTTCTTGGCCTCGAACTTGTCCTTGAACTCCTTCTCGTACACCTCCTGGAAGATGTCCTTGAAGCGGCCGTCATAGACCTTGAGGATGGTGTTCTTGGTCGACAGGTAGACCGAGTAGTTCTTGGCGAGGCCCATGTTGAGCGAGGCGCGGGCGAAGTCGTAGATCGACTCGTCGAGGTTGTACATCTCCATCGCGACGCCGGCGCCCGGCGCCCTGAAGACTTCCTTCTCGATCACGGTGCCGTCGTCGCCGACGAACTTCATCGTCAGCACGCCCTTGCCGGGGAATTTGAAGTCGGTGGCGCGGTACTGGTCGCCATAGGCGTGGCGGCCGATGATGATCGGCTTGGTCCAGCCGGGGACGAGGCGCGGCACGTTCTTGCAGATGATCGGCTCGCGGAACACGACGCCGCCCAGGATGTTGCGGATGGTGCCGTTCGGCGACTTCCACATCTCCTTGAGGCCGAACTCCTTCACGCGCGCCTCGTCCGGGGTGATGGTGGCGCACTTGACGCCGACGCCGACCTTCTTGATCGCGTTGGCGGCATCGATCGTGATCTGATCGTTGGTCTTGTCGCGGTTCTCCATCCCCAGGTCGAAATACATCAGGTCGATATCAAGGAAGGGGTTGATCAGCTTGTCCTTGATGTACTGCCAGATGATCCGGGTCATCTCGTCGCCGTCGAGCTCGACGACCGGGTTGGTCACCTTGATTTTTGCCATGATCGATGGGGCCTCTTGGGAACAGCGCGCCAGGAGTGGAAAGCGCTTGTGAAATCAAGCGCGTCATAGCACTGCTGCACCGCGGGCGGAAGCGCACCCGGTATGCGCCCGGTGCTGATTTTCGCAGCCCGCTCATGCGGTGGGCAACGGCGGCTGCCGGCCGGTCTGCAGGTTCGAGCAAACCCTAAAATTCTTGGCTAAGCCGATTATTTTGCTTGAGAATTCTCTCCGGTCAGGTCAACGGAGCGGGCAGGGCGCGCCGCGGGCGCTTCAACCGGATTCAGAGGGCGAGGATTGAGCGTGTCGGGCACCGACAAGACCAAGGTGGGATTGGAGATTGCAGGCCCGGTGGTGATCCTGGTCGAGCCGCAGCTCGGCGAGAACATCGGCATGGCCGCGCGCGCCATGGGCAATTTCGCGCTGTCCGAGCTGCGCCTGGTCAATCCGCGCGACGGCTGGCCGAACATCGCCGCCCAGCGGGCGGCCGCCGGGGCCGACCACATCATCGATCATGTCCGGCTGTTCGACACCCTGCCGGAGGCGATCGCCGACCTCGACCTCGTCTTCGCGACCACCGCCCGCGCCCACGACCAGGCCAAGCCGGTGATGGGGCCGGAAGCGGCCGCCCGCGAGATGCAGAGCCAGATCGCCGCTGGCGGCCGGGCTGGCATCCTGTTCGGCCGCGAGCGCGCGGGCCTGACCAACGAGGAGGTCGCCCGCGCCAACCGCATCGTCACCTATCCGGTCAATCCAGGCTTTGCCTCGCTGAACCTCGCCCAGGCGGTGCTGCTGATGGGCTATGAATGGTTCAAGCTGGTGACATCTGGCGCGCTGCCCTTCGCGATGCCGGAGCGCTCCGAGCGCGCCTCCCAGGATCAGATGGAAGCGTTCTTCGAGAATCTGGTGCGCGAGCTCGACCGGGTCGAATTCCTGCGGCCCGCCGAGAAGCGCGAGACCATGCTGGTCAATCTGCGCAACATCTTCTTCCGCATGGAGCCGTCGCGGCAGGACATCCACACCCTGCACGGCGTGGTCATGGCGATCGCCGAGGGGCGCAAGGGGCCGGCCAAGGGCGGCGTGCTCGACAGCGAGCAGGCGACGCGTCTGCGCGCCCTGATCGCCGAGCAGGGCACGGTGGCGAACCTGCCGGATTCGCGCGGCTCGCTGCGCGGGCTGGCGCGGCTGCTCCGCCGCAACCCGACCGACGCCGAGCGCGCGCTGTGGCACGCGCTGTCGCGCGACCGCCGCTTCGCCGGCCAGTTCAAGCGCCAGACCCCGGTCGGCCGCCACATCCCGGACTTCGTCTCCTTCATCCACCGCCTGGCGATCGAGCTGGTGGGCCCCGACGAGAGCGAGAGCGTCGTCGCCGACCGCAGCGCGCGGCGGGCGTGGCTGGAAAGCCGCGACTACCGCGTCACCGAAGTGAAGGCGGCGGATGTCGAAGGGAATCTCGAGGCCGAGCTGGTGCGGCTTCAGGCGCTCATCGCCGAAGCGAAGTAGCTGACGGTCGCATTGCCGGCTGCATGGCGCCGACTGCCAGCTCCCCGCGTGAGCGCAATCGCCGATTGAGCCGTCGCGTGGCTCACACCGCCGTAGCAGTTGATTCCAAACAGCCAGGGCAGGCCGAGTCTGCGATCCCGTTTACACCGGCTGAAGGATGATTTGCGATCGCAATTCCAGATTGTGGTTTGCCCGATCGGTTTTGGTTAGATCGCAGCACAAAGAGCAAGACCAAGGGGGCATTCATGACTACGCGACGATGGCGCTCGTTTCTGTGTTGTGCGTTGATCATCGGTTCGATCTTCGGCTTGTCGGCAAGCGCCCACGCAGCCGGCGCGAAGCGGTGCACGACCGCGGCCGATCTCGGCGCCGACGAGCGCATCGCCGGCTGCACTGTCGTGATCGAGCACGGCAAGCCGGCGACGCCGCAGGTGATCGAGGCCCGTTTCGCGCGCGCCGGAGCCTATTTCCGCAAGGGAGATGTCGAGCATGCGATCGACGACTACAAGATCGTCATCGAGCAGTCCTCGGCCGGTCTTCTTGCCGCATTCGATCGCGCCGCTCCTGATCTGCGCGAGAGCGAGCCGCAGCCGGGGTCGGGTTTCGGGCGGGCGTTCGGGCGCAACGGCTACCGGGCGCAAGCCTATCGCGCGCTGGGGATCGCAAGCTTCCAGGCGGGTCTCCTGGAGCAGTCGCACGACGATTTCAGATGGCTCAGCGAGATCGATCCCCACGATGCCGATGCGGCCCTGTGGCTGGATCTGGCCCGCCGCCGCGCCGGCCTGCCGAGCGAGCTCGCCGACCACGCGAAGCGGCTCGACATGGGCAAATGGCCGGCCCCGATCGTCCGTCTCTTCCTCGGGCAGGAGACGACAGAGGCTGTGCTTGCGGCGGCCGACCGTGGTGCTCCCGCCACGCGCAGGGCACGGCGTTGCGAGGCGAGCTTCTTCGCCGGCGAGCTGATGCTCGACCAGAGTCGTGAGCGTGATGCCATGCAATTGATCGACCGCGCTCTCGCCGAGTGCCCGTGGACATCGCGCGAACGCTCGGTCGCGGAGTCCGAGGCGCGCGCGCTCCGCGTCATGCCGTAGGCCTCCTGCGTCGCTCGCGCGGGAAGAACGGATCGGCGCGGCGATCGCGCCGCGACCGGATCCCCGGCCGCATGCTTAACGCGCGCGTGCGCATTTGAGTGAAAATGCCCGGTCAAATCCGCACGGCGCGGGTTACGGAACGCTCGGGTTCGAACGCTATGATCTGCGCATTGCCCTTTCATCGTTGCAACTGTGCGGCCTTTCATCATGAACGAAACCAGATCGGTGTTGCGGGACCTCGAGGATGCGATTGCGCGGGGGACCGCGGACAGCCGCGAGCGCGCGCTGTGGCATGCGACCGACCTGCTGATCGCGGGGCGCTACTGCGAGGAGGAGATCGCCACCTTCGGCGAGGTGATCGGCCGGCTCGCCGACGAGATCGAGATCGAAGCGCGCGCCAAGCTTGCGGATCGCCTCGCCAGGATCGAATATTCGCCGGCCAGCGTCATCCGCAAGCTGGCCTTCGACGACGAGATCTGGGTCGCCGGTCCAGTGCTGCGCGAGTCCGAGCGGCTCGATGACGCCACGCTGGTCGAGAACGCCAGCACCAAGAGCCAGGACCATCTGCTCGCGATCGCCGAACGCCGAACGCTGAGCCCGGCGGTGACCGACGTGCTGGCCACGCGCGGCAACCGTGACGTCGCCACGGCGGTGGCGCGCAATCAGGGCGCCCAGTTCTCCGGTGCCGGTTTCCTGCACATGGTCCAGCGAGCAGAGAACGACTCGATCCTCGCCGAGCATCTCGGCCGCCGGCTCGACATTCCCCGCCATCTGTTCCAGCAGCTCATCGCCAAAGCTTCGGACGATGTCGGCAAGCGGCTGGCCGGGGAGCGGCCGGAGCTGCTTGGCGAGATCAGTAGCTCGGTCGCCAACATCGCCGGCGACCTGCAGTCGAAGTTCGGCCCCGGCTCGCGCAACTACTTCGTCGCCAAGCGCACCGTGACGATCCAGCACCGCCTCGGCAATCTGCACGAGAGCACCATTGCCAGCTATGCGACGGCACACAAGGTCGAGGAGGTGACGATCGGCCTCGCGCTGCTGTCGGGACTGCCGGTCGACGTCGTCGAGCGCGCCTTGTTCGACCGTAACCGTGAGATGCTGCTGATGCTCGCCAAGGCGCTTGGCTTTACCTGGGATACGATGATGGCGCTCGCCTTTCTCGGCGCCCGCGAACATCGCATCACGGCCGGCGAGCTGCAGGAGCTGGAGCGCGACTATGCCAAGCTCCAGTCGCAGACGTCGCGCAGCGTGCTCGAATTCTATCAGTCCCGCAAGAATCCAGGCAAAGGCGGCAAGGCGTCCGCGCCGCGCGCCGCGGCGTATTGAACCTGCAGCGACGGACGGAGGTGATCGCGGATGAGCGGCATGGGATTTCCTCTTCGCGGAGAGCAACGGCTCGGCCATCGCGAGGCGCCTGCGGACGGCGCGGCAGTCGATGCGGTCTGGCATGTGCTCGAAGCGGCCAACGAGCTCGGCGACGAGGCTGCGGTCGCCGCCTGCCGCCGCGTGATCGATTCGAGCCTGAACGGCGCAGTCGCGGATCAGGCCGACGTGAAGCTTGTGACAGACTACTTCCGCTAGTTCGATTGATGGCTTTGCACGGGGCGCTCCGCGGCGTCACGAGTTGACAGCTCCGTCCTCCCCGTCCATTCCGCCGTCATTCCGGATTCAATCGCCAACGCGCTTGCGCGTTGGCGATTGAATCCGGAATCTCGAGATTGTGAGGAATGGACGCAAGACAAGATAGAGATTCCGGGTTCAAGGCCTGCGGCCTTGCCCCAGAATGACGGTGGGTGGGACTCAGGGCGAGCAGGCCGCTTCACACAGCGGCGAGCTGCGTGTCCGGCTTGCCGAGGCGCTTTCCCGTCTTGTGCTTCGCCGGCTCGATCAGCGCCTTCGCGGCCAGCCCGGCCGTGTCCGCGACCTCGGGATTGCGTGACACCATCGCCGCCACGATCGCGCCGTCGATCAGCAGTGCGAGCTGATGCGAGAAGCTCTCCGGCTCGGCAGCGCCCATCTCACGGGCGAGCTTCTCGATATGCGCCAGCACCACTTTCTTGTGGCGCATTGCAATGGTGCGAAACTGCTTCTGGTCCTTGTCGTGCTCGCCGACTGCATTGATGAAGGGACAGCCGTAGAAGCGCTCCTCGCCGAACCAGCTCTTCAGCGCCGGAAAGATGCGTGCCAGCTTGGTCTCGGCGTCACCGCCGCCGCTCTCCATTTCCGCGATGAACCATTCACGCCACTGCTTGCCTTCGCTTTCGAGCACGGCGGTGACGAGCGCGGTCTTCGATCCGAACAGCTTGTAGAGCGTGGTCTTCGCGGTGCCCGCCTCGCTGATGATCGCATCGATGCCGGTGGCATTGATGCCGTTCTTGCAGAACAGCCGCGTGGCGGCGCCGAGCAGACGGCCGCGCGCGGATTCGTCATCGCTGGCCGCGATCGTCCTTGCGATCGCCTGCTTCTTGCCGGTTTGTTTGCCCGCAGCTGACTTGCCCATGTGTACGAGCTTAATCGCTGTGCGCGTGAGTCAGCAAGGCTGCTGATGCGGTCGAGGCAGCGTTGCGCTCAATTTGATCGCTGGAGGCGGCATTCTGCATCGCGCTTGGGCAGCGGCTGGGTCGTGGCGGGGCGCCGCTCGCCGCCCTGATCGCGTAAGCCGCGAGGATCATTCCGGCTTTTGATTTTCGGCCTCTCTGGCACGCTTCGTGCAGGATACAGACCGTTCGGTATCCTCATCCCAGGGAGAGAAATGAGATGACCGCTGTGGTTCAGAAGACGGCGCTGACGGGCTGCCTCGCACCCATCGACAAGAACGGGCTCGAACAGCTCATCGTCAACGGCAAGGCCAACCCCAAGGTCATCAAGACCCTGAAGTGCAAGACCGTGGCGGAAGGCAAGTTCCGCCACGCCAACTATATCCGCAACCTCGCGCCCTACATCGTCGACGAGCCGCCGGGCCTGCTCGGTGACGACACCGCGCCCAATCCGTCGGAGGCCTCGCTGGCCGCGCTCGGCTCCTGCCTTGCGGTGGGTTTGCACGCCAATGCCGTGCATCGCGGCTGGACCGTCAACAAGCTCGAGCTGGAGCTCGAGGGCGACCTCAACATCACCGCCGTCTGGGGCACCGGCGACGTCAGCGAGAAGCCGGTCGGCTTCACCGACGTGCGCGTCAAGGTCGACATGGAGTGCGAAGGCATTTCCAAGGAGGAGGTCCAGGCCCTGGTCGACCACGTGAAGAAGTGGTCGCCCGTCGCCAACACCTTCACGCGGCCTGTCAATCTCGAGGTCGGCGTCTGAGCCTGGCTCGAGGCCATGTGGAGCGGAGGACGTCATGGGTTCACTCGGACAGCATCTGGCGATCGACAGTGCGGGCGTGATGCCCGTGCCGTCGACCGTGGAGCAGGTCGCGGCGATCGCGCGCAACGAGCTTGCGCCGCTGGCCAGCGGAATCGACGCCGGAACGGTGTATCCGGCTGACGTTCTCCGCCGCTTCGGCGAGGTCGGCGCGTGGAGCAGCCACGTGCCGGACAATGGCGCGGCGGATCTCAACTGTGCGATCGATGCCATCGGCGCGATCGGCGAGGTCTGCGGCGCTTCCGCCTTCATGGCGTGGTGCCAGAACACGCTGGTCTGGTACATCGCCAATTCGGACAACAAGGCGCTCAAGAAGCGTCTGCTCGACGATGCCGCGAGCGGCAGGCTGCTCGGCGGCACCGGCCTTTCCAACCCGATGAAGAGCTTCTTCGGCATCGAGAAGCTCAAGCTGAAGGGCCGGAAAGTGGAGGGCGGCTATGTCGTGCGCGGCGTGCTGCCCTGGGTCTCGAACCTCGGGCCGGACCACATGTTCGGCACGATCTTCGAGCGCGAGGATGCGCCCGGCGAGATCGTGATGTTCATCGTCGACTGTTCGGACCCGGCGGTGACGCTGCAGCCGTGCCAGCAGTTTCTCGCAATGGACGGCACCGGCACCTACGGCATCCAGCTCCGCGACCTGTTCGTGCCGGACGAGCTGATTCTAGCAGATCCCGCTGGCCCCTTCGTGAAGAAGATCCGCGCCGGCTTCATTCTTCTGCAGGCCGGCATGGCGCTCGGCCTGATCAGGGACTGCATCAAGATCATGCAGGAGGTCGAGGCGCCGCTCGGCCACGTCAACCGCTATCTGCCGCAGCAGCCGGTCGACTTCAGCGCGCTCGCCGATGAGCTCGCACGGGAGACCATGATCCTCGCCAGCGATCCGTTCAACACGGACGAGACCACCTGGCGCAAGGTCGTCGCGCTGCGCCTCCGGGCCGGGGAGGCCAGCGTGGCTGCGGCTCACGCCGCGATGCTCCATTGCGGAGCGCGCGGCTACATCAAGGGCAATCGCGCCGAACGTCGCCTGCGCGAGGCCTATTTCGTCGCGATCGTCACCCCCGCGACCAAGCAGCTCCGCAAGATGCTCGCCGACGGCTGACGCCGGCGAGAACGGCAAACCAACAAAGTTTAGACCAGGAGAGGCCTGCCATGACGGACGTTCTGATTACTGCCGGCGAACTCGCTGATTTCATCAAGAAAGAACCGTGTGTCGTCATCGACACCCGCAATCCGGATGCCTATGGCGCGGGACATCTTCCCGGCGCGGTCAACGTCCATGAAATCTTCACCTATCTCGCGACGTCGACGCCGGAAGGCATCGAGGAGCTGAAGACGAAATTCGCCGACGCGTTCGGCGCCGCCGGCCTGTCGGGTGCCGAGACCGCCGTCGTCTACGAGCAGTCGATGAACTCCGGCTTCGGCCAGTCCTGCCGCGGCTACTTCCTGCTGACGATGCTGGGCTATCCCAAGATCAAGGTGCTGCATGGCGGCTACGATGCCTGGGTTGCCGCAGGCATGGCCGTGACCACCGATGTGCCGTCGCCGGCCAAGGCCTCGTTCGCGATCGTGCCGGAGGCGGGCAGCATCCTGATCGACGCCAAGGCCATGCTGGCGGCGGTCGGCAATCCCGCCATCGCCATTCTCGATGTCCGCGATGTCGACGAGTGGATCGGCGATTCCTCCTCGCCCTACGGCAAGGATTTCTGCCCGCGCAAGGGCCGCATCCCCGGCGCCGTCTGGCTCGAATGGTACCGCATGATGAAGCCGACCGCCGAAGGTCCGCGCTTCAAGTCGAAGGACGAGATCCTCGCCGAATGCGCCACCGTCGGCATCTCCCAGGACACGCCGGTCTATCTCTACTGCTTCAAGGGCGCGCGTGCGTCGAACACCTTCCTCGCTCTGAAGAACGCCGGCGTGAAGGATGTGCGGATGTATTTCGGCTCGTGGAACGAGTGGTCGCGCGACCCGTCGCTGCCGATCGAGGAAGGTCTGCCGATGCCGGCGATGACCAGCAAGGCGGCATAGAAGCTGCATGTTATGCACGTCCGGCCGCTGAAAAATGCGGCCGGATGAGCAGTTCGAAGGCGCAGTTCGCGCAGGTGTGACAAAGGGGCGCAGCACATGTCGATTTTCGATGATCCGTTCGATGCCGAGGCCAGCGTGAATGCCGGTTGTATCTGCGGCCAGCATCGCAGTCCGGCCGAGCACGAGCACGCCGTGCGGACGCTGCGCTGTGAGCCCGTGGCGGACTCCACCGAGAAGCGTTACGAGAACGTGGTCGCGTCAGCCGTGCTGCGCGCGGTGTTTCCGGAAGCAGCCACCCGTCGCGCGTTCCTGAAGTCGGTGGGCGCCGCCACCGCGCTCGCCGCGGTCTCACAATTCTTTCCGCTGAAGACGGCGACCGAAGCCTTTGCCGAAGCGGGCGCGCCCGAGAAGAAGGATCTCAAGGTCGGCTTCATCCCGATCACCTGCGCGACGCCGATCATCATGGCCGCGCCGCTCGGCTTTTATGCCAAGGCCGGCCTGAACGTCGAGGTCGTGAAGACCGCCGGCTGGGCCGTCATCCGTGACAAGACCATCAACAAGGAATACGACGCCTCGCACATGCTGGCACCGATGCCGATCGCGATCTCGCTCGGACTCGGCGCGCAGCCAATCCCGTTTACCGTGCCCGCGATCGAGAATATCAACGGGCAGGGCATCGTGCTTGCGATGAAGCACAAGGACAAGCGCGACCCGAAGGACTGGAAGGGCATGAAGTTCGCCATTCCGTTCGACTATTCGATGCACAATTATCTCTTGCGCTACTATCTCGCCGAGCACGGCATCGATCCCGACACCGACGTGCAACTGCGATCGGTGCCGCCGCCGGAGATGGTCGCGAACCTGCGCGCCGACAACATCGACGGCTTCCTCGCGCCGGACAACATCTGCCAGCGTGCGATCTTTGACGGCGTCGGCTTCCTGCATATTCTCTCGAAGGAGATCTGGGACGGTCACCCCTGCTGCAGCTTCGCGGCGAGCCGCGAGTTCATCACGGCCGCGCCGAACAGCTTCGCTGCGCTGACCCGCGCCATCGTCGATGCCACCGCCTATGCGTCGAAGGCCGAGAACCGCAAGCAGATCGCCGAGGCGATCGCGCCGGCCAACTACATCAACGCGCCGGTGACGGTGCTGGAGCAGGTGCTGACCGGCACCTATGCCGACGGCCTCGGCGGGGTGAAGACCGATCCGAAGCGCGTCGATTTCGATCCGTTCCCGTGGCAGTCCTTTGCGGTGTGGATGCTGACCCAGATGAAGCGCTGGGGCCAGATCAAGGGCGACGTCGACTACAAGGCGGTCGCCGAGCAGATCTATCTCGCCACCGACACCCGCAAGGTCATGACCGACATGGGCCTGACGCCGCCAAAGGACTCCTACAAATCGTTCTCGGTGATGGGCAAGCCGTTCGACCCGACCAAGCCGGACGACTACGTCGCCAGCTTCAAGATCAAGAAGGCGTCGTGATGGGGGCGACGAGGGCGACGCTGCCGACCCCACCCATGGTGATGAACACGCCGCCAACCACACCACCGGTGTCGTCCCCGCGAACGCGGGGACCCATACGCCGTGACCTGTCTTGGGGCAGGGGCGGTAGCGACAATCGTTTCCATCAACTGCCGACGGTGGCTATGGGTCCCTGCGTTCGCAGGGACGACAGCGTGGGTGGAGCGATGTCATGACCGCCTCACTCCGCCTGCGCGCCGCCGTCGTCTCGATCTTTCTGCTCGCCGTCTTCCTCGGCGCCTGGCATATCGCCACCCGCAGCACGGGCACGGCTGCCAACATGAGCCCCGAATACGCCAAGCTGATGGGCATGACAGCGACGCAAGGCAAGTCGGCGATGCCCGGGCCGCTCGATGTCGGCGCCAAGCTGTGGGAGCATCTGCGGCGGCCGTTCTACGACAACGGTCCGAACGACAAGGGGCTCGGCATCCAGCTCGCCTTCTCGCTCGGGCGGGTCATGCTCGGCTACCTGATCGCGGTCGCGGTCGCGATCCCGCTCGGCTTCCTGATCGGCATGTCGCCCTTGATGAGCAAGGCGCTCGATCCGTTCATCCAGATTCTCAAGCCGATCTCGCCGCTCGCCTGGATGCCGCTGGCGCTCTACACCATCAAGGATTCCAGCCTGTCGGCGATCTTCGTGATCTTCATCTGCTCGGTTTGGCCGATGCTGATCAACACCGCCTTCGGCGTCGCGAGCGTGCGCAAGGAGTGGATCAACGTCGCCCGCACCCTCGAGGTCGGGAATTTCCGCCGCGCCTTCACCGTCATCCTGCCAGCGGCGGCGCCGACGATCCTGACGGGCATGCGGATCTCGATCGGCATCGCCTGGCTCGTGATCGTCGCCGCCGAGATGCTCGTCGGCGGCACCGGCATCGGCTACTTCGTCTGGAACGAGTGGAACAACCTGTCGATCACCAACGTGATCATCGCGATCCTGCTGATCGGGCTCGTCGGCATGGTGCTGGATCAGATCCTGGCCCGCGTGTCGCGGCTCGTGACGTTTCCGGAGTAGGGCATGATCAGGCGAACTGCTGCAAGGTGCGCAACTCCGTTCCCCTCCCCCTTGCGGGGAGGGGTTAGGGGTGGGGGTGCCCCACGCACGAGTCTTCATGGGGGACCCCCCTCCCTGACCCTCCCCCACACGGGGGGAGGGAACGGAAAGGCCTTCCTATGACCGACAAGTTCATCTCCATCGAAGGGATCGCCAAGCGCTACAACGGGGCGCGCAGCACGACGATCTTCGAGAACCTCTGGCTCGCGATGGCGCGCGGCGAGTTCGTCTGCGTGATCGGCCATTCCGGCTGCGGCAAGACCACGGTGCTGAATGTTCTTGCCGGCCTCGACGTGCCGAGCGAGGGCGCCGTCATCGTCGACGGCCAGGCGATCGAGGGGCCGAGCCTCGACCGTGCCGTCATCTTCCAGAGCCACGCGCTGCTGCCATGGCGGACGGTGCTCGGCAATGTCGCCTATGCAGTCTCGTCGAAGTGGCGCAAATGGGACCGCGCCAAGGTCAAGGCGCATGCGCTGAAATATATCGAGCTCGTCGGCCTCGCCGGCTCGGAGCACAAGCGGCCGTCGGAGCTGTCCGGCGGCATGAAGCAGCGCGTCGGCATTGCCCGCGCGCTGTCGATCACGCCGAAGATCATGCTGATGGACGAGCCGTTCTCAGCGCTCGATGCGCTGACGCGCGGCACGCTGCAGGACGAGGTCCGTCGCATCTGCGTCGAGACCGGCCAGACCGTGTTCATGATCACCCACGATGTCGATGAGGCGATCTATCTCGCCGACAAGATCGTGCTGATGACCAACGGGCCGGGCGCGGTGCTGGCGGAGATCGTCGAGAACCCGCTGCCGAAGGACCGGCTGCGCGGCGACCTGCACCGCCATCCGCTGTACTACGCGCTGCGCAACCACATCATCGACTTCCTGGTCAGCCGCAGCAAGACCTTCACCGCCGAGACGCCCGATTACGACCCGCGCAAGGTGCCGGTGGTGAAGATCGGGCGCAGCGAGCCGACGATCGTCGCGTCCAACCCGGTCGAGAACGACGCGCCGCAGGCGATCGCCCGCTGACGCCCAGCCGGAAGAAACCCATCAACGAAGACTCTCAAGGGAGACCAAGCATGAAGCGATCCGACCTCACCGAGAAGCTGCTCGATATCAAGCGCGAGAAGGGCTGGAGCTGGAAGTACATCTGCGAGACGATCGGCGGCTATTCCGAGGTGCTGATCGTCGGCGCCATCCTCGGCCAGATGAAGCTGACCAAGCCGCAGGCCGCCAATGCGGGCGAGCTGTTCGGCCTGTCGAAGTCCGAGATCGCGATGCTGAACGAGACGCCGATGCGTGGCGAGGGCGTGCAGATGCCGCCGACCGATCCGCTGATCTACCGCTTCTACGAGCTCGTGATGATCAACGGCCCGGCCTGGAAGGAGCTGATCCAGGAGGAATTCGGCGACGGCATCATGTCGGCGATCGATTTCGACATGGTGATGGAGCGCCTGCCCAATGCCAAGGGCGACCGCGTCAAGATCACGATGTCGGGCAAGTTCCTGCCGTACAAATATTACGGCGCCAGCGGCAACGTGCCGGAATATGGATTTAAAGAGGAATAGCGAGCAGGGAATAGCGAGTAGCGAATAGAACGACATCCTATTTGCTGCTCGCCATTCACTCTGGTGTCAGATATGTCTATCCGCGATTGGCCAGATCGCGCGGAGACTGCGCTTGAGCGTCATCCAGACCACGTTCCTGTTCTCCTATGGCACGCTTCAGCTCGAAAGCGTTCAATTGAAGTCTTTCGGCCGACGTCTCGTCGGGCGTGCCGATTCGATGCAGGGCTTCAGAAAGAGCTTCATTGAGATCACGGACCCGGATGTGCTCGCCAGCAGTGGAGAGCAGTTTCACCCTATCGTCGTGCCGAGCGACGATCCTGACGATGCCGTCGACGGAACGGTGTTTGAAATCACGGCAGCCGAACTGCACGCAGCCGACCAGTACGAGGTGGCCGATTACAAGCGGGTAGATGTGGTGCTGCGCTCCGGCACTCGCGCGTGGGTGTACGTCAAAGCAGGCGAGTAGCGAAGAGGGGACGGACATCCCCATTCGCTACTCCCAAGCCGCTATTGGCCTCGCACTATCCCGCCTTGATCTGGGCGACCGCGGTCGCCAGCAGCTCGCTCATCTTGGCGCGGACCTCGGCCTCGGTAACGGAAGCGCCCTTGGCGGTGAGGTCGCCCAGCACCTTGCGCAGCACGTCGGCATCGCCCGCTTCCTCGAAATCGGCCGCGACGACCTCCTTTGCGTAGGCGTCGGCGTCAGCGCCGGACTTGCCGAGCTTTTCGGCTGCCCACAGGCCGAGCAGCTTGTTGCGGCGGGCTTCTGCCTTGAACTTCAATTCCTCGTCATGGGCGAATTGCTTCTCGAAGGCGTCCTCGCGCTTGTCGAACGTGGTCATGGTCGGAACTTCCAGTGTTGCCGAAGAGGGTTAACCGCGCAGGCGGTTGCGGGGCGGTGGCCGCACGCCTAAATAATTGGAACATCTTGCCAATACAACGGGTACGAGGCCGCAGGGAAGGGCGGTAAAACTCCGCTCCCGAGGCCCGGATCGATTGTGCTCGGGACACCAATGAGATAGGTTTCCCACAGGCCCGGTTCTCGTTCTGTTTCCTTAACATCCGGGCCCTCGCGGCAGCTCCGTCGTGGTCCTGTCCAAAGTCATCCGGAGCCCACCATTTCATGGATTTCAACAAAACACGGTACATCCCAATGAGCCGTCGGCGTCGCATTTATGAAGGCAAGGCCAAGGTCCTGTACGAAGGCCCCGAGCCGGGCACCCTGATCCAGCACTTCAAGGACGACGCCACCGCCTTCAATGCCAAGAAGCACCAGGTGATCGAAGGCAAGGGCGTCCTCAACAACCGCATCTCGGAGTACCTGTTTCAGCACCTCAACGACATCGGGGTACCGACTCACTTCATCCGCCGGCTCAACATGCGCGAGCAGTTGATTCGCGAGGTCGAGATCGTGCCGCTCGAGGTCGTCGTTCGAAATGTGGCGGCGGGCTCGCTGTCGCAGCGCCTCGGCATCGAGGAAGGCACCCAGCTGCCGCGTTCGATCATCGAATTCTATTACAAGAACGACCAGCTCAACGACCCCATGGTGTCGGAGGAGCACATCACCGCGTTCGGCTGGGCGACCCCCCAGGAGATCGACGACATCATGGCGCTCGCCATCCGCGTCAACGACTTCCTGACCGGGCTCTTCCTCGGCATCGGCATCCGCCTCGTCGACTTCAAGATGGAGTGCGGCCGGCTGTTCGAGAACGAGATGATGCGGATCATCGTCGCCGACGAGATTTCCCCCGATTCCTGCCGGCTGTGGGACATCAAGTCGAACGAGAAGCTCGACAAGGACCGCTTCCGCCGCGATCTTGGCGGCCTTCTGGAGGCCTATACCGAGGTCGCCAAGCGGCTCGGCATCCTGATGGAGAACGAGCGTCCGGTGGGCTCCGGTCCGGTTCTCGTCAAGAGCTAAAAGGGAACAAGACGTGAAAGCGCGTGTCACGGTGACGCTGAAATCCGGCATCCTCGATCCGCAGGGCAAGGCGATCGAGGGCGCCCTCAAATCGCTCGGCGTCGACGGCGTCGCGAGCGTGCGCCAGGGCAAGGTGTTCGACATCGAGCTCGAAGGCGCCGACAAGGCCAAGGCGGAGGCCGCCCTGAAGGCGGCCGCCGACAAGCTGCTCGCCAACACGGTGATCGAGAATTACCGGGTGGAGCTGCTGGGATAGGGCAATGGCCGTGACCGAGCGCGAGATCTACGAGCGACTGCTGGAGATCTCGCGTGATCTGGTCCTTGTCGAACATTCGGTCGATGAGCTCCTTGCCGGCGTGCGAGCGTTGAACAGGGAGTTCTCGTCAGACTCAAACACTCTCGCGTGGCCGCGAGGGAGCGATCCTCGAGCAAGCACGTAAGATCATGAAATCCGCCGTTCTCGTCTTCCCCGGCATCAATCGCGAGCGCGACATGGCGCGCGCGCTGCGCATGATCTCCGGCCATGAGCCGGCGATGGTGTGGCACGCCGAGACGTCGCTGCCGAAGGGCACCGATCTCGTCGTCGTCCCCGGCGGCTTCTCCTATGGCGACTATCTGCGCTGTGGCGCGATCGCGGCCAGGGCACCTGTCATGGATGCGGTGCGCGACCACGCCGCCAAAGGCGGTCTTGTGCTCGGCGTCTGCAACGGCTTCCAGATCCTGTGCGAATCCGGCCTGCTGCCGGGCGTGCTGATGCGCAACGACAAGCTCAAGTTCATCTGCAAGGACGTGCATCTGCGGGTCGAGCGCTCCGACTCGCCGTTCACGCGCGGCTACAATGCCGGCCAGGTGATCCGCGTGCCGGTCGCCCATGGCGAGGGCAACTATGCAGCCGACGAGGAGACCCTGAAGCGCCTCAATGGCGATGGCCGCGTGCTCTATCGCTACTGCTCGGCCGATGGCGAGGTCGGCGACATCAGCAACATCAACGGTGCTGCGCATTCCATCGCCGGCATCGTCAACGAGAACGGGAATGTGCTTGGCATGATGCCGCATCCCGAGAATCACGTCGAGGACATCATGGGCTGCACCGACGGTCGCGGCCTGTTTGCCGGTCTCGTCGCCCATCTCGATCGCGCGGCCTGAAGGCCGTTCATCGAAATCGTTCCGTAGCTTTTTTCTCGCGCCGCCCGGCAACACCGGGCGGCTGTTTGCGTTGTCCGCCCGATTCCATGGGGCATGAACCAAGGAGGTTCTTATATGACGACGAAACATTGGCTGGGAACTGCCGCCATCATTCTCGCGATCGGCGCGGGTGCGAATGCCGCGTCAGCGCAATCGGAAATGAAGCACGAGGGTGGCCCGGCCGCGGCCTCGCCGCGCGAGGCGGCCCGTCCGGGCGCGGAGTCCAAGGGCGGCGGCGCTGCCGCGGCGGAACGCGCCGGGTCCGATGCGAAGCAGAGCGCGCAGGAGCGAGCCTCGGAGCGCTCGGCGCATGAGACCAAGCAGGGCGCTGACAGCAAGGCTGAGCGCGGGCCGGCGTCGGCGCAGCGCGACCACGATGCCAAGGACAGCGCCGAGACCAGGTCCCAAGCTGACAGCAAGCAGTCTGACAGCAAGGGCAAGGCCGAGTCGAAGCAACAGCAGGGACGCGCCGACGAACCGCGCAAGGGCGAGGATCGCGCGGCCGAGAGCAAGTCGGGTGCAACCGACCGCAAATCCGACCGCGAGGCCGATCGCAGCGGCATCGACAAGAGCCGGCAGAGCCAGGACGAGCGCAAGGCCGGCACGTCGGACCAGGCGGCCGACAAGCAGACCGACCGCAGCAGGCAGGCCAATCAGCCGGGCGCAACGGACAGCAAGAGCACGACCGCGCAGCAGAACCAGCAGACCGGTCCGGCCGGCGCCACCGCGGGCAAGCCGGAAGCGACCGGGCAGGCCAGCAACCAGACCCAGACCAACAGCACCCGCTCCAGCACGCAGGTTTCGGTCAACGAGCAGCAGAAGACCCGCGTGGTCGACCAGCTCAAGCGTGATCACGACTTCGACCGTGCCCGCACCGATATCGACATCCGCATCAATGTCGGCGAGCGCCTGCCGGAGCGCGTGCGGCCGCGTCCGCTGCCGTCGGAGATCGTCACCATCGTTCCGCAATATCGCGGCTACGAGTACACGGTCGTGCATGACGAGATCGCCATCATCGATCCGCGCAGCCGCGAGATCGTCGACGTGATCCCGCAAAACGGCATGCGCGCCGATCGCGGCTATGACCGCGGTGGCTACGGCGTAAGTTCGACCCGCATCGTGCTGTCGGACGATCAGCGCCAGATCCTGCGCCGCGCCGCCACCGAGACGGGCACGGTGGGCTCGACGACATCGTCATCGACCTCGTCCGGACCGAGCTGCCTGAGCCTGCGCCGCGTGCCCGATGAGCTCGCGCGCAGCAATCCGGAGCTCGCCAACTACCAGTATCTGGCGATCGGCGAGCAGGTCGTGCTGGTCGACCCCCGCGATCAGAAGGTGGTACAGGTCATCGACCAGCAGCAATAGCGGCGCGGCGATACGACGGCGGCTCGAGGGCGGGAGCGCGACGCGCTTCCGCCCTTTTTGCGCGACAGGATCGCCTTCCGTACGGCCATTGAACAAGCCTTGCTCTGCTGTTTGAACCGGCCGTTGTCCCGATGCGTCCAACCGGCCTCGTCAATTGAGCCGGCGGATGCGGGATTGTCGGCCGCGCTCGGCCACGCTATCAACGTCGGCGTGTAGGGATTGGCCGTGGGGACCGCCGTGCCGGTTGCACTCGTCATTATACTTCTTCAGATCTCGCTGATCTACCACGCCTCGCGTACCGGGCGGATGCAGCCCTGGGCGTTCATCATTTTGCTGGTCCCCTTGATCGGCGCACTCGCCTACATCGTGGTCGAGCTGGTGCCGGAATGGCTGGGCAGCCACGACGTCCAGAAGGCGCGCAAGCGCGTCGCCAACAAGCTCGACCCGGAGAAGTACTACCGCGAGTTGTCCGATCGTGTCGCGATCACGGACACGATCGCCAACCGCGCGGCGCTGGCCGAGGAATGCGTCGCCGTCGGACGCTATGACGAGGCGGAGCAGCATTACGATCACATCCTGAGCCTGCCGATGGGCCACGAGCCGCTGTTCGCGCTCGGCAAGGCCAAGGCGCAGTTCGCGCGCCGCCGCCCCACGGATGCGCTGGCGACGCTCGACGAGCTGCAGAAGGCCTGGCCGGACTACAATTCGGCCGAGGCGCATCTGCTCTATGCGCGGGCTTTGCAGGAAGCCGGCCGCACCGACGAGGCAATCGAGGAGTACCAGGCGCTGCTGGACTATGCGCCGGGCAGCGAGGCGAAGGTCCGCTACGGCACGTTGCTCAAGCTGGTCGGCCGGATCGATGAGGCCAAGGTCGTGTTCACCGAGCTGCTGATCCAGATGAAGCGCGCGCCACGACATGTGCGCAAGGCGCAGGCCGAGTGGATCGCCCTCGCCGAGAAGCAGCTCGCGGGGTGACGCCGGAAGCCCGGGTGAGTGCAGCGATATCCGGGTTCACGGACAGCGCGCGTGAGACCCCGGATATCGCTGCGCTCATCCGGGCTACGACATCATCCGCTACGGCGAGTTCGCCGCCTCCGGCGTCCGCCGCTTGACCCGCTTGATGGTCCCAGAGAACGAGAACAGCGGCCTCGGGCCGGAATGCAGCATGCCGCGCAGGAAGATCAGCGAGGCGCCGGCGCGGGTGACCTCGCCGGTAGCCTCGATCAGTTCGCCCTCACGCGCGGCATCGAGGAACTCGGACGAGAACGACACCGTGACACCCGGGCCCTGCATGATCGGCGCGGCGAAGGCGAACAGGCAGTAGTCGGCGAAGGTCATCAGGCAGCCGCCATGGACGTTGCCGCCGCCGTTGAGGTGCTTCTTCTCGACCCGGAAGGCGCAGCGGATCGAGCCATCGTCCTCCATCCGGTGCCAGAATGGCCCGGTGTGGGATTCGTAGCTGTCGCGCATCCAGGTCCGCCAGCCGGCGAACTCGCCGTCGGTCGCGATGTGGATGCCAGGACGGTTCTCGAAGGCGGAACGGGACAGGTCGTGCACGTGTCAGGGCCTTTAACTGTTGATTTACCGTCTTAAATCCGATTGGTCGCCAATCTGCAAATATCCCTTCTGGCGGTCCGGGCCAAAGCTCTGGACAGGGCGGAATAGGGCCGTAAAAGGCCTTTTCCCGCCCTGGCGATCTTTCTATGAAGCAGGCTTCAAGGGACCAGCGGCCCACGGGCAAAGGCATTTCTCCATGCGCAATGAACCGCAGATCACCCCCGAGCTCGTCGCCGCCCACGGGCTGAAGCCCGATGAATATGAGCGCATCCTGAAGCTGATTGGGCGGGTGCCGACCTTTACCGAGCTCGGCATCTTCTCGGCGATGTGGAACGAGCACTGCTCGTACAAGTCGTCGCGCATCCATCTGCGGGGACTGCCGACCAAGGCGCCCTGGGTGATCCAAGGCCCCGGCGAGAATGCCGGCGTGATCGACATCGGCGACGGCCAGGCGGTCGTGTTCAAGATGGAGAGCCACAACCACCCGAGCTACATTGAGCCGTACCAGGGTGCGACCACCGGCGTCGGCGGCATCCTGCGCGACGTGTTCACGATGGGCGCGCGCCCGATCGCCTGCCTGAACGCGCTGTCGTTCGGCGCGCCGGAGCATCCCAAGACCCGGCATCTGGTGTCCGGGGTGGTGGCCGGTATCGGCGGCTATGGCAACTCGTTTGGCGTTCCGACGGTCGGCGGCCAGACCCGCTTCCACACCCGCTATGACGGCAACATCCTGGTCAACGCCATGGCGGTCGGCCTCGCCGACGCCGACAAGATCTTCTATGCGGCGGCCTCCGGCGTGAACATGCCGATCGTCTATCTCGGCTCCAAGACCGGCCGCGACGGCATTCATGGCGCCTCGATGGCCTCGGCCGAGTTCGACGATTCCTCGGAGGAGAAGCGCCCGACGGTGCAGGTCGGCGACCCCTTCGCCGAGAAGCTGCTGCTGGAGGCGTGCCTAGAGATCATGGCCGCGGACTGCGTGATTGCGATCCAGGACATGGGTGCGGCCGGCCTGACCTGCTCGGCGGTCGAGATGGGCGCCAAGGGCGACCTCGGCGTCGATCTCGATCTCGATGCCGTGCCGACCCGTGAGATCGGCATGAGCGCCTACGAGATGATGCTCTCCGAAAGCCAGGAGCGCATGCTCATGGTGCTGAAGCCGGAGAAGGAGAAGGAGGCGGAAGCGATCTTCCGCAAATGGGGGCTCGATTTCGCGGTGGTCGGCTACACCACGCCGAGCAAGCGGTTCGTGGTGAAGCATGGCGGCGACGTCATGGCCGACCTGCCGATCAAGGAGCTCGGTGACGAGGCGCCGCTGTACGACCGTCCGCATGTGGCCTCATCGGCGCTGCCGGTGATCCACGCCCGCGAGGTCAAGTCGCCGATGGACATCATCCCGGCGTTGGAGAAGCTCGTCGCAACGCCCGATCTGTGCTCCAAGCGCTGGATCTGGGAGCAGTACGACCATGTGATCCTCGGCAACACCGTGCAGCGCCCCGGCGGCGATGCCGCAGTGGTGCGCGTGCAGGATGGCCCGAAGGGGCTTGCGCTCACCGTCGACGTCACGCCGCGCTATTGCGAGGCCGACCCGTTCGAGGGTGGCAAGCAGGCCGTCGCGGAGGCCTGGCGCAACATCACCGCGGTCGGCGGCCGGCCGCTCGCCATCACCGACAATCTCAATTTCGGCAACCCGGAGCGGCCCGAGATCATGGGGCAGTTCGTCGGCTGTCTGAAAGGCATTTCGGAAGCCTGCCGCGCGCTCGACTTCCCCGTCGTCTCCGGAAACGTCTCGCTCTACAACGAGACCAATGGCCGCGCGATCCTGCCCACGCCGTCGATCGGAGGCGTCGGCCTGCTCGATGATTTCACCAAATCGGCGAGCATCGCGTTCAAGGCCGAGGGCGAGGCGATCCTGTTGATCGGCGAGACCCATGGCTGGCTCGGCCAGTCGGTCTACCTGCGCGACATCTGCGGCCGCGAGGAGGGCGCCCCGCCGCCGGTCGATCTCGCCGCCGAGAAGCGCATCGGCGATGTCGTCCGCGGCATGATCCATGCGGGCACGGCGACGGCCGCACACGATCTCTCCGACGGCGGCCTGCTGGTGGGGCTCGCCGAGATGGCGATGGCCTCCGGGATCGGCGCGCGGCTGCTGGCCGCGCCTGCGTCGATCGTGCCGCATGCGTATTGGTTCGGCGAGGACCAGGCGCGCTATCTCGTGACGGTGCCGGAGACCGAGGCTGGCCGCGTGCTTGCCAAGATGCGCGGCGCCGGCGTGTCGTGCACGCGCATCGGCACGACAGGCGGCACAGCGCTTGCCATCGCTGGCGAGGCGTCGGTCGAGGTCACTGCGCTCAAGACCCGCTTCGAGAGCTGGCTGCCCGGCTACATGGGCGGGGCCGCCTAACTCACCCCTGTCGTCCCGGACAAGCCACGACGGCGCAAGGCGCCGTCGCGGCGCCGATCCGGGACCCAGACTCCGCGGCCGCGGTTGTCACGCACGCTGGTCGTTGAGCTCTTTCAACAACGACGCCCTGTGGTTATGGATCCCTGCTTTCGCAGGGACGACAGGGGAGTTTGCCGTGAGCGCCGCAGCCTTGCCCGGCGTCATTGCGAGCGAAGCGAAGCAATCCAGGATTCCATCGGCGGATGCAGTCTGCATTGCTTCTTCGCTTCGCTCCTCGCAATGACGGAGGAGACAGGGTCGTGCTTACAGCACGTTCTTCGCTCCCGGAATCTGCCGTAGCGCCCACGTTGCACCCCAGCTCAGGAGCACGGTGGCGACAAAGGCGATCGTGGCCTTGGCAATGGCCGGCAGATTGAGGTCGAACAGCCAGTACTGGATCCACAGCACGATCGGATAGTGCACCAGGAACATGCCATAGGCATCGGCCTGCATGCGATCGAGCACGGAGAATTCCGAGCGGCGGTTGTTGAGGAAGTAGGACAGGATCGCGAACAGGATCGCGGCGCTGAAGATGACGAACAAGAAGCCGTAGGCCGCCTCGTACCACTGCGGCAACACGGGCGGATTGCCCAGCACCTGGCGCTTGATCGTGATCAGCACCCAGAGCAGCGCATAGGGCACGAGCGTGACCACGATCCAGGCCCCGAGTCCGCGCTGCGACATCTGCCCTTCTGCGGCCAGCAGGCCGCGTTCGAAATTGGCCGAGCCGATGCCAGCCCCGACGTAGAAATAGGCGGCGTAGAGCAAGACGCGGCTGGCCTGCACCGAGAGCGGTCCGGCCTCGAACCAGAAGGTCGGGCCGAAATAGAGCCGGGACGGGATGTAGAGCACGCCAGTGATCAGCAGGAAGACGAAGAAGAAGTCGCCCGGATTCTCGAAGGCGCGCTGCGACAGCCGGTTGATCGGATCCAGCAGGCGCGGCGAGACGCGGTACAGCAGGGCCGCCGAGGTGTCGAACGCCAGCAGCACCCAGATGAACCAGATCGGCCCGCTCGGCCATGGACCGACCGTGACCGTCTTCCACCAGAAGGCAGCGAAGCTGGCTTCGGGATTGGCGCGCAGCTCGATCGCGTAATAGGCAAACGGAATGACGGTCAGGGCCGCGATGGCGAAGGGCAGGCCAAGACGCAACAGCCGGTCGCGCAGGAATTGCAGCGTCGACTTGTGAGCAAGGCCCGACCACACGAACAGGCCCGACAGGAAGAAGAACATGGCCATGAAGAAGCTGTCGGTGGCCAGCACGATGGCATCGAAGCCGAGGAAGGACGTCGGATCGGTGTGCCCGAAATAGGTATAGGGAATCACGGCGTGGTGGAGCAGCACCACCAGCGTCAGGAATGTCCGGGCGTGATCGAGCGCGGCGTTGCGCGCCCGGGCGCGCGGGCGGGCCTGAAGCTCGACCTTTGCGGCCGCCGCCGATTGTGTAACCGATATGACCATATGCCCCCCAGCGTCGCTGCTGCCCGGCCCGTGCAGCGGATGTGACGTTCGCATCCCCTTCGCCGCGGGGCGTCACGCAAACGCCGTCCAAGGCTGCGCGAGCCGGAATGATTCAATGAGATCGTGTGACTGTCTGGCACCGTCATTCGCTGGAGACGCCCGCAAGCGAGCGAATGACGGCGCCGGACCACCAGATGTTGTCGTTGGTGCTGCAAATCAGCAAGTGCCGCGGTCCGCAAGCCGGTTTCTCACACCCTCTGCCGATTTCCGCTCCCGATATCCTTACGAACCGACGACCTACGAAGTTACGGGCGGGACTGCCGTGGGTTGCGCACTTCTCGGCGACGGGATCGATGGCCGAAGGAACCGGTTCCCCGCGGCATCGTTAGTGAGGCGCCGCGCCGGCACGGCGCAGAACCGGAGGACCATACCGTGACACTTCTCAAATGGGCGTTGCTGTTCTTCGTGATCTCGGTGGTGGCCGGTATTCTCGGCTTCACCGGCATTTCGGCAGCTTCCGCCGACATTGCGCGGATCCTGTTCTACATCTTCCTGGTGATCTTCCTCGTGCTCCTGATTCTGGGGCTTACGATTTTCAGAGTGTAGCACGCCATCAGGTCAGTGACCGAAACGACCGCCGCGCCGGTATGGCCTCGCGCCCGCCGCGCGGCGGGCTGTCACCGCAGTTCAATCAACTGCGATCTCCTCGATCCGCACCTTGTCCGGATAGAACGCCAGGTGGCCCGAGATCTCGGTCATCGCCGGGAAGGGCGCCTCGTAGCTCCAGATCGCATTGTCCAATGTCTTGCCGTTGGCGACGACGCTGAAATAGCTCGCATCCCCCTTGTACGGACAATGGGTGACACGATCGGTCTTCTGCAGGGCCGCCATGTCGGCGTCGGCCCGCGGCACGTATTGAACCGCGGGGTAGCTCGCTTCCTTCAGCGTCAACGCGCGGGTGGTGTCGGCAATCACGGCGCCGTCGGCGATCACCCGCACACGTTTCGGATTGGGGGTGATGGTGATCGGGTGATCCGGTCCTGGAAGCTTCATGTCGCCCTCACGATTCAGCCTTTTGGGTGCGTCACCCGGTCCGACGTATCTCGTTTGATCCCGGTATATAGTGGTTCCGCGCGTGACCTCGAAAGCGGTTCGCGCTAGATTTCACCATCACGGTCCCGCGAGAACGCCTTGATTCGCCGTGCTCGGCGGGCCACTGATGGGAGTGCAGCCAAGCCGCGGGCCCTGCGGGCTACATCGTCCACGGGATGCGGCGCCTGCCTGACATAAGGAGATGCACCGGGATGCCCATGGATGCCCACGATATCGAGCAGATGATCAAGTCTGCCATCCCTGACGCCCAGGTGACGATTCGCGATCTCGCCGGCGACGGCGACCATTACGCCGCGACGGTGATCTCGGAATCGTTCCGCGGCAAATCCCGCGTGCAGCAGCATCAGCTCGTCTATCAATCGCTGCGCGGCCAGATGGGTGACGTGCTGCACGCTCTGGCGCTGCAGACCGGCGTGCCTGAGCAGCGCTGACCGTTCATTGCAGATCGGCAGATCGCGCAGCACGCATCCGGGGGAGATGGCGGTGGACGATCCGCGTGGTGCGCTGTTTCGCGTCATTGAGCCGAACCGGCACAGCCGGGTCACGTTCGTCGAGCTGTTCTTCGATCTCGTCTTCGTCTACGCGGTGACGCAGATCTCGCACTATCTGATCGGCCATTTCTCGCCGCTCGGCGCCGCCCAGACAGCCGTCCTGTTTCTCGCGGTCTGGTGGGTGTGGGTCTACACCGCCTGGGTCACCAACTGGCTCGATCCCGAGAAGGCGCTGGTCCGAGGTCTCTTGTTCGCGCTGATGCTGGCGGGCCTCGTGCTGTCGATGTCGATCCCGCGGGCGTTCGACGACCGCGGCCTGTGGTTCGCCATGGCCTACGCCGCCATGCAGGTCGGCCGGACCGCGTTCTGGTTGACCGCGACGCCGCCGCAGCGATCTGCCGTCCGCCGCAACGCCGCCCGCATCCTCTCCTGGCTCAGTGCCTCCGCCGTGCTCTGGCTGCTCGGCGGCCTTGCCGAGGGCCCGGCGCGGATGGGGCTGTGGGGGGCGGCGCTCACCCTGGAATATGTTTCGCCGGCCGTCCGCTTCTGGGTCCCCGGGCTGGGTGCATCCACCGTGGAGGACTGGATGGTCGAAGGCGGCCACATGGCGGAGCGCTGTGCGCTGTTCATCATCATCGCGCTCGGCGAATCCATCGTCGTCACCGGCGCGACCTTTGCCGAGCTCGACTGGACCGGAGCCAACATTGCCGCCTTCGCCAGCGCCTTCATCGGCACGGTGGCGATGTGGGCGGTGTATTTCAACCGCGGCGCCGAGGCGGGATCGGAGGTGATTTCGCAGTCGGCGCAATCCGGGCTGATGGCGCGCTCGGCTTACACCTACTTGCACATGCCGATCGTCGCCGGCATCATCGTGTCGGCCGTGTCGGACGAGATCGTCCTGAAGCACCCGCTCGGGCATGCCGACTTGAATACGGCGGCGACAACGATCGGCGGTCCGTTCGTGTTTCTGCTCGGGACCATCCTCTTCAAGTTCAACATCCGCGGTTTCCTGCAGTTGTCGCACGGCGCTGGACTGCTGGCGCTGATCGGGCTCGGCTGGTTCGCGACCGAACTGTCGCCTCTCGTGCTCTCGGCGCTGACGAGCGCGTTGCTGGCGATCGTCGCCTTGTGGGAGACGCTGTCGCTGCGATCGAAGCCAGAGCCTCACGCCTCGGCGACGAGCGCCTGAACCGAGAACATCTTCTCCGCATCCGTCCACACGGTCCGGACTTTCCAGCCAGAACCACGGGCCAGCGCGCCGAAGCGCTCGATGCTGTATTTGTAGCTGTTCTCGGTGTGGATGCTCTCACCGGCGCGGAACGAGAGGGTGGTGCCGAGCAGCCGTACAGTCTGCGGCTTCCGCGCCACCAGATGCATCTCGATGCGGTGCTGCTCGCGATTGTAGATCGCCCGGTGGACGAAGGCGGACAGGTCGAAATTGCCGCCGAGCTCCCGGTTCATCCGCAACAGCAGATTGAGATTGAAGCGCGCGGTCACGCCGGCCGCGTCGTTGTAGGCGGCATGCAGGACGCGCTCGTCCTTCTCCAGGTCGACACCGACGATCATCAGCGCGCCGGTCCCTAGGATCTCGCGCGCTGAGCGCAGGAAGCGGCAGGCCTCGTGCGGCTCGAAATTGCCGATCGTCGATCCCGGAAAGAAGCCGACCTTCGGCTTGCCTTCGATGGCCTCGGGGAGTTTGAACGCCGTGGTGAAGTCGGCGACGACCGGGTGCACGGCGAGCTGCGGGAAGTCGCGGCGCAGGCTGTCGGCCTGTGCGGTCAGGAACTCGCCGGAAATATCGACCGGCACGTAGGCCGCGAAGCGGCAGCTTTCCAGCAGCAGCCGCACCTTGGTGGTGGCGCCGGCGCCGAACTCGACCAAGGCCGCCTCATCGGGAATGATCGCTGCGATCTCGGCGCCGCGATCCCTGAGAATGCCGAGCTCGGTGCGGGTCGGATAGTACTCCGGCAGCCGCGTGATCTGCTCGAACAGATCCGATCCCGCCGCGTCATAGAAATACTTCGGCGACAGCTGCTTGGGCTGCTGCGCGAGGCCTGCGACCGCATCGCGCGCGAATGCCGACGTCTCGGCGTCGGGAAGGTGAGCGTTGGACAACGTGTTGACGTGCACGTTCATGATACTCTCCTGGACGCGCACGGGCGCGACTGTCGGGAAGCGAATGTGGGTTGATCAGGCGTAGTCGGCGAGCCGGAGCCCAGTGAATTGCCAGCGATGATGCGGATAGAAGAAGTTGCGATAGGTGACGCGGCTGTGGCCTGCCGGCGTCGCGAGCGATGAGCCGCGCAGCACCAGCTGATTGACCATGAATTTGCCGTTGTACTCGCCGAGCGCGCCTTCGATGGCACGATAGCCGGGATAGGGGCTGTAGGCGCTGCGGGTCCATTGCCACACGGTGCCGAAGGCATCATTGAGCTGGTTGCCGCGCGCGGCGACCTCCCACTCCATCTCGGTCGGTAGGTGCTTGCCGCGCCAGCGCGCGAACGCATCAGCCTCGTAGTAGCTGACGTGGCAGACGGCTGCGTCAGGATCGACGGTCGTCAATCCGCCCAGCGTCATGATGCGCCACTCGCCCTCGACCTTGTACCAATGACCGGGAGCCTGCCAGCCCTCGCGGCTGGCGGCAGCGAAGCCGTCCATGAGCCAGAGCGTGGCGGTCCGGTAGCCGCCGTCATCCATGAAGGCGAGCCACTCGGCATTGGTGACGAGATTGCGCGCGATCCCGACCTGCCCGACGAGCGCCCGATGCGCCGGCCCCTCATTGTCGAAATGGTAACCATCGCCGGCGTGCCCGACGGTGTGGATGCCTTCGGGGAGGTGGACCCAATCCTTGCTCCGGTCCGTTGGGGACGGAAATGTCCACGATGGATCGTAGGCCGGCGCCGTCGGATTCTGCGCGAACGCATGCAGGATGTCGGTCAGCATCAGCTCCTGGTGCTGCTGCTCGTGATTGAGGCCGACCTCCACGAGCGGCGCCACGGCTGCCAAGGTCGCGGCATCGGCTTGGTCCAGGAAGTCGACCATGGCCGCGTCGACATGCCGGCGGTACGCCGTGATCTCGGCCACCCCCGGGCGGGTGATCAGTCCCCGCTCGCCCCGCGTGTGGCGCGGGCCCGCACTGACGTAATAGGAGTTGAACAGGAAGGCATAATCGGGGTGAAAAGGGGCATATCCTCGGCAGTGCGCGCCGAGCACAAATTGCTCGAAGAACCAAGTGGTATGGGCGCGATGCCATTTGGCCGGACTGGCGTCCGGCATCGATTGGATGACCTGGTCTTCCGGGGTCAGCGGGGCCGCCCGGGCTTCGGTCTCGTTCCGGACCGCGAGATACGCCTCGATCAGACTGCCGGCCAGGCGACCCGGCCCAGGGGTTTGCGCAGCGGTGATCTGATGCGGGGCCGTGGCGGACGCTGAACTGGTCACGAGGGTCTCCGTTTGCCGGGAGAAAACGATGTTCGACGGAACAAGTTCCTTTTGGGCGGTTCGTCCTAGATAGGGGCTTGGTTACGGGATGAAACCCTCGTGGCGGCTATAATATTGCTGCCATCAGCCTATGGTCCGGCCGGGTGACTGTGTTGCGGAATGATCCTCGGCATTTTACTTTGGCTGAACAACGGTTTGCGCTACATATAAGACAGTGACGGTCGGCTCTGGACGAAATCTGTCCGGCGGCGACCCGCGCGGCACCGAGCCCCAGGCGTTCCTTGAGGCGCCCTAGAGGAAGCGAAGATGAGCATTGAGCAATTCATTGACAACGAAGTGAAGTCGAACGACGTCGTCCTGTTCATGAAGGGGACACCGCAGTTTCCGCAGTGCGGATTTTCCGGCCAGGTCGTGCAGATCCTCGACCACGTCGGCGTCGGCTATAAGGGCCTCAACGTTCTCGAATCTGCCGAGCTGCGCAACGGCATCAAGACGTTCTCGAACTGGCCGACGATTCCGCAGCTCTATGTGAAGGGCGAGTTCGTCGGCGGCTGCGATATCGTCCGCGAGATGTTCCAGAGCGGCGAACTGCAGCAGCTGTTCACCGACAAGGGCATCCCGGTCGGCACGGCGGCCTCGGCCTGAGCTATCCAGTCCGAAAGATCGGCGCGACCCGATTCGAGGTCATCGTTGCCGACATCACCAAGCTCGGCGTTGACGCCATCGTCAACGCCGCGAACTCGTCTTTGCTCGGCGGTGGCGGCGTCGACGGTGCGATCCACCGTGCGGCGGGGCCGGACCTCGTCATGGAATGCCGCATGCTCCATGGCTGCAAGACCGGTGAGGCCAAGATCACCAAAGGCTACCGGCTGCCGGCCCGCCACGTGATCCACACCGTTGGCCCAGTCTGGCAGGGCGGCGACCGCGGCGAGCCGGATTTGCTGGCCTCGTGCTACCGCCGCTCGATCGAGCTGTGTCACAAGCATGTCTTGGACTCCGTCGCGTTTCCCGCGATCTCGACCGGCATCTTTCGCTTCCCCGCCGATCGTGCGGCGTCGATCGCGGTCGCAACCTCGATCGAGGCGATCAGCACGGAGACCTCGCTCTCCCAGATCGTGTTCTGCTGCTTCTCCGAACAGAGCGCCGGGCTGCACGATGAGGCGCTCAGCGAGGCGCTCGCCAGCCGCGCTCGCGCGGGCTCGGTGAGGTGACAGCCATCGACACGCGGCGGTGCCGTTAGGATGGACCGGCTGGTCTCGCGACGGACGCTGCTCGGCGCGTTGCTCGCGATGCCCATGCTGCCTGCTCTGGCCCGCGCAGGCGCACAGTCGCCGCGCGATCTCGACCGGCGGCGCCTCGAGGCGGTCCCGACCTATTTCCGCGACGAAGTCTCCGCCGGCAACATTCCGGGCGCGGTCGTGCTGATTCAGCAGCACGACAGCCCTGTCCTGCTGCAGAGTTTCGGTGTTCGCGATCCCGCGACGCGCGCGCCGATGACGGAGGATGCGATCTTCCGCATCTACTCGATGTCGAAACCGGTCACGTCGGTGGCGGCGATGATGCTGGTCGATGACGGCAGGCTGAAGCTCGATGATGCGCTGGCGAGCTACATTCCCGCCTTCGCTGACGTGAGGGTCGGCGCTGCTCCAGTGGCGCGCCCGATCACCATCCGCGATCTGCTGCGCCATACCTCCGGCATCACCTACGGCTTTTATGGCGAGACGGCCGTGCGCCGGCTCTATGCGAAGGCGCCTCTGTTTGACGGCGACATCGACAACGCCACCTTCGTCGAGCGCCTCGCCAGGCTGCCGCTGGCCGAGCAGCCTGGCACGGTGTGGGACTACGGCCACTCGACCGACGTGCTCGGGCGGGTGATCGAAATCGTCTCCGGCCGCTCGCTCTATGAGTTCGAGCAGGAGCGGCTGCTCGGGCCGCTCGGCATGCGCGAGACGGCGTTCTTCCTCGCCGACCCGAGCCAGCGTAGCCGCGTCGCCGAACCGTCGCCGCGCGACTGGTTCGATCGTCCGATCGCCGGCATCGACGATCCCATTCGGCCCAGACGCTGGGAGTCGGGCGGGGCGGGGATGATCAGCACCATCTCCGACTACGCGCGGTTCGCTCAGATGCTGCTGAACGGCGGTGAGCTTGACGGCCGCTATTATCTCAAGCCTGAGACCGTCGCGGTCATGACGCGGGATCATGTCGTTGGGGCGGGAATTCGTCGTGACGACCTCTATTTTCCCGGCGCCGACAGCGGCTTCGGCTTGGGTTTCTCCATGCGCATCACGGAGAAGCCTCCGGTGCCATCAGGCGAATATGGCTGGGACGGCGTCGGCGGGACGTTCTTCTTCATCGATCCCGCCGACGACCTGTTCGTCATCGTCATGATGCAGGCGCCCTCGCAGCGCGGCCGCATCGCGAGCGATGTGCGGCGGCTGGTCTATGCGGCGCTCGCACCATGATCCTCATGCTCCGCGCACGATCTCCCGGACATGGCCGATGGTCTCCTCGATCATGGCTGCGGTCACGTCGAGATGGGTGCAGGCGCGGATGCGGCCGTCCATCATCGCGAGCAGCACGCCGCGCTTGCGCAGCTCGGTCACCATCTTGTCGCCGGGCACACCGGAGCCGTCGGGCTTGAAGAACACGAGATTGGTCTCTGGCTCCTGGACCTCGACGCCCTGGATCTGCGACAGCCCGCGCGCCAGCGCCCGTGCATTGGCGTGGTCCTCGGCGAGCCGGTCGACATGGTGATCGAGCGCGTAGATGCAGGCTGCCGCGACGATTCCGGCCTGGCGCATCGACCCGCCGAGCCGCTGCTTCCAGCGCCACACCTCGTCGATGAAGGCGGCGCTGCCGGCGAGCGCGCCGCCGATCGGCGCGCCCAGCCCCTTGGAGAAATCGATCCAGGCCGAATCCCAGCCCGCGGTCATCTCGGCGGCCGGAATGCCGGTGGCAACCGTCGCGTTGAGCAGCCGCGCGCCGTCCATGTGCGTCGCCATGCCGTTCGCCTTGGCGATCTCGACGATCTCGTCGAGATCAGCCTTCTTCCAGATCGTGCCGCCGCCGATATTGGCGGTCTGCTCGACGCTGACGACGGTCTGCGGCGGCTGGTAGCGCGAGCGCGGATGCAGCGCGGCGCGGAATGTCTCCGGCGTGAACTGGCCGTCGGGCCCCTTCAACTGCGTGACCTGAAAGCCGCCGAGCGCGGCATGGGCGCCG
This sequence comes from Bradyrhizobium sp. SZCCHNR2028, assembly GCF_032380995.1. Taxonomy (NCBI): domain Bacteria; kingdom Pseudomonadati; phylum Pseudomonadota; class Alphaproteobacteria; order Hyphomicrobiales; family Nitrobacteraceae; genus Bradyrhizobium; species Bradyrhizobium sp. SZCCHNR2028. Next base: position 446,709 of record NZ_JAUHJF010000003.1, on the reverse strand, counting down.
CCCTCGCGCGAGATGATGTGCGCGGTCTCATGCGCGAGGATCTCGTCGCCCGGCCGGCAATGCACCAGCGTCGCCGCGACGTTGCACATCGTGCCCGACGGCATCAGCACCGCGGCCTCCTTGCCGAGCAGCGCGGCGACGCGGCCGCACAATTCATGCACGGTCGGATCGTCGCCGATCTGCTCGTCGCCGACCTCGGCGCGCGCGATGGCCTCGCGCATCGCGGCTGTCGGGCGGGTCTGCGTGTCCGACAACAGGTTGACGCGCACGGGCGGCGCCTTGGGATCGCGCGGGGGCGGGGTGTAATACATCGGCAGTCCTCGTTCGGCTCATCACGACCCGACCTTACCCAACTCGCATCGCCCCCGCAAAACGCCTCCTCGATTACGCCGCGCGCGGCGGGTTGAGCCAGATGTCCGGCCGTCGCAACGGCCGGGTCTCGATCGGCTCGGCCACCAGCGGCGGCGCCTCGGTGCAATCGAACACCCAGGAGTCGAGCGGGCTCTGCCGTGACGGTGAAAGAAGCAGCGCGGCGCCCGGCCGCTGCCGCCGGATGTTCCAGCCCATGTTCACCGCGGCCCAGCCGACCAGCATGGTGTGCCATTCGTCGGCGAGCTCGCGCGAATCATCGAAACAGTGGAGGAGCTCGAGCGCGTAGGGATCGTGGCGAAGCTGCGCGTCGGCAAAGGTGAGCCCGGTGCCGAGATGGCGGATCACATGGGCTGTCGCATCGGACTGGACGTGCCAGCAGGAGCGTTCGAGAATGTCGAAGACCGTCGAAGGGTAGAGGCCGTCATTGAATCGGTAACGGATCCCCGAGGGCCGTGCGCGTAACGGTGAAGCGCTGAGGGGCGGCGCCCGCAACGGCGGCAGAGGCGGAGCACCGACCGCATCGGTCGGCAACGCACCGAAGATGATATTGCGCCTGTTGAACTCCATGGCGAACGCCCCGCTACTTTACAACTGCAGACAGTGAATCACGGGACGGATTCGCTGTCAGCCCAGGTTGGGGCGATTTCGTGGCAGGTGTGGCATTCGGGAATCGGTTCGTCCCATCCGAAAAGAAGCCCAAAAAAGAAAGGCCCCGGCGCGTGCCAGGGCCTTCGGATTATCAGATGGGATCGGACCGCGGTCCGGTCAAGATCAGCGCGAGTAGAACTCGACGATCAGATGCGGCTCCATCTGCACCGCGAACGGCACGTCCGACAGCGCGGGGATGCGGATGAACTTCGCGGTCATCTTGGAGTGATCGGCCTCGATGTAGTCGGGCACGTCACGCTCGGCGAGCTGGGTCGCTTCCAGCACCACGGCGAGCTGCTTCGAGGCTTCCTTGACCTCGATCACGTCGCCAGGCTTGACTTGGTAGCTCGCGATGTTGACCTTGCGGCCGTTCACCTTGATGTGGCCGTGGTTGATGAACTGGCGCGCCGCGAACATGGTCGAGACGAACTTGGCGCGGAAAACGACGGTGTCGAGCCGGCGCTCCAGGATGCCGATCAGGTTCTCACCGGTGTCGCCCTTGAGACGGCCGGCCTCGACATAGATGCCGTGGAACTGGCGCTCGGAGATGTTGGCGTAATAGCCCTTCAGCTTCTGCTTGGCGCGCAGTTGGACGCCGAAGTCCGAGAGCTTGCCCTTGCGGCGCTGGCCGTGCTGGCCGGGGCCGTATTCGCGGCGGTTGACGGGGCTCTTCGGGCGGCCCCAGATGTTCTGGCCCATGCGGCGATCGATCTTGTACTTCGCCTCACTGCGCTTAGTCATCGCGTCCTCTTCGATCAAGTTAGGGTTTGAGGAAACGCGCCCTCCTGTGTGTCCGGGAAACCCGGTCCACCGACAGGCCCATCCCCAAAGCATGAAGGGATGAAGGCCACGGGTCGCGAAACGCAACGCGGGCCGAAACCGGCCCGCGAGCAGGCGGGTTCTACGGGAGAACCTGCCGACTTGTCAAACCGCAACCGGCGCTTTTGCCGGCGAATCACCGCTGCGGCTCTCCCGCAACGGTAATTTTCTGCCGCGCAGCCGGGAATCCGGGTACGGCCTCCGCCGGCCCACGGCCGCACGGGGTTCCGGCCTTCAGCTCGGCCGCGATCTCCCCGTTCAGCACCTGCTCGAGCCGGATTGCGGTCCTGGCCATCATGGCGCCGTCGGTGACCCGGTGGTCCCAGCGGATCAGGATGGCCAGGGTATGGTCGGGCTGGATGACGTCGTAATTGACGATGAACGGTCCCGGGCTCAGGGCCAGCAGCTGGCCGCCACCGCAGGCGGCGACGCTGGTCACGGAGAAATTGCCGAACCAGTTGGCCCGCTGCCGGCCGAAGCCGAGCCCGACCCACCAGGCGAACCGGCGCAGCGGCAACGGCAGCCGGGTCGCCCGCATGATCTTGCGGAACATGGCGACGTCCTCGACCGGCGCCTCCTTGCCCTGCCGGATCACGGCATCGATCTCGGCCAGGGTCATGGTCTCCGGCCCGGAGATGCGCTGCGGCAGCACGCAATCCTCACCATGTTCGACCCGGGCGATGGTGACGGTGGCGACGCTGCGCGGCAGCTCGTAGAAGCAGGGCCAGGGCCATTTGACGTAGAGCGTGCGCAGCACCGGCTCGTCGCGGGCGACCAGGGCGAACGCCTTGACGAAGATCGCGGCGAAACCGGGCGGACGGACGGCCGCGGCGCGGGCCTCGAGCAGCGGGCCGATATGGATCGTACGCGCCAGCGACACGAACGGCACGTCACGCGAGGCATGCATCAGATCGATGATCAGACGGCGGTGCAGCGAGATCGGCTTGGTTGTTCCGCGCATCGTGAGATCGATCGCTCCCGCTGGTTTCTGTCTTGGCCGTCTCGCGTGGCCGTTGCTTGGTGGCTCCCGGCCTGGGCCGGTGGCGGGCCTCTGTTAGCACCGGGGCGCCGTGCAGCAAACGCCTCGTTTGGGCGTCAGGGCGCCGGCGAGGCGAGCGGCTTGGTCTTGTCGACCACCCCGAGCCCGGGCAGGGCCGGCGACAGGCCGAGAATCGTCTTTTTCATCATGGTGTTCCCCCCAACTCTTGTTCTTTGTTTGGAACGTGAAGGACCGGCCCAAGCCGGCCGCCGACTCTAGCGCTTGATCCCCTCGAAGCTCGCGGCAATGCCGCGCTGGAACAAGGACCAGTCGAAGCCGAGCGCCAGCGCCAGGTAGCCGCGCTCAATCATTGCATTGGCCTGCTCAGCCGAGCGCGCGGCGCCGCCGATCGGCACGCCCGATCTGAGGATGCCGGCCTCGGCGCGGGCGATCAGGGATTTCACTTCGGGATCATCGAGCTGGCCGCGCTTGTTGATCGAGGTCGCCAAGTCGCCGGGACCGATCACGGCAATGTCGATGCCGGGGGTGGCCACGATCTCGTCGATGCGCTCGACCGCCTCGACGTGCTCGATCGTCACCATGCAGATCATGTCGTCGTCGGCGGTCGCCATGTAGTCGGCCATCGACACGTTCCAGTGGAACGGCGCGTGGAACGGACCCCACAACCGGTCGCCGCGGGGCGGATAGCGCACGCTGCGCACCGCCTTCTCGGCCTCAGTGCGGCTCGAGATCATCGGGAAGTTGATGCCGAGCGCGCCGAGGTCCATCGGCGCCTTGGCGAGATGCGGCTCGTTGGCGGCAATGCGCACCAGCGGCACGCAGGGCGTGCCTGCCGTGGCCGTGATCATCGCATGCGCGGTGGAGAGATCGATCGGGCCATGCTCGAGATCGACGATGATCCAGTCGAGCTGCTGCGCCATGATGCGCACGGTCTGGATGCTCGGGATGGTGGCGATGGCGCCGAAGGTCGGCCTCCTGTCGCACCAGGCCTGCTTGAGGCGGTTGAGCGGTTGGGGCGCTGTGGACATCGGACGGTCTCCGTCAGGCCGGGACGCGGCCGCCGAAATAGGGCGTGAGCGCGCGGCCGAGCTGATGTGGCTTGTTCGAGGTGAAGATCATGGTGGCGCCGCCATCGTCGGGGCCGCTGGCCGGCGGGCCTAGCAGGTCGGCGACCCGGCGCGCGATGGCGGGTGCCGGGTCGATCCAGGTGACGGGCCAGGGCGCCAGGCGTTCGAGCCGGTCGAGCAGCAGCGGATAATGCGTGCAGGCGAGCACGACCGTGTCGGTCCGGCCTGTGGGATCGGCGGCGTCGCCCACGAAGCAGGGCGCGATCTCGGCGGCGATGGCCGCATCGCTGACCTGGGTGCCGCTAAGCGCGGCCTCTGCCAGCGACGCGAGATCCGGCGAGCCGACCAATGTGACGGTGCAGCCTTGCGCGAAGTCGCGGATCAGCGCGTGGGTGTATTCGCGCGCCACCGTGGCCTTGGTGCCGAGCACTGAGACGCGCCTGGTCTGCGACTGCGCGCAGGCCGGCTTGATTGCCGGCACGGTGCCGACGAAAGGCACGGCATAGGCGGCCCGCAGCGGCGCCAGCGTCTGCACCGAGGCGGTGTTGCAGGCGATCACGATCAGGTCGGGCCGGTGCGCGGCGATCAGCTCGCCCATCAGCGGCACCACGCGGGCGATCAGGGCCTGCTCGCTGTGATGGCCGTAGGGGAAGAAGGCGTCATCGGCGACATAGACGTAATGCGCGTCCGGCCGGGCGCGCACCACCTCGCGCAGCACGGACAGGCCGCCGAGGCCTGAGTCGAAGACGAGAATCGTAGGGCGGTGGGTCACGTGGCGAGTCTACCGGATCGGAGACGGTGATTCAGTCGGTTTTTCTGCGGGATTTGGCGGGAGTGAGGCGCTTGGGTGTGTTCGGGCAGCGGGGGTGAAGGTTCAAAACGCACATGGGTGTCACGGTGCCTGCCGAAATCTCGGTGTCATCCCGGCGAACGCCGGGATCCATAACCACCGGCGGGGTTGGGCGTGCGAGCTGGACGCTCCAGCGTGCGTCACACGACGGCGCGGCGGAGCATGGGTCCCGGGTCGGCGCCGCGCCAACGCTGACGCGTTGCCGCAGCTTGCCCGGGACGACAGTGGAGCTTGTAGGCGCAGCATCTCATCCTCGCGCCCGCTTTCGCGTCCGAGTGTTGCTCGTCTGATCGCCCTCTCGAGAATGAGGGCGCGGGAAAGGCCGGGTGCCGGTCGCACCCATGGCCCGCCTGCGAAAAAAATGCAGGCGGCAGGAACCACAGGTACGGGCCGGATCATCCGGCCTTCCCCGCGCGATGGCGTTACGGCTTATACGTGATCTCCCCGGGGATCGGCTTTCTTTGCCCCCGTCGCCCGCGCGCTCGTCGAACTTGCAGCGCCAGCTTGGCATCAGCACCGGGATGCCAGGACCACACGATTTCGCCGTGCGCATCGGATCGTTCGTCGGCATGATCGCTCACGCTGCAACCCGACACGCCCACCGCATCCCGCACCCAACGCTCGTGACGATCGCGAAACGCCCCTCAAGTGAGGCGGGACGGCGCGAAGGATAGCACATGATTCCGAAAAACAGAAGAAAAATCTTCGAGGCAGCCGGCCGAAACCGTGATCCCCTTGTAACGAATTGGCAACCTGATTTTTGCTGCCGGCAATCTCGCCTTGCTCGGAGACGGGCGGAGGATGTTTCCTCCCAGGCTGGGACGAGCCTGCGATGATGGGGCAAGCGCTGGCCGAGCTCGAGCGCACCGTGACGGAGGCCGTGCGCCGCCGCGTCGCGCAGGGGCTGATGCAGGCAAGGCTCGATGTGGCCCGACTCAGCGTGCTGCGCGACAGCTTCGCCGATCTCGCCGAGCTGCGGCCGCTGGTGGTGCCGCAAGGCGCCGCGCCGACCGATGTCGCGCGCACCCGCGCCGCGTTGCAGGCCCAGGCCGCCGAGCAGCAGTCGAAGCTCGCCTCCAACCTGCAGCAGCTCGCGCTGCACACCGTCGGCGGCGTCGTCACCCCGGCGCAACAACTGATGCTCATTGTCCCCGCCGACAGCCAGCTCGAGGCCGAAGCCATGATCTCCAACCGCGACATCGGCTTCGTCAATGTCGGCCAGCCAGCCGAGATCAAGATCGACACCTTCAACTTCACCCGCTACGGCCTCGTCCGCGGCAAGGTGCTGAGCGTCTCGCAGGATTCGATCGTGCGCGAAAAGCCGACCGACAAGCAGAACGGCGGCAAGAACGCCGGCGCGCTGGCGGAGACCAGCGAGCCGGCGGGGCAGGAGTTCATCTATTCGGCGCGGGTGTCGCTGGACGAGAAGCAGATGCAGGTCGAGGATAGGATGGTGGCGCTGGCGCCGGGCATGGCGGTGACGGTGGAGATCAAGACGGGGACGCGGCGCATCATCGAATACGTGATGTCGCCGCTGTTGAGGTATAAACAAGAAAGTTTGAGGGAGAGATAATCGCCTCCTCGAGAATTCGAGGCTAGTGGAGGTCAGAGCATGCCAAGCAGCTACCGTCCTCTTACTAGGCGATATACTGCAATTCGAGGAGAATACATGCGCGACTTCGTTCTAACCATCGCGATTTTCGGTGTTACGGTGTTGACGTATTGGTACTTCGGACGTGCGGTCTTATGTGCCGCTATAACAGGAGTCTGGTCCATGAACGGCGAGGTCGTTACCAGGTCCGAGCGTCCCCTGCGATACTATCTGGCGATGCTCGCCTCGCTTTGGTTCCTACTGATTGTTACGGGATCATCATTCGCGATGGCAATGTTCTGGTTGATGTAGTCTGCAAAACGAAAGATCAAAAAATGTCAACTTTCGCTGAAGACTGGCAGTTACGGTGACAGTGCACTTAATTTGACATGCGCCGTCCGAGTGCGCATGATGCTGCATGGCCCGCCTTGCCCGTGTCGTCATCCCTGGTCTGCCGCACCACGTCACCCAGCGCGGCAATGGCCGGGCGCGAACATTCTTCGGCGACGAGGACTACGCGCTGTACCGCGATTTGCTCGCGACCCATTGCCGGGCGGCTGACGTCGCGGTGTGGGCGTGGTGCCTGATGCCGAACCACGTGCATCTGATCCTGGTGCCGTCGGATGCCGACGGTTTGCGCCGGGCGCTGTCGCGGGTGCATCGCATCTATGCTGGCGTCATCCAGGCGCGCCGCAAGCGCAGCGGGCATTTCTGGCAGGGGCGGTTCGGCGCGGTGGCGATGGACGAGGCGCATCTGGCGGCGGCGCTGCGCTATGTCAGTCTCAATCCGGTGCGGGCGCGGCTGGTGGCGCGCGCCCAGGACTGGGTCTGGTCGAGCACGCGCGCGCATCTGCGCGGGCGCGACGATGGCCTGACCGAGCGCGAGCCCGTGAAGGCGATGTTCCCGGACATCGCCGAACTCCTGACCCGCGCGCCGGAGGACGAGGAGGCTCTGTTCGCGCGTCTGCGCGCCGCCGAGAGCATCGGCCGGCCGATCGGCAGCGACCGCTTCCTCACCCGCATCGAGAAAATGACCGGGCGCGTGCTCAAGCCGGCCAAACGTGGGCCGAAGCCGGCAGCGGAGGATTGAGCGGGGGACGTTGAAACGAGGCTTGCGCAGTTTTGTGCACTGTCACCGTAACCGAAAGTGGATGATCGATATCCGTTTGTGTCAGATGGTCCGCCAAGCTAACAAAGGGCACGCGTATGGTTGATGTAGCTTTGACTATCTTCATATTCGGAATGACTTGTTGGACGGACTGGTATTTTGGACGCTTAATTATAAGCGCCGTTCGATCCGGAACGTGGTCGATGAATGGCGCTATATTTAACCGATCGGCTCGTCCGGGAATGTACTACTTCGCTATCTTCGGAGCCCTTCTGTTCGTGATCATAATGACGGCTGCGTCCTATGCGGTGGCCACGGAATGGCTGCGGCAGTAGTAGCTGGTCAAAGAACGATCAAAGGAAATTGACGATGGGAACCTTTGCGGAAGACTGGGCCGAAAATTTTGTTCGCGATTTGAGGGGCGCTCTAGATGTGCCTCACGGCATTACCGCGGGCTATAATGCCTACGTTCAAATGACAAACGCCTTTATGATCAATCAATGGACACCGTCTACGTGATGCTACTGATCACGACCCTCGTTCTGGGGTTCGTCGCAACCGTCCTATGGGGGACAGACTTCGAGTGGTTTGGGCGCGATGTCGAGGCTGCTTACATCTTCAAGCTGGTCGGCATCGGGCTGCTCGTGTTTTTCTTAATCGCGATCACTTTCGGCCTCCTCTGAGACTTCACAAACCCAATTTCGGTGACAGCACTGAAGACCGGAATCGCTGTTCAGAACGCGGGGGGCGGGCAGCTACGTCGGGATCAACGTAACCGATAACATTAGTATTTACTAATGAATTAGTACCTGCTATTGTTTCTGCATGACCGAAGCTGAGACCATCACCACCGTCATGCGTGCGTTGGCCGACCCCACGCGGCGCGCGGTGTTCGAGCGCATCGTCGAGGCCGACGAGATCACCGTCGTCGAGTTGACCCGCGGCAGTACCGTCACGCAGGGCGCCATCTCGCAGCATCTGAAAACCCTGAAACAGGCCGGCCTGGTCTGCGAGCGCCCCGAGGGGCGCAATGTGTTTTATCGCGCCGAGCCGCGCGGCCTGGAGCCGCTGGCCGACTGGATGAGCCACTACGGCGTGTTCTGGCGCGACCGTTTCGCCAAGCTGAAAAACCTGCTGAAGGACATCGATCCATGAACCAAGCCGTGAATGCGGACACGCAGGCCATTGTGGTCGAGGACACCTTCCCTCATGCGCCCGAGGTCATCTGGAGAGCCCTGACCAGCGGCGAACTGATCGGTCGCTGGCTGATGGCGCCGAAGGGATTTGAGGCCGTCGTCGGCACTCGGTTCACCTTTCAGACCACACCGGCGGGCGAATGGGATGGCACCATTCATTGCGAGGTGCTGGAGGTCGTACCGAACGAGCGGCTGTCCTACGCGTGGAAGGGCGGCCACGACAGCAATGTCGGCTACGGCGCGACGCTGGAGACGGTCGTCACCTTCAGTCTTTCCAAGGCGGACACCGGCACGCGCCTTCGCCTCGTCCATTCCGGCTTCGTGCTGCCGGCCAACGAGACGGCGTATCGCAAGATGGGCGAAGGTTGGAAGAAGGTGGTCGAGAAGCTCGACCAGGTCGCCGCCGAGCAGGCGTCATCGCAGCGGCCGCATTGAACGAGGAGAGCGACATGACGAAATCCTATGCCGGCGGCTGCGCCTGTGGCGCGGTACGCTATGAGATCACGGGCGAGCCGGCCGTGATGCTGGACTGCCAGTGCCGGCAATGTCAGCGCGACAGCGGCACCGGGCATCAATCGCATTTGACCTTCGTCGCGGCGGAGGTGAAGGTCGACGGCGAGGTCTCGCATTGGCAGAGCGTCGGTGACGGCGGCACCGTAAAGCGGCGCGCGTTCTGCCCGACCTGCGGCTCGCACGTTCACCTGACATTTCCCGCGATGCCCGATGTGTTCATCGTTCCGCCGGCGAGCCTCGACGATCCCAGCCGCTACAAGCCGCAACTGGTGTCGTGGACTGCGGCGGGACAGGCCTGGGATCACCTCGATCCGGCGCTGCCGAAATTCGAGAAGATGCCGCCCAGGTGAGTTCGGCCGTTGGGGCGTAGGAGGGTTGACTATCGACATTGTAGACCGCCCGCCCGTGTCTTCGTCCGCGAAGGCCGACGATCCAGTGCGCGGTGACGTCTCGGTCCAATATCTTCTGCTGCGGAGTACTGGATGCTCCGCTTTCGCGGAGCATCCAGCCGTGGAGATCGTGATATCTCGACCCAGCACCCGCCGCCGATCTAGAAAATCGGTCGTCGATTCACCAGAACCTGAGCCGTGCCACCGGGTTGTACTCGGCTGCAGTTGAGCTCTAGGATCGCAAGATCATCCCCCACTGGCGGTACGATGTCGCGATTTCTGAATTGGTTCTTCCGAAATCGCGCGACCGGCGAGATCTCGATCGCCCAGATGCCGAACCCCGCTCTGTGGATCGTGCTGGTGGGCAGCCTCGTGGGCTGGGTTTGGCATCCGCCGGGTCAGGCAGGCGCCAATCTGGATTGTCTCGTCAAAGCCGGTCTCTTCGTCTGGGCGTTCGACGAACTCCTGCGCGGCGTCAATCCCTGGCGGCGCTGCCTCGGCGCAGCCGTGCTGGCGTACGTCATCGCGACCGCGGTCTGATGGACATCAGCGCGTTGGCCACGTGATGATGTGCCCGCTTGACATGCATCAACGGATGACGATGGCTACCGACCGATGGTCGGCGGGGTGTCATCCGATGTGGAAGATTCAGGCGTGAGATGTCTCGCAGGTTCGATGCGGGCCTTTGGTGCAGGAGCCGCAGCCCGATGAGTTCGGCCGTCACCAATGACGGGGGCCCCGCCGCGCCTCCTGATCGGTCCGGCGCCACCCCGGTGTTCCGCGCCCGCAAGCTCTCGAAGACCTATCGGATGGGCGAGGTCGAGGTGCATGCGCTGCGCGACGTCGACCTCGACATCTACGAAGGCGAGCTCGTGGTGCTGCTCGGGCCGTCGGGGTCGGGCAAGTCGACCTTGCTCAACATTCTCGGCGGGCTGGACAGTCCGACCTCGGGCGAGGCGCAGTGGCGCGATCATCAGCTGGTCGGCGCCGGCGATGCCGAGCTGACGCGCTACCGGCGCGAGCATGTCGGCTTCGTGTTTCAGTTCTACAACCTGATCCCGAGTCTGACGGTGCTCGAGAACGTCGCGCTGGTCACGGAGATCGCCGACAAGCCGCTCGATCCGCTCGAGGTGCTCAAGCTCGTCGGCCTCGAGCGGCGGATCGACCACTTTCCCTCGCAGCTGTCCGGCGGCGAGCAGCAGCGCGTCGCGGTGGCCCGCGCCATGGTCAAGGCGCCCGACGTGCTGTTGTGCGACGAGCCGACCGGCGCGCTGGATTATGAGACGGGGAAGGTCGTGCTCGCCGCGATCGCCCGCGCCAACGCGCAGCTCGGGACGACCACGATCATCATCACGCACAATGCGGCGATCGCCGGCATGGCCGATCGCGTGCTGCGGCTCGGCGGCGGGCGCGTCGTCGGCGAGACGCGCAATGCGCGGCGCCTCTCGGCCGATGAGGTGCGCTGGTGAGCCTGCTGGACCGCAAGCTGTGGCGCGACATCGGCGCGATGCGCGGACAGGTGGTCACGATCGCGCTGCTGGTGGCGGCTGGTGTCGCCGTGTTCGTCGGCTCGGTCTCGACCTATTTGTCCCTGCGCGGCGGCTGCGAGCAGTTCTATGCCGACGGCCGATTTCCGCAGATCTTCGTCACGCTGAAGCGGGCGCCGCTCGCGCTGGTGCCGCGGCTCAATTCCATTCCTGGCGTGGTCGCGGTCGAGCCGCGCATCGTGCGCGAGGTCATCGTCGATTGGCCTGCCGTCTCGCAACCGGTCTCGGCCCGCCTGGTGTCGCTGACCCATGCCGGCGACGAGCCCCTGGCGCGGTTGCATCTGCGCCGCGGCACGGCGCCCGAGCCGGGCGCCGCGCGCAGCGCCGCGGTCAACGAGGCGTTTGCCGACGCCAACGGCGTCAGGCCGGGCGGCGAGATCCGCGTGCTGCTCAATGGCCGGGTGCAGGGCTTCCGGATCTCCGGCATCGCCCTGTCGCCGGAATATGTCTACGCGGTGAAGCCCGGATTGCCGATTCCCGACGATCGCCTCTATGCCATCCTGTGGGTCGACCGGAGCGCGGCCGAGGCTGCCTTCGACATGAAGGGCGCATTCAACGACGCCGTGATCGCGCTCGCCCCGGGCGTCGATCCCAAGCCCGTCATCGAGGAGCTCGACCGGCTGCTCGAGCCCTATGGGTCGATCGGCGCGATCGCGCGGCGGGACCAGCCGTCGAACCGCTTTCTCGAGGACGAGCTGAACCAGCAGAAGGTGATGTCGATCACCATTCCCATCATCTTCTTCGGTGTCGCCACATTCCTGCTCAACGGCGCGCTCGGGCGGCTGGTCGCCGCGCAGCGCGAGCAGATCGCGGCGCTGAAGGCGCTCGGCTTTCCGACGCTGCTGCTCACCTTGCACTATCTCAAGCTGATGCTGGTCATCGTGCTGATCGGATCGGCGCTCGGCATCGCCGGCGGCTTCGGCTTTGGCCGTGCCATGATCACGAGCTATCAGGGGTTCTTCCGTCTGCCCGAGCTGCCATTCCGGCTGGCGCCATGGGCGGCGGTGGCCGGTGTCGCAATCAGCATCGCGGCCGGCGCGTTCGGGGTCATCACGGCGCTTCAGGAGGTCGTCGGCCTTGCGCCGGCGGAAGCCATGCGGCCCGCGATGCCGCTGGGATTCCGCCGCTCCTGGATCGAACGCATCGTGCCGGGCAGGGCGTTTGGCGCGCGGCGGACGATGATGCTGCGCAACGTCGCGGGGCGGCCGTTCCGCTCGCTGTTCACCATCATCGGCATCGCCTTCGCGGTGCCGATGATGGTGCTCGGGATCTTCTGGCGCGATGCGATCGGCGACATGATCGAGCTGCAGTTCAACCTGGTCGAGCGCGGCAACGCCATGATCACCTTTGTCCACCCGGTCGACCGTGCGGTCCTGCGTGATCTGGCGCGCCAGCCCGGTGTGCTCGCGGTCGAAGGTCAGCGCATCGTTCCGGTGCGCCTGCGCGCCGGGCATCAGAGCTACCTGACCTCGGTGATCGGGCTGGCCGCGACGGACCAACTGCGCCGGCCGCACGATTCCGCGCGCCGTCCGATCGTGGCGGCGCCTGATGGCATCACGCTGACCCGGCGCCTTGCGGAGCGTCTGGCGCTGAGCGCAGGGCAGATCGTCACGGTGGAGGCGATGGAAGGCCGTCGCCGGCGGCGCGACGTTCCGGTCAGCGCCATCGTCGACGAGGCGGTCGGCATGGCGTCCTACATGGATATCGACACGCTCAATCGCTTCACCGGCGAAGGCGCGGCGGTCTCGGCGGCGAGCCTCCATGTCGAGCCGGCGGCGCTGGCTGCGCTCGGTGCGAGCTTCAAGACCATGCCGGCGATCGAATCGGTGACAATGAAGGCCTATGTCATCGCATCGTTCATGGAGAAGATCGCGGGCCTCGTGTTCGTCGTCGCCGGCATCCTGACCGGCTTCGCCGCGATCATCACCGTGGGCGTGGTCTACAACAGCGCACGCATCAGCCTGCAGGAGCGGGCCTGGGAGCTCGCCAGCCTGCGGGTGCTCGGCTTCACCCGCAGCGAGGTCGCGGGCATCCTGTTCGGCGAGTTTGCGCTGGACATCGCGGTCGGGATTCCGCTCGGCCTGTTGCTGTCGCGCGGCGTCATTGCGCTGATCGCGCAGCTGCATTCCAGCGAAAGCTTCCAGATTCCGGGCGTGATCGCGCTGCGGACCTACCTGATCGCCACCGCGGTGGTCTTGGCCAGCGCCGCGATCAGCGCCATCATCGTCCGCAGGAGGGTCGATCGGCTCGATCTGGTCGCGGCCCTCAAGACCAGGGAATGAGCATGCGTCCCGTGTTGCGCCGCCTCGGCATCGTGTCAGCGTTCCTGGCGGCCGCCGCCGTCATCGCCTGGATGGCGATGCCGGGCGCAGTTCCGGTGGAGACGGCCGTGGTGACCAAGGGGCGGTTCGTTGCCACCGTCGATGACGACGGCAAGACGCGGGTGCGCCAGCGCTACGTCGTGGCCGCGCCGCTCGCCGGCAGGCTGGGGCGCATCCGCTTCAAGGCCGGCGACCAGGTCAAGGCGGACGATGTGGTTGCCACCATCACGCCGGGGCCAGCGCCGCTGCTCGATCCGCGCGCCCGCCGCGAGACCGAGGAGCTGCTCGGCGCGGCAGAGGCCAACGTCGAGCGGGCCAAGGCGGTCGTGGCCCGAGCGCAGGCGCAGAGCGCGCAGGCAAGCGCCGATCTGGCGCGTACCACGGCCCTGGCCGCCAGCGGAGCGGCGACCGCGCAGGCGCGGGAGCGTGCCGAGCTCGCGATGCGGATCGCCGAGCGTGACCTGCGCGCAGCCGAATATGTCGACCATGCCGCCGAGCACGAGCTGAGCCAGCTCAGAGCGATGCTGGTGCGCTACGGGAGCAAGACCGATGCCGATGCGCCGGCGGATAGTTGGAGCGTGACCGCGCCGGTCGGCGGGCTGGTGCTGAAGGTGACCCAGGAAAGCGAAACGACGGTGCAGCCGGGTGCGGCATTGCTCGACCTCGGCGATCCCCACGATCTCGAAGTGGTCGTCGACGTGCTCAGCACCGATGCGGTCGAGATCCGTCCCGGCGCTGATGTCACGATCGATCGCTGGGGCGGCGCCGGCCGACTCTCTGGGCGGGTTCGCCGGGTCGAGCCGGCGGCGTTCACCAAGATATCGACGCTCGGAATCGAGGAGCAGAGGGTCAACGTGCTGATCGACATCGTCTCGCCGGCCGAGCAATGGCAGCGGCTCGGCGATGCCTATCAGCTCGATGCGCAGATCGTCGTCTTCACGCAGGAGGATGCGACCATCGTTCCGACCGGCGCGCTGTTCAAGCGCGGTGACGACTGGTCGGTGTTCGCGCTGAAGGATGGGCGCGCCGAATTGCGCACCGTCCGGCTCATCCGGCGCTCAGGCCGGTTCGCCGCCGTGGCCGACGGCGTCGCCAGCGGCGATGTCGTGATCATCTATCCTAGCGACCGGGTGGCCGACGGCGTCAAGGTCGCGCCGCGCTGACTTGCGGCGCCGTCGGGCCCGAGGAGCGGCCGGCGATCGTCGTCAGCGCTGCGACGCCAACTCCCTGAGCCGCGCATGACGCGCCAGCGCATGCGCGATCAGACTGTCCATCAGCGCCGGCTGGGGCAGGCCGGTGGCCTCCCACATCTTCGGGTACATGCTGATGTTGGTGAAGCCCGGCAGGGTGTTCACCTCGTTGACGTAGACCTCCTCGCCGCGGACGAAGAAATCGACGCGCGCGAGACTCTCGCAGCAGAGCACGCCGAACACCTCGGTCGCCATTTTGCGGATGCGCGCGGCGAGACCCGGCTCGACCTGTGCCGGGACGTGCAGCGAGGCACCCGATGCGTCGGTGTATTTGGCCTCGTAGGAATAGAAGCCGTGGCTGTCGGCCGGCACGATCTCGCCGAGCTCGGACGCGGCGACCTTGCCGTCGGGATGCTCCAGCACCGCGCATTCGATCTCGCGCACCGGGCTGATGCAGCGCTCGATCAGGATCTTGCGGTCGAAGCGCAGCGCCAGGCGGCAGGCGGCGGCGAACTCCTCGGCACTGCGCGCCTTGGAGATGCCGACGGAGGAGCCGAGATTGGCCGGCTTGACGAACAGCTCGGACGACCCGACGGCGTCGACCGCCGCCTCATAGGTCACCGGAGACGCTTCCGTCATGGTGACGAACGGCACGATCGGCAGGCCGGCATCGCGGAGCAGGCGCTTGGCGACGTCCTTGTCCATCGCCGCCGCCGATCCCATCACGCGGCCGCCGACATAGGCGACATCGGCGAGCTCCAGCGCGCCCTGCACGGTGCCGTCCTCGCCGTTCGGACCGTGCAGCACCGGAAACACGACGTCGAAGGCAAGCTCGCGCGGGGCGCCGTCGCCGATGACCAGCGCGCGGCCCTGGCCGGCCGGCAGCAGCACGATCTGCGGGCCGTCGGTCGGTACGGTCAGCGCCGCGCCTGTACCGTCATTCGCAGCGTCGGCGAGCACCCAGCGCCCGTCGGTGGTGATGCCGATCAGCGTGACGGCGTAGCGGCCGGCATCGAGCGAGCGGAAGATGTTGGCCGCCGAGGCCCGCGAGACGTCGTGCTCCGCCGAGCGCCCGCCGAACAGGATCGCCACGCGCGTCTTTGTCTCTGTCATCGTCCTCATCCAGCCTGGTCTTTGCGGTGCGCGACCGTACAGCCAGAGGGCGACGCGTGGCAATTGAGGTGTTGTGGCGGGTGTGGTGGACAAGGCGACGCCGTCACGCGGCCGCGCTCACCGCCAGCCGATCCCTCCGTCCGAGCACACCGACGTCGTCCCGCCGGCATGCATGCAGCCGCGATAGAGCGGCGGCTCAATGAAGCGGTCGGACCAGATGCCGCGGCCGGCGCGGCGGGCGGCGCGCTGATCGGCGGTGTAAACGCCGCGCGAATATTGCGGCTCCTCGACCGCAAGCCCGCGCGACACCATGAACTGGCCGAGATCCGTCGCGCCGGCGGCGCAACGCGCGACGATGCGGCCGTAGCGATCGCCGTCGACCGGCATGCAGCGCAGAACCTTGCCGCGCGTGAAGGCGTCCAGCGTGTTGGCGGCCAGCGCGCCGCAGCGATACGGCCTGCGGTCGCGGCCGCGGCAGAGCTGTGCGCTTTCGGGCGCGTCGATGCCCCACAGGCGAATCCGCTCGCCGTGAATGTCCAGTGTGTCGCCGTCCACGATGCTGACGCGGCCAGCGAGCTCAGCCGCTGCGGCGGGGAAAGCGAGGAGAAGCGGCAGAACGAGGCAGGGGAGGAAACGTCGCAAGATCGGCACCTGACGCTGAGAGGGGCGTGATCGCTCGCTGCGCGAATCGATCGCGGATCATCCCGATCTATAGCGAAGTGGAGTTGCGCGATTGTGTGGCAAGCGCAGCGACGGCAGGGGAGCGTGAATCCGCGCAGTTCGTCCAGAGAGCTTCGCGGTTCAGCGAAGGCTCGCTTTCTCTGTGCGCCCATCCTGCGCGCGGGCCGCGCGCTCGACCTCGGCGGCGAGCATGCTCAGATGCTCGGCCAGACGCGCGAACAGCTCGCGCTTGTCGCGGTCGGTGGCGAGATCACGAATGAGGGCGCATTCCGCCGCGTCGGCCCGCAGCTTGTCCGGCTGAGTCATCAACTCTGACATGTTCCGCTTCCCTGCCGCGCCGGCAAGTTTTCGAAACAACGGATCGTCATGATTGTTCCGAGTATCCACGTATTTTTCGAGCGGGCGCAGTCAGTGCCTGATCGGAGTACCTCTGCACGAATCCGAGGGGACGCGACGCTGGGTATTCGACCGCCTATCGCTCACCGGGCCACCATGTCGAGGCCGGATGCGCGGCCGAGATCTTGGTCTCGCGCAACGCCACCAGCGCGCTGCGCTTGTAGGGATGACCGCGAAGCCGCGAGCAATCCTGGCAGCGCATGTAGCGCTCGAGCTCATGGATTGGCGTCGTCTTGGCGCGCCTGATGATGTCGAGCGCGACGGTCTGATTGGTGTCGCAGCCGAGGCAGTGCACTTCCAGATAGTAATAGCCGGCGTTGAGCGCATCGCCGAGCAGCGGTGACGGCTGCGCCGGCCCCTTGTAGCCGAGCATGCGCTTATTCCAAGCGTCGCAGGCCAGACGATCCGCTTCCTTACGCGCACGCGCGGCCTGCTCCTGCGCGATGCGGATGCCGGCACCGTAGAGTCTCTCGCGCGATTTCGTCGTCATGGCCGCGATGATCGACGCTGCGGCGCTCAGCGGCAAGCCGCTAGGGTTAGCGCAGCGAGAAGCGCCGGATACAAGCTCTTTCGCGTGCAGCGTTCCGATACCGTTGTCTTTTCAGTTCGTCGGCGAGCCTGCGACGAACTCATCGTGCAACGTCCGGCATTCGTGCCGGCGCAGACGCGACGCGGAGTGCGTGCCCTTGGCGGCGGAGCGGTGGCTTCTCCCACCGCGCGGCATGATGCGTTCCGTCTGGCGCAACAGGGGTAGCCAAACGCAACGGCGCGGCAAAGGTTCCTAAAATATTTGCGCCCCGGTGGCAGTTCCTTCAGCTTGTTCCAGCCGGCGTCCGGCGATAGACCTTGCCTTCGGGGTCAATCGTGCGCGCGGGTCGGAGTTTCTCAGATTGGATCGTTCGGAGCAGACGGTGGTCGGCGACCACGTTTCTGCTCACCATGCTCGCCGTCGCGATTTCGACCGCGGGCCGGATCGGGCTGGATTATGCCGGCGCGACGCTGCCCTACGCGACGTTCTACCCGGCGGTGGTGTTCGCAGCGCTGCTCGGCGGCATTCCCGCGGCCATTTTTGCCGCCTGGCTGTCCGCCACCGTGGTGCTCGTCGGCTTCACCGATCGTCCTGATCATGCCGAGGCGATCAACCTCGTTGGATTCCTGAGCACCGCGGCGCTGATCATCTGGCTCGGGCATCTCTGTCGCGGCGCGCTCGTGGAGCTGAAGCGCAGCGAGCATGCGCGCGAATTGCTGCTCGGCGAGCTGAGGCATCGCGTGAACAATCAGCTCGCGTTGTTTCAGGCGATCGTCAGATCAAGCCTGTCAGGCGAGGATCGCGCCAAAGGGGAGGCGATCGCGCTGCGGCTCGACGCAGTCGCGCGCGCCAACAGTCTCGCCTGGTCGGACCACCGCCTGATGACCTTGCGCATGCTGCTCGACGTCGAGCTGCAGCCGTATCGCGCCTCCGGCGCCGTGACGGTGGACGGGCCGGACATGCCGTTGGGGCCGGAAGCGGTGCGCAATCTCGCGCTGGTGTTCCACGAACTCGCGACCAACGCCGTCAAATACGGCGCGCTGCGCGGTCAGGGCGGACGGCTCGAGGTCCAGATCGCGCAGGAAGGCGGCCGCGGCACCGTGGCCTGGCGCGAGCTCTGTCCGCACGCGATCGAGCCGCCTGGGAGCGAGGGATTTGGCGCGCGCATGATCCGAGCGAGCCTCGCAGCGATCGGCGGCAGCATCGAGCAGGATTTTCGCGACGAGGGTCTGGTCTGTCGGATCAGGTTCGAAGCGGCGATGTGACGGCGTGTCGGCGGTCGGCACGCGCGGTCGCGGTGATCTCCGGACTCCAGCGCGGAGCATGCGCGTGTTTGCGTTGTTTGTCCGTCGCATGGAACGACGGTCGGCTTGATCGCCGGCACGAAACGCTTCACCATTCCCGGCAGAAGAACGAAGCGACAGCGCCGCATGGGCGGGAGACATCGGATGCAATGCTACGAGCTGCAGGGGCCCGGCGGAATCGATGCGCTGGCGCTGGTCGACAAGCCCGTGCCGCAGCCCGGCAGGGGCGAGGTGCTGGTGCGGCTGACGGCGGCGAGCATCAACTACCGCGATCTCCTGACCGTGAGGGGCGGCTACGGCTCACGGCAGAAATTTCCGCTGGTGCCGCTGTCCGACGGCGCAGGCGTGGTCGAGGCGGTCGGCGATGGCGTGTCGGCGTTCGCAGCCGGCGATCGTGTCGTCGGCAGCTTCTTCGAGAGCTGGACGGGCGGCGAGCCGAGCGAAGCGAAGATGCGTGGGGCGCTCGGCGGCGGCGTCGACGGCACGTTGACCGAGTATCGTGTCTTTCCGGTGCAGGCGCTGATCAGGACGCCCGCGCATCTCAGCGATGTCGAGGCCGCGACCTTGCCCTGCGCCGGCGTCACCGCCTGGAGTGCCGTGATCAAGCTCGGCGGCATCAGGCCGGGCCACACCGTGCTGACGCAAGGCACCGGCGGCGTCTCGATCTTTGCGCTGCTGATCGCGAAAATCGCGGGCGCGCGGGTGATCGCGACGTCGTCGAGCGAGGCCAAGATCGCGCGGCTGAAGGCGCTCGGCGCCGATGTCACGCTGAACTACAAGCAGGTGCCGGACTGGGGCAAGAAGGCGCGCGAGATCACCGGGCAGGGCGTCGATCTCGTGGTCGAGGTCGGCGGCGTCGGTACGCTGAATGAATCGATCCGCGCCACCCGGATCGGCGGCACCATCGCCTTCATCGGCGTGCTCGCCGGCGCGCCGGCCTCTGAGCTGCGGCTGCCGCTGATGGTGATGCAGCAGCAGCGGCTGCAGGGCGTCACGGTCGGCTCGGTCGACGATCTCCAGGCGCTGGCGAACGCGCTGACGCTGCATCAGGTGAAGCCGGTGGTCGATCGCGTGTTTGCGTTCGGCGAGGCGCGCGAGGCGTTCCATTACATGGCGAGTGGCGCGCATGTCGGAAAGGTAGCGATCGCGATCGGGTAAGGGCGCTGCATCAATTTTCTCGTCATTGCGAGGAGCCGAAGGCGACGAAGCAATCCAGACTTGTTTGCTCGCCGCCCTGGATTGCTTCGCTGCGCTCGCAATGACGGCGTGAGTTGCGCTTGTTTTGAGCCCTGCCGGGATATGCGGTCAGCGGACCGTCTCTCTGCCATCCATCCCCCCCTTGCGCGAGGGCAGCGTCATCGCGATCACACCAAGGACGACGCAGGCGAGCCCGATCCAGGCGCTCGGCGCGAGGCGCTCGCCGAGGCCGGCAACGGCAATTGCAACGCCGATCGGCACGCGCAGATAGGATTGCGCGGTGGCGCCGATCGAGCCGAGCGTCTGCACCAGGCGGAAATAGATCACCATCGCGGCCGCGGTCGAGACGGTCGCGAGCGCGGCCAGCGCCAGCACCGAGCGCAGCGACGGTGCCAGCGTCCACGGATGGTCGACGACCAGCGCAAGCGGGATCAGGACCAAGGCGCCAGACAGCAGCGATCCCGCCGCCGGCAGCATAGGGTTGAGCCCCTTGAAGCTCTTTCCCATGATCGCGGCGCCAGCATAGCAGATGGTGGCGGCGACGATCGCAATCTGCGCCCACAACTCGCGGCCAAGCCCGCCCAGCGCCTCGGTGCCGACGATGAGGCAGGTGCCGGCGAGTCCGGCGGCGACGCCGACCAGCTTGCGCAGGGTGACGGGCTCGTGGTGCGTCACCAGCGCGGTCAGCAGGAAGGTGAAGATCGGCGAGGTGGCGTTGAGGATCGTCGCAAGGCCCGCCTCGACGGTGCGCTCGGCCCAGGCGATCAGCGTGAACGGCACGACGCTGTTGAGGCCGGCCTGGATCATGAAGCGACGCCATATCGTCCGGTCACGCGGCCAAGCGAGGCCGCGGCTGCGGATGATCGCGGCCAGCAGCAAGCCCGCGATCAGCGTGCGTGCCGCGATCAGGGTCAGCGGCGGGATGGTCTCGACGCCGATCTTGATGAAGGTGTAGGAGGCGCCCCACAAGGTCGAGAGCAGAACCAGGAGGGCGATTTCGCGGCTGAGGTCGGAGCGGCGCTGCATGGGGGACTCGCGGCGGAGAAGGACGCCTTCTCATAGCGGCCCGGCAGCGCTCGACGTTTCGATGCGGAACGAAACGTTCCGGCTCCGAACGAAGTAGCCATTCCGGTTCGTGCGCTGCGCCCCTGGATCGCTTCGCTGGCGCTCGCGATGGCGGAGCTTGGAGGAATTCCGGTGCCCGCCACGCCCGTCATTGCGAGCGAAGCGAACAATCCAGAATGTGGGGTGGGCGAAGGCGCGACCGCGCCGCGTGAGATCGTGATGGCACCGTGCCCACCATCTCGTTGCGAAGAATGACGCGCTACGGTGGGCACGCTGCCGCTTTGCCCACCCTACGTTTTCATCAGCTCATCAGTTCGCCGGCATGCTCTTCTCGACCAGCTTCACCCAGTACGATGCGCCGGCGCTGAGGATATTGTCGTTGAAGCGATAGGCCGGGTGGTGGCACTCGTTGCCGGGGCCCATGCCGAGGAACACGAACGCGCCGGGGCGGGCCTCCAGCATGAAGGCGAAGTCCTCGCCGCCCATCAGGGGAATGGCGCGGTCGTTGACGCGCTCGTCACCGGCGACGTCGCGGGCGACGTCGGCGGCGAAGGCGGCCTGGGCCGGGTGGTTCATCGTCACCGGATATTTGCGCTCGTAGATCGCCTCGGCCGAGCCGCCATAGGCACGGGCGGTGGCCTCGGTGACCTCGACGATGCGCTTCTCGACGAGGTCGCGGATCTCCGGATCGAGCGTGCGGACGGTGCCGAGCATCTCGACGGTCTCGGGGATCACGTTGAAGGTGGTGCCGCCATGGATCGAGCAGATCGAGATCACCGCGGACTTCAACGGATCGACGTTGCGGGCCACGATCGACTGCAGTGCGTTGACGATCTGCGAGGCGATCAGGATGCTGTCGACGGCCCGGTGCGGGCCGGCGCCGCCATGGCCGCCCTTGCCGGTGACCTTGATGTGGATCGCATCGGCCGAAGCCAGCATCGCGCCCGGCGAGATTTCGAAATGGCCTTCGGGGACGCCCGGCATGTTGTGCATGCCATAGACCTCCTGGATGCCCCAGCGCGTCATCAGGCCGTCGTCGACCATTGCCTTGCCGCCGGCGCCGCCTTCCTCGGCCGGCTGGAAGATGACGACAGCGGTGCCGTCGAAATTGCGGGTCTCGGCGAGATATTTCGCAGCGCCCAGCAGCATCGCGGTGTGGCCGTCATGGCCGCAGGCATGCATCAGGCCCGGCGTCTTCGAGGCATAGGGAACGCCGGAGGTTTCCTCGATCGGCAACG
This sequence comes from Bradyrhizobium sp. SZCCHNR2028, assembly GCF_032380995.1. NCBI lineage: Bacteria > Pseudomonadati > Pseudomonadota > Alphaproteobacteria > Hyphomicrobiales > Nitrobacteraceae > Bradyrhizobium > Bradyrhizobium sp. SZCCHNR2028. The sequence goes on along the minus strand of NZ_JAUHJF010000003.1, from coordinate 424,575 downwards.
CATCCATGTCGGCGCGCAGGCCGATGGTCCTGCCGGAGCCGGACTTGCGGCCGCGGATCACGCCGACCACGCCGGTGCGGCCGATGCCGGTCACGACCTCGTCGCAGCCGAATTCGCGCAAGCGGTCGGCGACGATGCCGGCGGTGCGATGGACTTCGTACAGCAGCTCGGGATGTTCGTGGAAATCGTGGCGCCAGGCGGCCATTTCGTCGGAGAGCGCGGCGATGCTGTTGAGGATGGGCATGAGGACCGGATGACTCGCTGAAGTGAATCGGAACGCTGCAGTGATGCGGCCAGGCCAGCCGACAGCACCGCGCAACGACCGACTATGACCCGGTCAAAAAAGCGAGGCAAGTTGCGGCCGGCCATGGCGCCATGCGCGGATGCGCGGTCACCTCGACGGACGATGCCGGGCGTTCCGGATTACGGAACGGGATTCAGGCGAGCGGGGCGGGGGCGGGCACGCGGGGGTATTTGCGCTCGGGCGGCACCTCCAGGCGGAAGGCCCGCAGCTTCGGCTCGTCCCACGCTGCCAACGGCGTGCCGCAGACGCCGCAGTCGAACCGCCCGGCAGCGCCAACGGCGGATGTCGATTCCGCGATCTCGTAGGCGGCACGGCAATGCGGACACGTCACGCTGGATATCTTCATGAGATCACGCTCCCACACATCTCGACCAGACACCTTGAACCGGATCAATGCGCTCCATGAACCGACGTCATCGCGTCCGATCGTCACGCCTCCTCGGCCTGCCACGGCGTCGGCGCCTTGGTGAAGGCGCGCCACGCCTCGCGCAACGGCTGCTCCACGCCGGCCATGGCATGCGTCTGCCAGCCGGTGATCGCGGCGGCCGCGATCGCCGCGTCGGTGGAGGTGGTGCCAAGGGTCTCGATCACGCCGGCGGTGACCGCCATGTCGTTGTAGTGGCCAAGCTGTTCCTGGAAACCGGCGAGCGTCCTGGCATATTTCTTCGCCGATTTGCTCGCGCCGTAGAGCGGCAGCAGGAAGTCGATGCTGTAGCGCAGCTTCTTCAGTGCGAGACGCAGCCGGTGGCGCCGCTCGGCCGGCAGCTTCTTGAAGCGGCGGCCGCGCTTGAGCACCTTCTGGTGGCGCTCCGACAGGACGGGCCCGGCGAAATCGATCGCGGGCGCGGCGAGGCGTCGGAGATCGTCGGGGGAGACGTCGTTGCGCCAGCCGCGGGTCTCGATCCATTCGCCGAGGCTGAGCACGAAAGCGGCGCAGCGGCGCTCGGCAAGCGCGATGCGCAGCGTGCGATAGGCGAGTTCGCGCCGCCGCTCGGCGAGCGACCGGAGCGAGTCGAAGCCTGCAACCGTGGGGCACGCCTCGGCGATCTCGGGCAGCGTATCGTTCAGGAACACGTCGAGGTCGCGCGCCGCCGAGAGGCTCTGTGCCAGCCAGCGCGCATCCGCCTCGAGACCGTCGAGCGTCGCCGAGGTCCCGAGCGGCCGCATCAGGTGCAACGCGGCGCGCAGGCGGCGCAGCGCTACCCGCAACTGATGCACGCCTTCCGTATCGCGTCCGTCGTCTGCTGCAGGCATTGCCTGCAGCAGATGACGCAGGCTGCCGCGCAGGACGACGGCGAAGCTCTCGTCGAGAGACACCGCCGGATCGAGGCGCAGCTTGCGCGGCTTTTCGGCCCCCGGCGCTGCTCCGGCTGCGAGGTCGAAACCGCGCGCGGATTTGCTGCGGATCGAAGGTCTGATCGGTCCGTGATCGGCGATGCGCTGCGCGATCTCGTAGATGGCGGCGGGGTTGCCGCTTTTGAGCTCCAGCTCGATCTCGCTCACGATCTCACGGTGCTCGCCGGCCTTGATGACACCGCTGTCGAACGCGATCTCGATGGTCGCGCCGGGCACGTCGAGCATGCGCGCGTGACGATGCACGTCGGCCGTGAACACCGCCTCGAGCGTTGCATCGGCCAGCGCGGAGCGAAGCTCCTCCGGCAGCAGCGCGGCCGCCAGCACCGGATCGGGCGCCAGCGAGCTGACGCTGGCCTCCCACTCTCCGCGCTTGAGCGGGTCGTCGCTGTGCTGCTCTTTCACGGTCTGCACGAAGCGCGAGCCGCTCTGGCGCACCCGCAAGGTGAAGCCGTTCTTCCACAGCATGCGCTTCGGCGTGTCGTAGTAGACCGATGTCAGATGCTTGCGCGAACCCTTGTTGCGCGCATGCGCGGTAACGACCGGTGCGTTGTTGAAGCCGGCGAGTTGATCGGGCGCGACGAGGAGCTTCAGCTCGATCTCATGGCCGGCGCCGGCCGCGGGATCCGGCAAGGACGGCGTCACGACCTCCACGCCCGGCGCCACGGCATTCCCCCGTGTGACCGCGTGATCGGCAAGGTGCTGTGCAGTCAAGCTATCGGCGGCGCCACCGGGATCGCTGCTCGCCGAGTCACCACTATCCCGCAGGCCGACCGCATGGCCACTGCCGTGGATCGACGCCGTTGCGTTCGAATCGGGCATGTGTCGATTCTGTAACCGTTTAGTGACAGTCATCTCTCGTATAGCTGCAGCCGGCACAAAGGGACAGTGGCATTTCTCGCAGGCGGCTGACGATGCTCGACGCGCCTGCGCTTATCGGTCGCATTTTTTGTTGCTACTTCAATGACAAGTGCTCGCGCTTGCGGCCGGCGGGCGCTCACGAAGATATGTCCCTCGTAGCCGCGCAATGCACCGTGGCGCGGCCGCGCTGCCACAGCGGGAACTCAGATCGAGCCGGTCAGCATGAAACGCGTGGCGATGAAGACGGCGGCTGCGGTGGTCGCAATGCTCGCGGCGGCCACGAGACCGCGGCCGCGTCGCGCCAGCGCGCGGGAGCATTCGCGCGGATCCTGCGTCGGATCGATGGGTATGCGCCGGCTGCGCCGGTGGCGCACCGCCTGCACCCAGAAGGCAAGCGCGGCGATGCCCGTTGCGACCGCAAACACGGTCGTCACGCCGGCGGCAAAGCCGAGATCGACACCGACGCTCTCCAGCATGGCCCGCAGATGCACCGCGAAGCGTGCCAGGAGAGTTGCGGCATAATCGGCGGCCGCGGCACCCGTATAGAGCAGAACCGCCGTCCACACGACCGCGGCCATCGCAATCAGGATCGACAGCAGGACTGCGAGCCCGTCGCCGGCCATGAAGCCGATCGAGGCGGCGATCAGCGCCAACGCCGGCATCACGTTGCCCATGGGGATCGGAAGGATGATGGTGACGGCCATCAGCAGCAGGGGCAGCGCGAGCAGCATCCGCGCCGGCCGGCCGGTCAGCCAGACCAGCCGGTCCTCACGCAGGCCGCGCTCGGCAAAGCCCGCCCAATCGAGTCCGGCACGGATCACCTTGCGCAGCAGCCGCTGCGGCACCGGCCGGCGGCGCAGCGGCTCGGGCAGCCATAGCCGCTCGGCGCCGAGCAGGATCTGCAGTGCGACGAGAGCCACCAAGGTGCCGAACACCATGCCGAACGGGCCGGGCAATGGGATCAACGCCGGCAAGGTCAGCAGCAGCAACGTCAGGCCGAGACCTTCCGACTCCAGCCGGTCGAACAATTCGCCGATGGACGGCTCCTCGGACCGCACCGTGCGGGCGATCGCGAGCAGCCGGCGGCTGATCGGCCCGTTGTGACGGCGCGGCGCCGACGAGTCCTCATCGTTGGATGCGACATCATTCATCACCACGCGGCAACCTCATGTCCTCTGGCCTGCGTCACTTCATCTGCTCGACGGCAGGCCGCGTCTTCCACAGCGAATAGGCGATACCCGCGCCGAGCAGACCGAAGGTGATGCCGAGCGAGAGGGCGGGCGGAAACTTCTCGAGCCCGAGCAGGTCGGCAAGGAAGATCTTCGAGCCGATGAAGATCAGCACTGCCGCCAGCGCCAGCTTCAAATACTGGAAGCAATCGACCATCGCGGCAAGCGCGAAATAGAGCGCGCGCAGGCCGAGGATCGCGAAGATGTTCGAGGTGTAGACCACGAACGGGTCGGTCGAGATCGCGAAGATCGCGGGCACGGAGTCGACGGCGAAGACGACGTCGGCGAACTCGATCAGGATCAGCGCCAGGAACAGCGGCGTCATGAACCAGGTCGGCCTGCCGCTTGCATCCGGCTGGCGAACGAAGAAACGCTCCTCGTGCAGGCGGTCGGTGACGTCGAAGCGACGGCGCACCCAGGCCAGTGCCGGATTGGAGCCGATGTCGTGCGGCTTGTCCTTGAACACCAGCATCTTGATGCCGGTCGCGACCAGGAACAGCGCGAACAGATAGAGCACCCAACTCGCCTGAGCGACGATCACGGCGCCAAGGCCGATCATGATCGCGCGCAGCACGATGACGCCGACGATGCCCCAGAACAGCACGCGGTGCTGATAGGCGCGCGGGATCGAGAAGTAGCTGAAGATCATGGCGATGACGAAGACGTTGTCCATCGCCAGCGCCTTCTCGATCGTGAACGCGGTGAGATAGGCGGTGCCGGCCTCGCCGCCGAGCTGCCACCATACCCAGCCGCCGAAGGCCAGGGCGAGCATGATGTAGCTGGCGCTCATGACGAGGCTCTCGCGCACCGAGATCTCGCGCGTCTTGCGATGGAGGACGCCGAGATCGAAGACGAGGAGGGCGAGCACGATTGCAAGGAAGGCGAGCCACATCCAGACGGGCTTGCCGGCAAACGCGATGAGCAGGAATTCCACGACGGGTCCTCTTATCTAGCCGGTGAAATTGATGTCAGGTCCGACATCGTGAGCGCACCGGCAGCTTCACCAGAGGGGCCCGGACCAAGAGTAGAGAACGGACGTATGTGTGTCCCGATCGGTTTTCAAGAGCCAGCGCCTTGCGTCCACGTTCAGCAAGATGAACGTGAAGGTGCGACAGAGTGTCTGCTGCCGCGGCAGCCGTCTTGCGGGCGTGCGGCTGCAAACTAATTCCAGAGGGCCGGAGATCCGGGCCCCTCTGATAGTCCATGCGACTATGATGTCGGACTCTCTTTCATGACCGATGCCGCTGGCAGTGATCCCGCTGGCGGTATTGCGCGCTTCGGAGCGCTCCTGAGGAGTTTGACCAGATGCGGCCACACGCGTCGCTTGTTGCTATCAGCCCTTGCGGCTCTCGCCCCAGACATCACCAGCCCAACAATCACTCCCCCGCTCATACCTCCCGGAGTCCCTCGGATGGCGGCCCTGATCGTGATGGAACCGGAGCGCCTGCTCGTCGCTTTGTATGGAACCGGTGCGCTGATGCGCACGGGCATCTCGTATACGGGAGACAATCGTGACCACGGGGGGTGACCAGATATCGATCGCGAAGGCGCCGCCGTCGCGCTCGGCCGTCGCAACGCGCCGTCTCTTGATGATCATCAACCGCGGCAGCCGCTCCGGCGGCGAGGCTGCGGGCATTGCCGTGTCGCGGCTGAGTGCGGCCGGCTATGATCTCGTGATCTCGGCGCCGCATAGTCCGCGCGAGGTGGCGCCGTGGATCGAAGCCCATGCCGACGATGCGGAGGCGGTCGTCGTCGCCGGGGGGGACGGCAGCCTGAACGCGGCTGCGCCCGCACTGGTCAGGACCGGCCTGCCGCTCGGCATTATTCCAGCCGGCACCGCCAATGACCTTGCCCGCACGCTCGGCCTGCCTGATGACATGGAGGCCGCGGTCGACGTGATCGCCGCCGGCCACCGCCGCCAGATCGATCTCGGCGAGGTCAATGGTCATCCATTCTTCAATGTCGCAAGCCTCGGCTTGAGCGCCGAGCTCGCGCGTCAGTTGACCAAGGAGACCAAGCGCCGGTTCGGCCGGCTCGGCTACGCGATCACGGCGCTCAAGGTGCTGACCAATGCGCGGCCGTTCCGGGCCATGATCGTGTCGTCCGACGGCGCGGCGCGCGTCAAGACCTTGCAGATCGCGGTCGGCAACGGCCGCTATTACGGTGGCGGCATGGCCGTCCAGGACAGCGCGGAGATAGACGATTCCCATCTGGATCTCTATTCGCTGGAGATCGGCCGCGTCTGGAAGCTGCTGGCGATGGCCTATGACTTCCGCAAGGGCCGCCACGGCCTGTGGCAGGAGGTGCGGGCCACGCGCGACACATCCTTCGAGATCCGCACGCGGCGTCCGCGTCCGATCAATGCCGATGGAGAGCTCGTCACCTTCACGCCGGCGCGCTTCGGCGTGCTGCCGCGCGCCGTCTCCGTATTCGTCCCCAAGGCCGAAGGGCAGGGCCGCACCTGACGCGATGGCGCTTGATCCGCCGTTTGCGGCCGCTCGTTTTCGACTGATCACCCGATTGAGAGACCCATGACCAAGCAGACCCGCTTCAATTTCTGGTACGCGATCGTCGCGATCTTCGTCGCGATGATGATCCACAATGCGTGGACGAGCTATCGCCAGGTCGCCGTCATTCCCTACAGTCAATTCCAGGATCTCCTGTCCGCCGGCAAGGTGAAGGAGGTCGGCGTCTCCGAGAACTATCTGGAAGGCACGCTGAAGGAGCCGCTGCCCAGCGGCCAGTCGCGCTTCGCGACGACGCGCGTCGACCAGGAGTTCGCCAAGGAGCTCAGCAAGGCCAACGTGACGTTCACCGGCCGCGTCGAGAGCAACATCCTCGGCGACATTCTCTCGCTGGTGATGCCGATCGCACTGTTCTTCGGCGTCTGGTACTGGCTGTCGCGCCGGATGATGGGCGGCGCCGGCGGGCTCGGCGGCGGCCTGATGCAGATCGGCAAGAGCAAGGCCAAGGTCTACGTCGAATCCAACACCGGCGTCCGCTTCGACGACGTCGCCGGCGTCGACGAGGCCAAGGACGAGCTGCGCGAGATCGTCTCGTTCCTGAAGGATCCGAAATCCTATGGCCGTCTCGGCGGCCGCATGCCGAAGGGCGTGCTGCTGGTCGGCCCGCCCGGCACCGGCAAGACGCTGCTCGCCAAGGCGGTGGCCGGCGAGGCCGGCGTGCCGTTCTTCTCGATCTCCGGCTCGGAGTTCGTCGAAATGTTCGTCGGCGTCGGTGCGGCGCGCGTGCGCGACCTGTTCGAGCAGGCCCGCGCCAAGGCGCCCGCCATCATCTTCATCGACGAGCTCGATGCGCTCGGCCGCGCCCGCGGCATGGGCCCGTTCGCCGGCGGCCATGACGAGAAGGAGCAGACGCTCAACCAGCTGCTGGTCGAGCTCGACGGCTTCGATTCCTCGACGGGTCTGGTGCTGCTGGCGGCGACCAACCGGCCCGAGATTCTCGATCCGGCGCTGCTGCGCGCCGGCCGCTTCGACCGCCAGGTGCTGGTCGATCGTCCGGACAAGCCGGGCCGCATCCAGATCCTGCAGGTGCATCTGAAGAAGGCCAAGCTCGCTGTCGACGTTGATCCGGAGAAGGTGGCCGCGCTGACGCCCGGCTTCACCGGCGCCGATCTCGCCAACCTCGTCAACGAGGCGACCTTGCTGGCAACGCGGCGCGGCGGCGACGAGGTCAGGCTCGACGACTTCAACAACGCCATCGAGCGCATCGTCGCCGGCCTGGAGAAGCGCAACCGGCTGCTCAACCCGAAGGAGCGCGAGATCGTCGCCTATCACGAGATGGGGCATGCGATCGTTGCGATGAGTCTGCCGGGCACCGATCCCGTGCACAAGGTCTCGATCATTCCGCGCGGCGTCGGCGCGCTCGGCTATACCATCCAGCGTCCGACCGAAGATCGCTTCCTGATGACGCGCGAGGAGCTGGAGAACAAGATGGCGGTGCTGCTCGGCGGCCGCGCCGCGGAGCTCGTGGTCTACGGCCATCTGTCGACGGGCGCCGCCGACGATCTGCGCCGCGTCACCGACATCGCGCGCTCGATGGTGACCCGCTACGGCATGTCGGAGCAGTTGGGCTCGGTCGCCTATGAGCGCGACAACCAGTCGTTTCTTGCGCCGGGCGTCTCACGCAGCGCCGAGTATGGCGAGGCCGCAGGGGATGCGATCGACGCCGAGGTGCGTGCGATCGTGACATCAGCGTTGGAGCGGACCCGCAAGCTGCTGCAGGACAAGCGCGACGTGCTGGAGCGCGCCGCCCGCCGCCTGCTGGTCAAGGAGACGCTCGACGAGACCGAACTCGCCGCGCTGCTGAAGCAGGACCAGCGCGCCGGCGATCTGGTTGCGGCGGCGAAGCCGATGTAGTTGGTGCTGTGGTAGGGTGGGCAAAGGCGCAGCCGTGCTCATTCTACGAGCGAGATCGTGAAGGCGCCGTGCCCACCATCTGATCGCTTGCTCTGCCGCACGACGGTGGGCACGCTGCCGCCTGACGGCGACTGCTTTGCCCACCCTACGAAGGCGCAGCGCATTGACCTCGTAGCCCGGATGAGCGGAGCGATATCCGGGGTCTCCAACGCTGCCTGCGATGAACCCGGATGTCGCTGCGCTCATCCGGGCTACGCGCTCACCGTCGCGGCCACATCCGGGCCAATGTCTCGTCCTTCTTGACGAACTCATGCCAGAGCGTGGCGGCGATGTGCAGGCCGACGACGAGATAGACCACATAGGCCAGCGCGTCGTGCGTGATCTCGCCGGCCTGCGCGATCGTCTTGTCGCCGGCGAACAGGCGCGGCCAGCTGAACGTCCAGAAGTAGCGCAGCGAGTAGCCGCCGGCCGACGAGAACATGTAGCCGGTGACGGGCATGACCAGAAGCAGCGCATAGAGCGTCCAATGATTGAGCTGCGACAGCGCGCGGACGATCGGGCCGAAGGCGGCCGGAGCTGCCGGGGCCGTCGTGCGAGCCCGCACGATCAGACGGAGAATGGCGAGCAGAAACAGCGTGACGCCGAGCGACTTGTGGATTTCCAGCAACTCGCGCCGCGGCGATGTCCCGGCCGGCTGCAGGCCGCAATAGAGTCCGATCAGCATGGCTGCAATGAACAGCAGCGCCGTTGCCCAATGGATCCGTCGCAGCAGAGGATCATAGGTCGCCGGCATGTGGGTGTCTCGTCGATGGGGGAGCAGGACGACCTGCATAGGCGCTCGTCTGGTCGGTGTCGAAGGATCAGAGGTCGACGACGAGATGTCGGACAACCGCACAAAGGTATCTGCTGATCATTTTTGAGTGATTCCATGCGTGCCGCTCTGTCAGTCGCGCCTCCGGTGATCCTCAAGCGCCGACCCGGCCTGCGGGGGCTCGATACGCCGTCCCCCGTTCGAGGTCTGCATCGGATCAAGCGACGATGTTGCCTTGCGGATGACGGGCGGTGCTAGAACTGAGCGGGTGTCCTGCAGGCTCGCGCAGGGATTGCGCCTTGATTTTCTTGCAATTGCGGACCAATCTCCCTGCCGGCATTCTGGTCGGGGGGCCTCGTGTCCAAGCCTGTTGCAAAGAACATCGTGCTGTTGTCGGACGGGACCGGCAACAGCGCCAAGGCCGTGTTCAAGACCAATGTCTGGCGGCTGTTCCAGCTGCTGGACCTGCGCGATCCGCGTCGGCAGGTCGCCTTCTATGACGATGGCGTCGGCACGTCCTCCTTCAAGCTGTTCGCAGCCCTCGGCGGCATCTTCGGCTTCGGCCTGAAGCGGAATGCGATTGCGATCTACATCTTTTGCTGTCGCAACTACAAGCCGGGCGACCGCATTTACTGCTTCGGCTTCAGCCGCGGCGCGTTCACGATCCGCATCGTGGCGGCGATGATCGCGGGGCAGGGCCTCGTCGCTTACAACAACAATGAGGCCGACCTCGCGCGCTTCGCTGCGGACGCCTATCGCCGCTATCGTCGCCGCTACAACACCGGACTTCTCAGATATCTCGGCAAGATCGGCCTGGACCTCCGTAAATGGCGCGATGGGGGGATCAAGCTGCTGCGCAGGCTGCGGGGCGTTGCGCCCGAGGCTCCGCCAGCAGTCGAGGTCGAGAGCGTGCATTTCGTCGGCATTTGGGACACCGTTGACGCCTACGGCGGGCCGATCGAGGAGATGACCCGCGCCATCGACTATTGGATCTGGCCGCTGTCGATGCCGGACCAGTTCATGAATTCCAAGATCCATCGCGCCTGCCACGCCCTCGCGATCGAGGAGGAGCGCGACGCTTTCCGCCCGGTGATCTGGGACGAACGCTATGTGTGGGGACGGGACGATGCCGTCCCGGGCCGCGGTGACAAGAAGGACTGGCTGTTCGGCATCGATCACGATCCGCGCAGCGCGGCTGCGAAACTCGCCGAGCCGCCGCCGCATCTGCGCACCGACCTGCCGCCACGTGACCGCGAGCGCATCAGCCAGGTGTGGTTTACCGGCGTGCATTCCGACATCGGCGGCGGCTATCCGCAGGATGGCCTTTCCTATGTGACGCTCGATTGGATGCTCGACCGCGCCCAGGCCTATGGTCTCGTCTATCTCGACGGGCGGCGCAGGCTACTCTACGATCCCGAGATCGATCCGCTCGATACGCTGAACGACTCGCGCAAGGGGCTGGCTGCCTACTACCGCTACAAGCCGCGCAATCTGCGCGAGATCTATGACGCGCCGCCCTACAAGCTATCGCTCCGGTACGATGTCAGTCGCATCAAGTGGCTGCTTCATTCGCCGTTCAAGGCCCAGACCGGGCTTCTTGCTGACGATCTGCACCCGAGCCTGCCGCAGCCACCTCTGCCGCCGGTGAAGCCGACCATCCACCGCACCGTGTTCGAACGCATTGGGTCGGGTCCCGATCACTATGCACCGGTGGTCGTACCCGCCGCTTACCGCGTCACGGATGAGACCGATACGCCGGTCGATGCGCTGCATCCGCTCGATCGCGGGCACGCGCGGACGCGGGTGCAGGACGATGTCTGGAACTGGGTCTGGCTGCGCCGCGTGGTCTATTTCGCCACCATGTTCGCGCTGCTGTTCGTCGCAGCGATCCCGTACGCCGTCATCTATCGGCCGCGCTTCCTCTATGACCCCCTGCGTGTGGTGGGCGATCCCCTGGTCAACGCGGCGGCTGCGTTCCTGCCAAGATTTCTCGATCCCTGGTTCGTAGCGTTCCGGGATTCGCCCGGCTTCCTGCTGATCGGGGCAGCCGTGGCGCTCGGCTTGACGGCGTGGGGCACCTCACTGCAGCGAACGATCCGCGACGCCGCACGCATCGCCTGGAACGATCCATCCCGGCACAAGCCGGTGACCGGCTGGCGCGCGACGGTTTATTCGCTGCGACGCCAGGGCTGGTACATCGCCGGTTTCTACGTCCTGAAATCGTGGATCTTCCCGACCGCCATCATGTTCTGGCTGTTCTGGTGGCTGGCGTTCGGCGCGGCCAACACGGCCGGTCTGTTCTGCAAGGCAACACTGAGGCCGACCGAGGTCAACGAGACAGAGATCGGGGCATGGCATAATGGAAGTATCCGGCCGTTGTTCGAGACGCGCCACCATTGCTATCCGACAGCGCTTAGCGTGGCGCAGGACGAGACGTATCAGATCACGCTCGATGTCGGAGAGGGATGGAGCGACGGCAGCATCCCTGCATCCCCGGCCGGCTTTGGTTACGGGACCTGGACGCAGCTACCGGGCCTGCCGTTCAAGCGGCTGATCTGGTCGAACTGGTTCGCGCCCATCGTACGGGTGGGCAGCACGGGATTGGAGGAGCATCTCCCCACCTTCCGACCCGAAGCACCCGGCAGTAGCCGCTGGACGGCCGAGTTCACCGCACGCAGCGATGGGGAGGTGTTCGTCTACGTCAACGACACCTCCATCCTGTGTCCTTGGTTGTTGTATCGATTCTATTTCAACAACAAGGGCAATGCGGCCGTCTCGCTGAAGAAGCTGTAACGGCGCGCGCCGTCACTCGGCGCTGCCGAACACGCGCCGGAAGATCGTGTCGACGTGCTTGAGGTGGTAGCCGAGGTCGAATTGCTCGTCGATCTCGGCGTCGGTGAGATACTTCTTCACCTCGGCGTCCGCCTTGAGCAGGGTGCGGAAGTCGCCTTCGCCGCGCCATACCGGCATCGCGTTGCGCTGGACCAGCTTGTAGGAGTCCTCGCGGCTCGCCCCCTTCTGGGTCAGCGCGATCAGCACGCGCTGCGAGTGCACGAGGCCGCCGAGGCGGTCGAGGTTCTTTTCCATGTTGGCGGGATAGACCAGCAGCTTCTCGACCAGGCCGGCGAGGCGCACCAGCGCGAAGTCGAGCGTCACGGTGGCGTCGGGACCGATCATGCGCTCGACCGAGGAGTGCGAGATGTCGCGCTCGTGCCAGAGCACGACGTTCTCCATCGCCGGCGTCACATAGGCGCGCACCATGCGGGCGAGGCCGGTGAGGTTTTCCGACAGCACCGGGTTGCGCTTGTGCGGCATTGCGGAGGAGCCCTTCTGTCCCTCCGAGAAGAATTCCTCGACTTCCAGCACCTCGGTGCGCTGCAGGTGGCGGACTTCGGTCGCAAAGCGTTCGACCGAGGAGGCGATCACGCCGAGGGTGGCAAAGAACATCGCGTGGCGGTCACGCGGAATCACCTGGGTGGAGATCGGCTCGGGCGACAGGCCCATCGCCTTGGCGACGTGCTCCTCCACCCGCGGATCGATCTGGGCGAAGGTGCCGACAGCGCCGGAAATCGCGCAGGTCGCGACCTCCTTCCGAGCGGCGACCAGGCGCTCACGCGCGCGGGAGAATTCCGCATAGGCATAAGCGAGCTTGAGGCCGAACGTCACCGGCTCGGCATGGATGCCGTGCGAGCGGCCGATGGTCGGCGTCATCTTGTGCTCGAAGGCGCGCGTCTTCAGCGCCGCCAGCACGCGGTCGAGATCGGCGAGCAGCAGGTCGGCGGCGCGGGTGAGCTGGACGTTGAGGCAGGTGTCGAGCACGTCCGATGACGTCATGCCCTGGTGCACGAAGCGCGCCTCGGGGCCGACGATCTCGGCGAGATGGGTCAGGAAGGCGATGACGTCGTGCTTGGTCTCGCGCTCGATCTCGTCGATGCGGGCGACGTCGAAGGTGGCGTCCTTGGCCTTGGCCCAGATCGTCTTGGCCGCGTCCTTCGGGATCACGCCGAGCTGCGCCAGCGCGTCCGCCGCATGCGCCTCGATCTCGAACCAGATCTTGAACCGGGTCTGCGGCTCCCAGATCGAGGCCATTTCGGGACGGGTATAGCGGGGGATCATCGACGGCGCTCCGAGGCGGGAGGGAAGGTGGGCGGGACCGGGCGTCCGCGCCAGCATTTTACGCCGCGCTTTACCAGAGCGGCCGGATCGACACAAACGGCGGTCTTTCCGCTCGGCCGGTGCGATCGAGGTGGATTATGATACCGCTCGAAAAAATCGCGCTGACAGATATTGAAATCTGTCAGCGCGATGGTGTATGTCTCTGCCGCTGTCATGCTGAAGATCAACTTGCACTGTCTGACCATGGGTTCAGCGGTTTCAACTGCGAAGGACCGCTTCGATGAAGATTGAAAAGCGATTGTTGCACTCACAATTTCAGGACTGGCTGAATCACCAGGTCGCGCGTCACCTGGAGACCCAGGCCGCCAAATTCCGCGCGCCGTCGTCCGCCGATCGGGCCGAGACGATCCAGATCAAGGCGCATACGTCCGACACCGATATGGTGCACGCATGAATGAGGCCGTGGTTCTGACATCCGAGCGCATCCTCGAAGTCACCGAGGACGTGTTGCGCCGTTACGGGCTCGCCAAAGCGACGGTCGTCGACGTCGCGAGAGCGCTCGATGTCAGCCACGGCTCCGTTTATCGTCACTTTCCCAGCAAGGCGTCGCTGCGCGAGGCGGTGGCGCGGCGCTGGCTCGAGCGGGTCAGCGCGCCGCTGGCGCAGATCGCGGCCGAGCCGGGACCCGCGCCGGCGAAGCTGGAGCGCTGGCTGCGCGAGCTGTTCGGCGCCAAGCAGAAGCGGGTCTGTGAAGATCCGGAGATGTTCGCGACCTATCTCACCCTGGCGCGCGAGGCGTGCTCGGTGGTCAAGGCGCACAAGCAGCACCTGATCGCCCAGGTCGAGGGCATGATCGCGGAGGGGGTCGCGCAGGGGACGTTCCACGTCACTGATCCCAAGACCGCGGCCGCGGCGATCTTCGACGCGACGAGAAGTTTTCACCATCCCGCTCATGCCGACGAGTGGGGCGAATGCACCTGTCAGGCCCGGGTCGATGCCGTGCTGACGTTGTTGTTGCGCGGGCTTGCGGCGCGTTAGATGTGGATGAGCGGGCTCGCATCAGGGGGCAAGCAGACGATCTGTCCATGAGCGGCGACTGAAGACGCCGATGATCGTGTGACGGTGATCTCCCACAGCGTCATTGCGAGCGTAGCGAAGCAATCCAGGGTGGTGAGCCGGACTCTGGATTGCTTCGCTGCGCTCGCAATGACGGGCGGATAAAGCTTGAGCGCCGTGAGGGGTTGAGCCTCTACAAATCCGTCAGCCCGCTGGTCACCGCCAGCCGGACGAGCTGCGCATCCGTCTGCAATCCCGTCTTGGCCTTCACCAGATAATGATAGTTCTGCACCGTCTTGACGCTGAGGTGCAGGTTCGTGGCGATCTGCTCGGTGGTCAGGCCTGACGCGAACTGGCGCAGGATTTCGATCTCACGCTCGCCGAGCCGGTCGAGCACGGTCTGCTGCGGATCAAGACTGTCAGCGGCCAGCACGTGGGCGACGTCGTCGCTGAGCGCGCGCTCGCCGTTGATGACCATGCGGATGGCGCGGACCAGCGCCGACGGCTCGCTGCTCTTGGTGACGAAGCCGCTCGCGCCGGCGGCGAACGCCGCCTTCACCAGCGGCGCCTCGCCATGCATCGAGAACACGAGGATGCAGGCGCGATTGTCGCGGGCGCGGATGTTGCGGATCGCCTCCAGCCCGCTGGCGCCCTTCATCGAGATGTCGAGCACGACCACGTCGGGCGCATGCGCCTTGAACGCGGCATAGGCTGCCGCGGCGCTGTCGGCCTCTGCGATGACTCGAAACCCGTCCTGACTCTCCAGCACGCGGCGATAGCCTTGCCGGACCACCGGGTGGTCGTCGACCAGCAGAATCGAAATGCCTGTGCGCTCGGGCATCCCGGTTGTCTCAGGCGGCCAGTGGAATTGTCGCGGAGACGCTGAGCCCGCGCGCGGCCGGCCCGATCGACAGCGAGCCGCCGACCGCGGCGATGCGCTCGCGGATTCCGGTCAGGCCGAAGCCGCTCGATTGCGCCAGCAGGGTCGCATCGCCGCCGCCGTCGTCCTCGACCGAGATCACGAGCGCACTGTCTGGACCCTGACGGCGCTCGACCCGCAACGACACCTCGCTCGCACTGGTGTGGCGCAGCGCGTTGGTCAGGCACTCCTGCGCCATCCGATAGGCGGTGACCGCGACCGGGCCCTGGATGTCGGCGAGGTCGCCGTGGAGGTCGAGCCGGATCGCGGGCCGCGCGGCATGCTGATAGTTCTCGGTCAGCGCGATCAGGCCCGCGGCGAGTCCGAGCTCCTCGGTGAGCGGACGGCGCAGCCGGCTCAAGGTGCCGCGCAGGCACGCCATCAGATGGCTGACGGACTGCGTAATCATCCGTGCATCCTGGGCGACCTGATCGTTGCGGCCGCTGCCGGCGCTCTCGATCGTCGAGGCAAAGGCGAGGATCGCCGTGAGGTTCTGCCCGAACTCGTCGTGCAGCTCGCGCGCCAGCGCCCGCCGCTCCTCGTCGCGGATGTCGAGCAGGCGCTCGGTCAGCGCGGCGCGCTGCTCGTTGGCCTGCGCCAGCCGGTCGCCGAGCTCGCCGACGGCGCGGCCGATCATGGCGAGCTCCATCGAGCGGAAGCGCGGCAGCGCGGGGCGGTGGTCGCCCTCGGCCATCCGCTGCAGCGCCTGGACGATGCTGCGCGCCGGCGCCAGCGCATGCGCGATCGCCAGCGAGGCCAGCACGCCGATCGCGATCGCCATCGCCAGCGCCACACCAAAGCTGTCCTGGATGCGCAGCCAGGCGAGCTGGATCGCCGAATCGGGATCGGCGATCGCCGAGACGGTTCCCGCTGTCGTGGCGCGCGCGCTGATCGGCTGCGCGACCGCGGCGTGATCGCCGAGGATGGCTTCCACGGCGCCTGAGAACCAGCGCGGCGGCGCGGCGCCGAGGCCCTTGCTCTGGCCGCACAGCGGCTTCTCGAACGCTGCCTCGGGCTTGAGCTGGACGCAGATGCCGGGCGCGATCAGCTTCATGGTCTCGGTCGTGCGCCAGTCGGGCAGCGGCAGCAGCCGCTCCCGCGACCGGTTGCTGCGCAGCAGCAGCTCACGCCAATACAACGCCTCCAGCGCCTGCGAGACCCGGTCGGCCGAGGCCGCGGTGGCGCGATCGACGCTGCGATAGGCGTCGACGGTGACCCATACGGCCGCGGCGGCCAGACACAGCAGCACGATCAGCGCGAGGCGCGCAATGAGTTGGAGCACGAGACGCATGCGATCCTCTCCACGGCTTTTGCCGCAGCGTAACAATGGGATGGTGCTCCGCCAAGCAAATGCACTGCAGCAAGCGGCAGGTTGGGAAATTTTCCCGAGAGCCTCGAGGCAGATGTCTTTGGACGCTGTTCCGCCGCTCTGCTTAACTCCTCTGCGAAGCGCCGAACGAAACGGCGCGCATCGGGAGTTCATGCATGAGCGTGGTCAGCAGTGCCGAACGAGTGGAACCTGCGCGCGACGCAGCCGAGCGCGGGCCGCTGCTGCTCTGGATGATCTTCACCGGCCTCACGATATTCGCCGCCGTGGTGCTCGCCCGCTACGGCTATTTCCACCTGATGGTCGCCTCCGACCGCACCTACATCTCCAGCGTCATCGCCGTGCTCTACGTCGCCACGTGCTGCCATTGCTTCTGGCGCACCAGAGCGATCGCGCGCGAGGCGGATGCAGCGCGGCGCTGCCGCGCCGTGCTGATCGGACCCGACGCGGCGCGCGCGCTCGAACCTGATGCACAACTGCTCCCCAAGGGGCTCGTCACCAACCACATCCGCAGCCTCGTCACCAAGGCGCAAACGCAAGGAGCTGGGCGGCTCGACCAGACGCTGCTACTGCGCACCTTGGCCGACCGCCTGCGCGGCTCCAACGGCTTCGGTGGCTTCGCCTCCGACACGCTGATGAAGCTCGGCCTGCTCGGCACCATCATCGGCTTCATCATCATGCTGGCGCCGATCGCCGGCCTCGACGTCAACGATAAGCTCGCGATGAAATCCTCGATGGGGCTGATGAGCGACGGCATGGCGATTGCCATGTACACGACGCTCGCCGGGCTCGTCGGCTCGATTCTGGTGCGCATCCAGTACTACATGCTCGATGCGGCGACGGGACGGATGTTCTCGGACGCCGTCATGCTGACGGAGACGCGGGTGACGCCGCGGCTCGAGCGCGCGATGGATCGCGCGCCGGAGCAGGTCGCATGATGGACGATTTCGGACTCTATCCGCGCGAGGAGCAGTTCGACCCGTTCAGCGTGATGCTGTTCAAGGCGCTGCAGATCGTCGCGTTCTTCTTCTTCATCGCGGTGCTCGCGATCTCGCCGGACGCCAAGGACGGTAAGGTCGACTCGAAAGCCGAGTTCCTGATCACGATGGATTGGCCGGATAGCCATCCCGACGATCTCGACCTGTTCGTGCAGGACCCCGTCGGCAACATCGCCTGGTACAGGCATCGCGAGGCCGGCTTCCTCACCCTCGATCGCGACGACCGCGGCGGCGCCAACGATTTCATCCTGGTCAACGGCCTGAAGATCCCGTCGCCGATCCGCGAGGAGATCGTCACCGTCAGAGGCATCGTCGCCGGCGAATACACCGTCAACATCTCGCATTTCCAGAACGTCAGCGGTGCGCCGGTCGAGGCCACCGTGAAGGTGCAGAAGCTCAACCCGACTGCGCAGGTGATCTTCGACGACAAGGTCGTGCTCGACCATTCCGGCGACGAGAAGACGGCGCTGCGCTTCAAGCTCAATGCCGAGGGCAAGGTGATCGACGTGCAGCGCCGGCCGAAATCGCTCTTGGAGACGTTCCGCAGCAATTGGCGCAACGGCGCCGATATCGATCCCAAGACCGGCGTCAGGATGCTCAGGCCATGACGAGCAATCTGCAGACCGTCATCGTCACCCTGTCCGTGTGCTACGCGCTGATCGGCGCGCTGCTGCTGCTGGTGCTGGTCTATGCCCGGCTGCCGTGGCAGGCCAAGGCGGTCGCCGTGGTCATCACCAGCGCGTTCTATGTCGGCAGCTTCGTCGGTGCCCGCGGCCTGCTCGGCTGGGCCAGCGTCGACCGGCTGCCGAGGAGCTTCAAGGTGCTGCAGGTGCGGATCGTCGATCCGCACTCCGTCGAGGGCGATCCCGGCACGGTCTATCTGTGGGTCGAGGCGCTCGACGACGACAACCGTCCGAGCGGCGTGCCGCGCGCCTATCGTATCCCCTACAGCGACACACTTGCCGACAAGGCCCAGCACGCCGCCGACCAGATCGCGGCCGGCCATCCGCAGGGCGGCCGCGCCGCCGATTTCGGCACCGGCGACGGCGGGGTCATCGATGCCGCGCGCGAATACATTCTGCCGAAGACGATCATCGAGACCGCCGGCGGTGATCCCTCCACCGGCGAGTTCAAGGCCGCCAAGAACGCCGGCGACGGCGTCTCGTTCACGCCGCTGCTGCCACCACGCATGCCGCCGAAGGACGAGCAGTAGGCGGCTGCAGCCGTATCCTCCGCGTGAAGCGAGCGCGCGAATGATGGCGGGCATCGAGACGTTCCTGGCACGGCGCCTCGAGCTCAAGGTCAACAGGGCCAAGGGTGCGGTCGCCAGACCGAACCACCGCAACGTCCTGGGCTTCAGCTTTACCCAGGGAAGGAAAGCCGCACCGGCGCATCGCAGGGGACCTGCAACGCTGACATTCCGCATCTCTCCGCCTATCTTGTTTGATGTTCCTCAAGTCTCGTGCGACCACGGCCGCTAGCTTGAGAACCGGAGGAAACGGGTGCTGCTGGCGATTTTGACCGACATCCATGCCAATCGGCAGGCCTTTGCAGCCTGCCTCGAGGCGGCGCGTGCGCGTGGCGCGGACCGCCTCATCTGTCTCGGCGACATCGTCGGCTATGGCGCCGATCCGGAATGGTCGGTCGACACCGTCATGGAGATCGTCGCCGGTGGCGGGCTGGCGGTGCGCGGCAATCATGACAATGCGGTCTCGGTCGCGAGTGAGACCATGAATGCCGAGGCGCAGGCGGCGATGGAGTGGACGCGCGGCCGGCTCAGCGCCGAGCAGCGCCGCTTTCTCGCCGAGCTGCCGATGAGCATCGGTGACGACGACCGGTTGTTCGTGCATGCGGAGGCGTCCAGCCCACCGCGCTGGCGCTATGTGCAGTCGTCGGCCGACGCGGCCCGCAGCATGATCGCGACCGAGGCGCAGGTGACGTTCTGCGGCCACATCCATCGTCCCGCGCTGTATTCGATGTCCGCGACCGCGAAGATGACGAGCTTCACCCCGACCGCCAACATGCCCATTCAGCTGTTGCGCGGCCGGCAATGGCTGGCCGTGGTCGGCTCGGTCGGCCAGCCGCGCGACGGTGATCCTGCCGCGTCGTTCGTGACCTTCGACACCAAGACCCGCGAGCTGACCTATTGCCGCGTGCCCTACGACGTCGAGGCGGCGGCGCAGCGCATTCGCGACAACGGCCTGCCGCCCTGGCTGGCGCAACGGCTCTCGATGGGGCGATAGAACATGCCGAGGTCAAAGCTTCAGCCGGGCGTCGTGATCGACGGCTTCACGGTCGGCGAATGCGTGCATTCCGGCGGCATGGCGACGTTGTGGAGCGTCACCCGTCCGGATATCGACCGGCCGATCCTGATGAAGGTGCCGCGCGTCTCCGAGGGCGAGGACCCCGCGGCGATCGTCAGCTTCGAGATGGAGCAGATGATCCTGCCAAGACTGTCGGGACCGCACGTGCCGGCCTGTTTCGGCACCGGCGATTTCGCCACCCAGGCCTATGTGGTGATCGAGCAAATTCCGGGCGAGACGCTGTACGGGCGGCTGCCCGAGCTGCCACTGGCTTACGAGGAGACGCGGGTGCTGGTCGCGAAGATCGCGACGGCGCTCGCCGACATTCACCGGCAGCACGTGATCCATCACGACATCAAGCCATCGAGCATCATGTTCCGGCCGTCAGGGGAGGCGGTGTTGATCGACTACGGCCTGTCCTGCCATAGGCACCTGCCGGATCTCTTGCAGGAGGAATTCCGCCTGCCTTACGGCACCGCGCCCTACATGGCGCCCGAGCGCATGATGGGGACGCGCAGCGATCCGCGCAGCGACATTTTTTCACTCGGCGTGCTGCTCTTTTTCTTCACTACCGGCGTGCGGCCGTTCGGCGAGAGCGAGACCCTGCGCGGCATGCGCCGGCGTCTCTGGCGCGATCCCTATCCGCCGCGACAATTGAAGTCGGACTATCCACCGTGGCTGCAGGAGATCGTGCTGCGCTGTCTCGAGATCGAGTCGGTGTGGCGCTACCCGACCGCGGCGCAACTCGCCTTCGATCTCGGCCATCCCGACCAGGTCAAGCTCACGGCGCGTTCAGCGAAGGTGACGCGCGATCCGATCACCACGGTGTGGCGCCGCCGCTTCAACCGCGGCCTGGTGCAGCCGGAACAGAAATCATCCGACGTCGCGGTGCAGATCGCCTCCAGCCCGATCGTGGCGGTCGCGATCGACACCGTGGAAGGCGGCGAGGAGCTCAACGGCGCGCTGCGGCTGACCGCGCAGCGCATCCTCGCCACTTTGCCCGCGGCGCGGCTCGCCTGCGTCAACGTGCTGAAGCTCGGGCGCCTCACCATCGACCGCACCCTGGACGAGGAGGGCAACAACAAGCACATCGACCGCATGGTCGCGCTGAAGCACTGGGCGACGCCGCTCAAGCTCGACACGAGCCGGCTGACGGTGCACGTGCTGGAGGCCGTCGATCCGGCCGCCGCCATCATCGAGTTCGCCGAGGCCAACCAGGTCGACCACATCATCATCGGCGCCCGCCGCGATTCCGTACTGCGCTCACTGCTCGGCAGCGTCTCGGCGAAGGTCGCCGCGGAGGCGGGCTGCACCGTCACGGTGGTGCGCACACGCCACGTGGTGCGCGAGGCGGATGAGGAGGATGACGACGCGCCGGCGAAGGTCGTGTCGGGGACGTGAGACGTTAGAGTTGAGATCGAAGTCCGGGTCCGATTGCGCGACCGCGCCTCTCACCTGAACGGTCGCAGCTTCATGTGCCGGTTGGCGTCCTTGTAGAGCAGATAGCGGAAGCGGCCGGGGCCGCCGGCGTAGCAGGCCTGCGGGCAGAAGGCGCGCAGCCACATGAAGTCGCCGGCCTCGACCTCGACCCAGTCGCGGTTGAGCTTGTAGACCGCCTTGCCCTCGAGCACATAGAGCCCGTGCTCCATCACATGCGTCTCCAGGAACGGGATCACGGCGCCGGGCTCGAAGGTGACGATGTTGACGTGCATGTCGTGGCGGACGTCGAGCGGATCGACGAAGCGCGTGGTGGCCCAGCGGCCCTGCGTCTCCGGCATCGCGGCAGGGGCGATCGTCGCCTCGTTGGTGACGAAAGCCTCGGGCACGGCGATGCCGGGGACGGCCTCATAGGCCTTGCGGATCCAGTGGAAGGTCGCGGGCGCCTGGCTGTCGTTGCGCAGCGTCCATTTGCAGGCCGGCGGCAGGAAGGCGTAGCCGCCATTGCCCAGGCGATGCTCTTTGCCGGCGATGGTGAGCAGGATCTCGCCGCCGACCACGAACAGCACGCCCTCGGCCTCCGGATCCGGCTCGGGCTGGGAGCTGCCGCCGCCGGGCGAGACCTCGACGATGTATTGCGAGAACGTCTCCGAGAAGCCCGACAGGGGGCGCGCGATCACCCAGGTCCGCGTCTTGTCCCAGAACGGCAGCGCCGAGGTGACGATGTCGCGCATCACGCCCTTGGGAATGACCGCGTAGGCTTCAGTGAACACGGCGCGCCCGGTGAGCAGGTCGGTCTGCGGCGGGTGGCCGCCCTGCGGCACGAAGTAGTTCGGCTTGTCCATCGTCGTCTCTCCTGCGCACGGATCAGCCTGCGCGCGCCACCATTCAGGGGATGCTTAGAAACAGCGGCTCGTCGAGCCACAGCTCCTCGAGATTGTCGGGGCTGATGCGGTCGACCACCATGAAGCGCGAGGCCTCATCGAACACCAGCAGCGGATGGTGCCAGACGTTGCGGGCGTAATTGACGCCCTGGCGTCCGCTGGCCGTGAAGGCATGGTAGCTCGCGGGATCACGCGGGTCGTCGCAGACCAGCACCAGCCAGGGCCGGTCCTGCAGCGGCATGAACAGCTGGCTGCCGAGCGGATGCCGCTCCATCAGCTTGATCTCGATCGGTTGCGGCCGCGGCTTGGCCTCGAACAGGCTGATGTTCACGTCTGCGCCGCCCGACGTCACGTCGATCGCGGCGAGGCCGTTGCAGCGGCGGGCGAAGCCCTGGTTGATCTCGATGGGTTGGGCGCCGTCGGTCTCGACGACGTCGCCGAAATCAGCAAAGGCCGCCTTGGTCAGCGGCCGCGGCGTGAGCGTGTGCATCCCGCCCCGCGTGCCTCAGATCGCTTCGCCGCGCGCCGACGCGGCGGCGCTGCGGATCGCGGAGATGTTGCTGCGGTAGGCCTCCGTCGTGCCGCCCTTGAATACGGCGGAGCCGGCGACGAAGGCGTTGGCGCCGGCCGCGGCCAGCGCGCCGGCATTGTCGCGGCCGACGCCGCCATCGACCTCGATATCGATCGGCCGGCCCGCGGTCATCGCGCGCAGATCCTGGATCTTGCCGATCGCGGAAGGGATGAAGGCTTGGCCGCCGAAGCCGGGATTGACCGACATGATCAGCACGAGATCGACGAGGTCGAGCACGTATTCGATCACGCTGAGCGGGGTCGAGGGGTTGAGCGAGACGCCGGCCTTCTTGCCGAGCGCGCGGATCGCCTGCAGCGAGCGATGCAAGTGTGGACCGGCCTCCGCATGCACCGTGATGTGGTCGCAGCCGGCCTTGGCGAAGGCTTCGAGATAGGGATCGCACGGCGTGATCATCAGATGCGCGTCGAAGATCTTGGTCGTGTGGGAGCGCAGCGCCTTGATCACGTCGGGGCCGTAGGAAATGTTCGGCACGAAGTGGCCGTCCATCACGTCGAGATGGATCCAGTCGGCGCCGGCGGCATCGACGGCGCGCACCTCCTCGCCGAGCTTGGAGAAATCCGACGCCAGGATCGATGGCGCGATGACGAGCGGACGCGGCGTGAAGGTTTGGGTCATGGGCGGCTGTTCCAGGGCGATCGGGGATGTCGCCGTATCATGCAGGGGCCGGTCGGGCAACGCGAGCGGGAAAAATCTGCCGAGCGCGGCATGAACTGCCGGGTTTGGGCATCCGCAACATCTCGAAATATCCGGACATATCAGCGGTTTGGCGCTGGCACGGGGATTGCGACGGAGAGATCCGACGTTGTTTCGCCGCGCATTGCGGCCACCTCGGAGTTTCGCCATGTGGTTTGCATTGGGGGCCGCCTCATCGGCCCTGGAAGCCCTGCAGTCGCTTGGGTCGACGAAGTCCGGTTCCGGCAAATCGGGCAATGCCGGCGGCGGCGTGTTCAGTCTGAACGGCGGCAGCTCGAGCAGCTCCGGCAATTTCAGCCCGTGGTCGAGCTCCGGCAGCAGCAGTTCGGGGCAGATCGCGCCGGAGACGATGAACGCGCTGCTCGCAGCGCAGAGCCAGTCCGGCACATCGGGTGCGAACGCCTCGACCAGCCCGCTGCAGGACCTGTTCTCGCAGATCGACGGCGACGGTGACGGCAAGATCACAAAGTCCGAATTCGAGACCGCGCTCGGCGCCGGCGGCACCAACCTCGCCAATACCGACAAGGTGTTCGGCAAGCTCGACAGCAACAGCGACGGCAATGTCAGCATGGACGAACTGACATCGGCGCTGCAGGGCGCGCGCGGCCGCCGTGGTCATCATCATCGTGCTGGAGCCGGGGAGGCTGGCAGCTCCGGCAATTCGTCAGGGGCAGGGGCGGACGCGCTGATGCAGGCAATGTCGGGCGCGTCGAGCTCCTCGTCGACCAACAGCGACGGCTCGGCGACGACCGCCATCACCTATGCCGACGGCTCCAAGGTGACGCTGACGACGCCAGCGGCTACCACCGCGTCGAACGCCGCCACGTCGTCCTACAATCTGATCGAGAAGCTGATCCAGCGGCAGTCGAAGATGCTGTCGGCCTCGACGTCCTCCACGACCGCGGTGAGCGCCTAGGCTCAGCCGCCGAAGCGGCCTTGCCAGGACGGCAGCGCGCCGGCGAACGACAGCGGTCGCGCGTGATAGACGCCGCGTGCGATCGCGCGGGCCAGCACATTGGCCGCGACCATGCCGAGCTCGCTCAGCTCGACCAGCGGCTCGATCGGCTTGGCGCAAGTCGCCGCCGCGAACACGATGTCGCCGTCGAGCGGCAGATGCACCGGATAGATCGCGCGCGCCATGCCGGTCTGCGCCATCATCGCGAGCCGCTTGGCCTGCGCCTTGGTCAAGACGGCGTCGGTCACGACGAGGCTGATGGTCGTGTTCTCGGAGGCTGACGCCGCCGGGCCGCCCTTGATGCGCATCGCCAGCATGTCCGGCGTGAACGCGGCCGGCAGGCCGCGGCCGCCGAACTCGCCGTCGACCTCGTACGGTGCCGCCCAAAACCACGGGCCGTCGCCGACCGTGACGCTGCCGACGGCATTGACCACCGCGATGGCAGCGACCTTGATCCCGCCTGTCGTCGTCGCCGCCGCCGAGCCGAGCCCGCCCTGTAGGTTGGCCGTGGTGGCGCCGAGCCCGGCACCGACGCTGCCGAGCGCGAAGCTGGTATCGGCGGCCGCTGCGGCCGCATAGCCGAGCTCGCGATAGGGCGCGTAGCGGCCCCAGGCCTTGTTGCCACCGTTCAAGAGGTCGAACACGATCGCGCCGGGGACGATCGGGATCAGCGCGTCGCGCACGGCAAAGCCGCGGCCCTGTTCCGCCAGCCAGGCCTGGATGCCGCTCGCGGCCTCCAGCCCGAACGCCGAGCCGCCGGACAGGGCGATGCCGTCAACCCGCTCCACCGTATTCGCAGGATCGAGCAGCGCATCCTCGCGCACGCCGGGTCCGCCGCCCCGAATGTCGATCGCGGCCACCGCCGGCTGATCGAACAGGATCGCGGTCACGCCGGACGCGAGCGCTGCGTCCTGGGCATGGCCCACGCGTACGCCCGCGATGTCGGTGAGGAGGTTTTGCACGGTCGCCCTCGCGGCAGGTGATGATGCTGGATGGATAGCGCGGCTGGCGCGAGGGCTCAATGCAACACCCGGGCTACGGCCTCACGCCTCCAGCGCAATGCGGATCATGCGGGCCAGTTCCGGCTTGCGGTAAGGCTTGGGCAGCAGCAGCACGCCGGCGTCGAGTCGGCCGTGGTGCACGATCGCGTTCTCGGTGTAGCCCGAGGTGAACAACGTCCGCAGCGCCGGCCGCCGCACCCGTGCGGCGTCGGCGAGCTGGCGGCCGTTCATGGCGCCGGGCATGATGACGTCGGTGAACAGCAGGTCGATCTCTGGATGGCGCTCCAGCACGTCGAGCGCCTCGACGGCATTGGCTGCAGCCAGCGTGGTGTAGCCGAGGCTGCCGACCTGGGCGATCACGTGCTGGCGTACCAGCAGATCATCCTCCACGACCAGGATCGTCTCATTGCCGCCGCGCGCGTCCGGCGCCTGCAAGCCCGCGCTGGTCGCCGGAGCGGACGCCGAGCGCGGCAGATACAGCTTGATCGAGGTGCCGTGGCCGACCTCGCTGTAGATCTGGATGTGGCCGCCCGACTGCTTGACGAAGCCGAATACCATGCTGAGGCCGAGCCCCGTGCCCTTGCCGGTGCCCTTGGTCGAGAAGAACGGATCGAACACCTTCTCGAGATAGGCCGGCGGAATGCCACAGCCGGTGTCGCTGACGGCGATCATCACGTAGTCACCGACGATGACCTCGCTATGGGCGTCGGCATAGTCTTGGTCGAGCGTGACGTTCGCGGTCTCCAGCATGAGCTTGCCGCCTTGCGGCATTGCATCACGCGCATTGAGCGCGAGATTGATGACCGCGGTGGCGAGCTGGTTCGGATCGGCGAGCGCGGTGCAGGGATCGGCGCCGAGGATGCGCTCGATCTCGATCTGCGCGCCGAGCGTCGGCCGCAGCAAGGCTGCGGTCTCGTTCAACAGCGCATTGATGTCGAGATCGGTCGGCTGCAGCGGCTGCTTGCGGGCGAAGGCTAGCAACTGCCGCGTGAGCTGCGCGCCGCGGTCGGCGGAGTCGTCGATCAGCTTGGCGACGGAGGCGAGCTCCGGCCGGTCGGACACGGCGTCGGCAAGAATGCCGATGCTGCCGGTGATGACGGTGAGGATGTTGTTGAAGTCGTGGGCGACGCCGCCGGTGAGCTGCCCGACCGCCTCCATCTTCTGCGCCTGGCGGAATTGCGCCTCGGCGGCGCGCTTCTCGGTGAGGTCGCGGCCGACGAAGAAGTGGCGCTGCACCGGGTCCGACCAGCTCGCCATCCAGTTCAGGACGACGCCGCGGCCTTCCTTGTGCAACAGCTGCGCCTCGAAATTGTGGACGTCGCGGCCGCGGCGGCAGGCGCGCATCTGGCTACGGACCGCCTCGAGCTCGGGCGGATAGACGAAGTCGCTGGCATTGCGGCCGACCATCTCCTCCGGCCGGTAGCCGAGCACGTCCACCGCGCTCGGGCTGACCTGCATCAATTGTCCGTAGGAGTTGGCAACCAGGATCAGGTCCTGCGAGGTCTCGAAGATGCGGCGGCGCTCCTCGGTCTCACGGGTCAGGGCGGTTCGGGTGCGCTTGCTCTCGGTGATGTCGCGCGCCACCTTCGAGGCGCCGATGACCACACCATGCGCGTCGAGGATCGGCGACACGCCGAGCGATACTTCGATCTCGCGGCCGTCCTTGTGGCGGCGGATCGTCTCGTGATGCTCGATCTTCTCGCCGCCGCCGATCCGGCTCAGGATGCGATCGACCTCGCTGCGCCGTTCGGCGGGCACGATCAGGCCGATGTCGTTGCCAAGCGCCTCGTCTGCGCCGTATCCGAACAGGTGTTCGGCGGCGCGATTCCAGGACGTGATCTTGCCCTGCAGCGTCAGCGTGATGATGGCGTCGTTGGAGGATTCCACCACAGCGCTGAACAGTCGCTCGCGCGCGATGAAGCGTGCCCGCTCGCTTTCGCTCTGCCGGCGCTGCTGCTGCAGCAGCCGCGTGAGCCTCGCCTGCAGGCTGACATTGTCGGCGAGCAGGACGCCGAGTACGAAGCTCGCGGCCAGCAAGCCATAGATGCGGCCCGCGTAGTAGCCGAGGTCGAACCGGGCGGCGTTGAGCAACGAGGAGAGCGAGAGGTCGAACAGCCAGGCGCACAGCACCACCATGACCCAGAGGTCGAGAATGCTGTGCGGCCTGCGCAGCGCCAGGACGAGCAGGGCAGCCGATGTCACGCACCAGATGGCGCCGACCACGACTTTCAAAGCCGGCGTGGCAGCGTCATCGCGGACGAGCGCGGGCAGCGCCGTATCATGGGCGATCACCGCCCAGGTGAGCGCCGCAAGTGCAATCGCCACGCCGAGCACGGCGACCGATAGCGACAGCGCAACCGACCCAACGGGCGTCGGACGGCGACGGTCGTCCAGCGCATAGGCCAGAACGAACAGGGGGAACGCGCCGTGCCAGATCATGTAGATCCAGACTGCGGTCTGCGGACCTGCATCGAGCAGGCCGGTCTGAGAATACAGGCCTGGGAACACCAGCGTGTGCAGTAGCGAGGCCGGCGCGGTGAACAGGTAACCCGAGGCCAACCACAGCAGCGGTCGCGAACGCAGCAGCACGAACTGCGAGAACAGCAGGAACGCGGTGATGAGATCGTTCAGCGCCAGCGCCGACTGGTAGCTCGCGATGAACGCAGGCACCGCCGGCAACTCCACCTTGGCAAAGGGAGCGGCGGCGGCAAACAGCAAGGTCGAGATCGCAACCGCAGCGAGTGCTGCGATCTGGTCTCGGCGCGTCGCGGTGGACGTCGACAGCAGGACTTCGCGGTGATCCTCGATGCTCTGCATCTCCGGGAATCCTGCGCAACGGGAGCCAACATGCAAAAAAGGGAGTCGATGACTGGCGCGCGAAAAGTTTATATATTCTAATAAAGGTTGTATGGTACCAGATCGCGACGTTCTGTAGAATGAGTCGATAGTTAAAGTAACTGCACCTTTACCCCAATGGGATAAATATACCGGTAGTTGTGCTCAATTTCCTTCTAGGTTGTAGGTTGTCCAACGGAAAATTCTGGAGAAGTTGATGCCACGGATTCTGGTGGTCGACGATCAGAAGGATGTGCGCGCCATGATCTGTATGGTGCTGCGCGTCAATCAGTTCGACGTGGTCGAAGCGGGGACCGCTGCGTCCGGACTGCAGTTGTTCCGCGACCAGGCGTTCGATGCCGTCATCGTCGACATCTATCTCGATGATTCCAACGGGCTCGATCTGGTCAGCAGTATGCGCGCGCTGGTTCCCGACGTGCCGGTGGTCGCCGTCTCCGGCATGACCGCCTTTGATGGCGCGTCGATGTCGGACGAACTGACCCGGGTCGTTTACCTGCAGAAACCGTTCCGCCCGGCCGAACTGATGCGTGCCGTCGAAACGGCCCGTGCGGCAGTGGCGGCGAAGGGAGCCCCATCGCTTTCGGCCTGTGCCGGCTGAGCCGGCCTGTTACTTACTCTCCGTACGACGTGGCTCCCCACTGTCCTGCAGGCGCTTCAACGACGAACCAAGCTCTCAGCAGAACGCCCCGGTCCAGGACCGGGGCGTTTGCATTTTGCTGATGATGATCGAAGCGGATCAGGAGTTTTGTCAGGAGCCCTTGCCGCCGAGCTCGGCGTAGCCGCCCTTGGCGTCCCACTTGTAGACGACGTAGTCGATCTGCTTGATGTCGCCCTTGGCGTCGAAGCCGAGCTTGCCGAGAACGGTGTCCCACTCGCCGGCCTTGATGGTGTCCATCACCTTCTTGGCGTCAGTGGTGTTGGCCTTCTTCACCGCCTGCGACCAGACCTGGATCGCGGCGTAGGTGTAGAGCGTGTAGCCCTCGGGATCGATGTTCTTGGCCTTGAACTTGTCCACGATCGCCTTCGCGGTCGGCTTGTTGCGCGGCTCGGGGCCGAAGGTGAACAGCGTGCCTTCCGCGGCCGGGCCGGTGATCGAGGCGAACTCCTTATCGTTCATCGCGTCGCCCGCCATCAGGATGGTCTTGAGACCCTGGTCGCGCATCTGGCGCAGGATGAGGCCGGCTTCCTGATGATAGCCGCCGACATAGACGAGATCGATGTTGTCACGCTTCAGGCGGGAGACGATCGCGTTGAAGTCCTTGTCGCCCTTGTTGTAGGACTCGAACATCTTCTCGGTGACGCCGGCCTTGTTGAGCGCCTTCTTGGTCTCGTCGGCGAGACCCTTGCCGTAGGTGGTCTTGTCGTTGAGGATCGCGATGTTCTTGCCCTTGAAGTTCTTCGCGATGTAGTTGGCGGCGACGAGACCCTGCTGGTCGTCGCGGCCGCAGACGCGCGCCACGTTCCACAGCTTGCGCTCGGTGAACAGCGGGTTGGTCGAGGCCGGCGTGATCTGCAGGACGTTGCTGTCGGCATAGGCCTCGGAGGCCGGGATCGACGACGACGAGCAGAAATGGCCGGCGACGAACGGAATGCCGGAGCCGGCGAGCTTTTCGGCAACCGAACGCGCCTGCTTCGGATCGCAGGCATCGTCACCCACCTGCAGTGCGAGCTTTTTGCCGAGCACGCCGCCGGCAGCATTGAGGTCGGCTACCGCCATCTCGGCGCCGTTCTGCATTTGGCGGCCGAAGGCCGATTCACTGCCGGTCATGGGGCCGGCCACGGCGATGTTGATGTCTTCGGCGAAAGCAGCGGTCGAGAGCGCCAGCGATGCGCCCAGAGCCAAGCCGATGAGTTTGAGTGGTTTCATGAGAAATCCTCGCGGGGGGTAGGTCGACACGGAACGGCCCGAACGGCGGGCCGCAGACCGCGCGCATTGTGGCTGATTTTCCAGCGAAGTCACCGGCAATTTTCGACGACACCTACGAAGGACTAATGTCATTTCGGCCGGATTTTGAGGGCTCCGCCTCAGTGGCGGCCGCCCTCTAGATAGGCAGCGCGGATCTCCGGCCGCTGCAGCAGCTCGGTGCCGGTGCCCGACAGCGTAATCAGGCCGTTGACCAGCACGTAGCCGCGATGGGCGAGCTTCAGCGCGTGATTGGCGTTCTGCTCGACGATCAGCACGGTCAGACCGTCTTGGCGGTTGAGTGTCCGAATGGCGTCGAAAATCTGGCGAGCGATCAGCGGCGCCAGGCCGAGCGAGGGCTCGTCCAGCAGCAGCAGACGCGGCCGGCTCATCAGCGCGCGCCCGATCGCCAGCATCTGCTGCTCGCCGCCGGACAGCGTGCCGCCGCGCTGGTCGATGCGCTCCTTCAGGCGCGGGAACAGCGCGAAGACGCGCTCCAGCATGCTGGCCCGCTCCGCGTCGGTCGTCTCGCCGGCGTCGGCGCCCATCTGCAGGTTTTCCGCGACGCTCATGCGCGGAAAGATGCGGCGTCCCTCCGGCGACTGCGCGATGCGCAGCTGCGCGATCTGATGCGTCGGCACCTGTGTGATGTCGTTGCCGTCGTAGACGATGTTGCCGGAGCTCGCGCGCGGCCGCCCGAAGATCGACATCATCAGGGTCGACTTGCCGGCGCCGTTGGCGCCGATCAGCGCGACGATCTCGCCGGGCTTGATGTCGAGATCGACGCCCTTGAGCGCTTCGATCTTGCCGTAGGAGGCACGCAGGCTGCGGATTGCGAGGAGGGACGCGCTCACGCCTCTGCCTCCATCACGGCTGCGGCCTCTTCCTCGTCGGTGCCGAGATAGGCCGCGATGACCTTGGGATCATCCCTGATCTCGCGCGGCGTGCCTTCCGCGATCTTGACGCCGTAGTCCATCACGACGATCCGATCGGAGATTTCCATCACGACGCTCATGTCGTGCTCGATCAGCAGGATCGACGTGGCGTGATCGGCTCGGATCGACAGCAGCAACTCGCTGAGGGCCGCACTCTCGCGCGCGTTGAGGCCGGCGGCCGGTTCGTCGAGGCAGAGCAGGGCCGGCGAGGTGCACATCGCGCGCGCGATCTCCAGCCGACGCTGGTCGCCATAGGCGAGATTGCCGGCCGCGTCGTCGGCGCGGTCGATCAGCCCGACGCGCTTCAGCCAGAACACGGCCGCATCGATCGCGTTCTGCTCGGCCGCGCGCCACGAGGGCACGCCGAGCAGCCCGAGCACCGTCATGCCGGACGCGCGCATCAGCGCGTTGTGCTGCGCGACCATCAGGTTCTCGAGCGCCGTCATGCCCGGAAACAGCCGGATGTTCTGGAACGTCCGCGCCACCTTGGCCTGCTTGGAGATGTTGAAGTCCTTCAGCTTCTGCATCTCGAACTGCGCGCCGTCATCATGGGTCAGGCGGATGACGCCGGAGGTCGGCTTGTAGAAGCCGGTGATGCAGTTGAACACGGTGGTCTTGCCGGCGCCGTTGGGGCCGATCAGGGCCGTGATCTGCGTGCGTTGCGCGGTGAACGACAGCGCATTGACGGCGACGATGCCGCCGAAGCGCATGGTGAGGTTTTCAAGTGCGAGAATGGGAGCGGAGCTCATCCGTGGCCTTCCTTGACGAGGTCCGAAGAGATGCTCTTGGATTTTTCCAGGAATACGGTCGGCGCGCGATGGCCGACAATGCCGCGCGGCCGCCAGATCATCACGAGCACCATGGCGAGACCGAACACCAGCATGCGGTAGCCCTCGAGGCTTCTGAACAGCTCGAAGCCGCCGATCATGGCGAGCGCCGCCAGCGCCACGCCGAGCTGCGACCCCATGCCGCCGAGCACGACGATGGCGAGCACCAGCGCCGATTCCTGGAAGGTGAAGGATTCCGGGCTGATGAAGCCCTGGCGCGTGGCGAAGAAGGCGCCGGCGAAACCGCCGAACATCGCGCCGGTCGCAAATGCGGTCAGCTTGGTGGTGGTGATGTTGATGCCGAGCGCGCGGCAGGCGACCTCGTCCTCGCGCAGCGCTTCCCAGGCCCGGCCGATCGGCAGCCGGCGCAGCCGGATGGTGACCCAGTTGGTCAGGAGTGCCAGCGCCAGGATCAGATAGAACAGAAACACGATGCGATGCGTCGGCGAGAACGGGATGCCGAGCATCGATGCAAGGCCGCCTTCGCCCGGTGTGAGCGGAATGCCGAACAACGTCGGTCGCGGAATCCCGGAGACGCCGTTGGGACCGCCGGTCACGTCCTGCCAGTTGATGAGGACGAGGCGGATGATCTCGCCAAAGGCCAGGGTGACGATGGCGAGGTAGTCACCGCGCAGCCGCAGCACCGGAAAGCCAAGCAGCACGCCCCAGAATGCGGCGAGAATACCGGCGAGCGGCAGGCAGATCCAGAACGACAGGCCGAAGGTGGTCGAGAGCAGGCCGTAGGAATAGGCGCCGACCGCGTAGAACGCGACGTAGCCGAGGTCGAGCAGGCCGGCGAGACCGACCACGACGTTGAGGCCCCAGCCCAGCATGACGTAGGTGAGGACCAGGATGCCGAGGTCGAGAATATAGCGCTGATTGTAGAAGATCACCGGCACCAGGAAGGTGAAGATCAGCAGCGCCGGCGCGAGATAGCGGCCGGCTACCGACATGCCGCTCTGCACGGACGGCGGCACGAAGCTGCCGAGGCCGCCGCGCGGTCCGAGCCACAGCCGCAGCAGCTCGACCGCGATCGAGCCGACGAACACCGCCGCAACCAGGCTGGCGAGGTCGCCGAAGCGGGTCCAGTATACGAGCTGGCCGCTCTGGCCCGCTTCGGTGCGGACGCCGACCATCAGGGAGAACAGACCGAGAGCGACCAGCGCACTGAGAAAGGCCTTCTTGAGGATGAAGGCGGCTCCGACCGGTTCGGAGCCTTTCGACGAGGCGGGAAGGGACGCGCTCACGCGGACTCCATCTTCAGACTTTTTCGACTTCGGGCCGGCCGAGCAGGCCGGTTGGCAGGAAGATCAGCACGACGATGAGGATCGAGAATGCCGCGACGTCCTTGTACTCCACCGAGAAATAGGCCGACCAGAACGTCTCGATCAGTCCGATCGCGAGGCCGCCGAGCATCGCGCCCGGCAGCGAGCCGATGCCGCCGAGCACCGCCGCCGTGAACGCCTTGATGCCGGCGACGAAGCCCATGAAGAAATCGACCAGACCGTAATACAGCAGGTACATCATGCCGGCGACGGCAGCGAGCGCCGCGCCGATCACGAAGGTCATCGAGATGGTGCGGTCGACGTCGACGCCGAGCAGTGCCGCCATGGTCTGGTCCTGCTCGCAGGCGCGCATGTCGCGCCCGAGCCGCGTGCGGGATACCAGCCAGGTGAACAGCGCGAGCAGAACGATGGTGGTGATGACCACCACGATCTGGATGTTGGAGAGCTGGACGACGAAGCCGCCCGCACCCTCGTGCAGGGTATAGCCGCCGGTGATGATCGGCGGCACCGGCTTGACGCGCGCGCCCTGCGACACCTGCGAATAGTTGGTGAGCACGAACGACATGCCGATGGCGGACAGCATCGGCGCCAGGCGGAACGAGTGCCGCAGCGGGCGATAGGCGATGCGTTCGACGGTCCAGCCATAGAGCGCCGTGATGGCCATCGAGACCAGCAGCACGATCAGCAGAATTACCGGAACCGCAGTCAGGCCCAGTGACACCAGGACCAGGAACGAGATCAGTGCGATGAAGCCGCCGATCATGAAGATGTCGCCATGGGCGAAATTGATCATGCCGACGATGCCATAAACCATGGTGTAGCCGATGGCGATCAGGCCGTAGATCGAGCCAAGGACGAGGCCATTGATGAGCTGTTGCGCGAAATAATCCATGAACTGCCGTGAGTGAGACTGCCGATACCGGTTCGCAACGCGGCGGGGGCCTTGCAGAGCAGGTGCTGGTATGCCTGGAGATCGCACCCGCGCCCAAGGCGACGCGTGGGCCAGTACTAACAGCTAGGAACCGGGTGCCGCAACAGCGTGCAGTGCCACAATTGCGGGCTTATCCCGCCTCCTTTGACGGCGCGGTTCCCGTGCCTTTCTCGGGTCCGGCCATCGCCATCAAATGACCACCGCGGAACACAGCACCTACCGCCGAAGGAGGTGCTCTCGCACTGGTTGCGCGCGGTAGCGAAGCGAGAACCCCGTGAGCAGGCTGGCGGACAAGAACCAGGGGCACCAGAGTCGGGCCGGGAGACCGAACCGGCAAGATGAGGGACACGGAGGGGCAGCCCGCGTCCCGGCCAGCAATACCAGGACCCGCGTCTGCAGGACCGCTCGTTGGCGTGGACTCTGGAGGATTCGCTTTCAGCTCGGATTCTCTCGCCGCCGCTCGGGCTAGCCGCTGGGGCCAATGATGGCGAAGGAGGCGCGAGCGACGAGGGCCGCGACCTTCGGCGTCGAGCGCATCGAGCTGATCGTGTCGCTGGCGCCGCTCATATGCCGCTACCGCCGTCTTCCGTCGGACCAGGCACTTTTGCCATCAGCTTCGACTGGAGCTTGACCAAGGCGTCGCGCAGCCGCGTCGCCTCATCGTACCGGGTTTCCCGAGCCACCATGCCGGAAAACGGATCTTTCACCATGGTCTCGGCGGCCTGGGCAAGACGGCGCATCGGCGTCGCCACCCATTTCGCGGCGAAATTGAGCAGCACCAGGATCGAGAACACGCCACCGGCAACGTTGAACCAAAACGAGCGCACAAGCTGGCGGGTCGGCAGCATCGCGGCAACGGCGTCCTGCCGGATCAGAAGGGACCAGCCGAAGCTCGGCAGATCGGCGTACTTCACGGTGGGGAACGTGACGGTGAAATAGTCCTTGCCGTCGGGCCATCGCTCGATGAGCGCGACCGGGGCCCCGCGGCTTGCGGCCTGCGCCGAGCCGATCGTCAGTTGCTTGCCGACGAGATCCGGCGGGCCGAACAGCACGATGCTCTCGCGCGACAGCAACACCAGATCGATGTCGCGCGACGCCAGCGCCGCGACGGATTCGATCACCCATTTCCAATCGATTTGGGCCCCGATGACACCGGCGGGGGCGCCGTCGTGCATCAGCGGAGCCGACATGGCGATCAAGCGGTCCGGTCCCGAAGCGGCCTGCAACATCCGGCCCAGGGTCTCTGGTTCGCGATCATCGACCGCCGTCGGCACCCCGAGTCCATGCCGGAACCAGCGCAGGTCGGCGACGCTTTGTCCTTCCAGCATCCGGTCCTTGCTCGCGATGACCTTGCCGCCGGGGTCGGCGATGCCGAGCCAGGCATAGCGCGGCTGGAACTGGCTCACGAACTGGATCTGTCGGCGCGCCTCGGCGACGTCGGCGGGGTCGATGATCGCGGCGAGCCGCGACACGTCGATCCACGTGCCGTACATCTGTCGCGCCAGCAGGTTTGCGCTGAGCTCACCGCGCGTCCTCAGCTGCTCGATCGCGAGCTCCTCGCCGCGCCGCTGCAGCGACGCCGAATAGAGGATGGCAACGGCCAGCGCCGTCACGGCGATCAGTGTCGTGCCGCCGAGGAACACCGCTGTCTGTAAGCTCCACCGTCGCCTCGTCATCGTCTTCTCCTCAATCGGCCACGGCTCGCGCGAGTTCTTTCAGCATGCGGCCGAGATCGCCGCTGTCGGCGCCGGGCACTCCGCTCGCGGTGTGCAGCCGCTCGATGATCTGGGCGCGCTGCTGCGGCGTCACCGTAAATATGAGCCGGTAGCCGTCGTTGGTCGGCGCCGCGACCTTGGTCGGGATATCGCCGATCAGGGGCAAAGTGAGCGTGCCGATGGCGCCGGTCGCAAGGCCGACCGGACCGCTGACGCGTGCGCCGCCGGGGCCGAGATTGACGATCCAGCCGCGTTGCGGCTCGCCGTCGACTGTCAGGGTTATCGGCTCGACGATCTGGCGTTGCGGCCGGTTGTAGCGCGGACGGTCGATGCACACGGCGATCGCGACCGACAGCACCAGAATGTTGTAGACCGTCCAGAACATCACGACGATGACGCCGTCTCCCGCGGTCCCCGTGGTATTGAAGACAAAATCGGACGTCAGCGACACGATCATGCCACCGATCGTCAGCGCCATCAGGATCAGGAAGGGCCGCATCAGCGGCCATTGGACGATGATCTTGGCGCGATCGCCGCCCTTGGCGGTCACCGAGAATTTGTGCGGACCGGGGGAGAGCAGGCCGAGAGCGGCGGCGCGGAGCACGGGCCAGGCGGCGACGATCTGCGAGACATCGTTGACGATCGGTATGAACAGTCCCTTGGACAGCCAGTTCAGCGTGTACATGATCGAGAGATAATAGGGGCCGTAATACCGGATGATGTCGGCGATCGAGGCGTTCACCACGGTCACCCCGCCCCACCAGTAAAGCAGTGGACAGATCAGCGCGGCGAGGCGGAACGGATAGGTCGACGTCCAGTAAAGCAGCGAGTCGAGCACGCTGAGCCGGTGGAAGAAGTCGAGACCATGGGAGCCGAATGGATTGTAGACGTTGCGCACGATCTGCATGAGGCCGAGGCACCAGCGGCCGCGCTGCGTGACGTATTCCGCAAGGCCTTCCGGCGCCAATCCCTCCGACAACGCCTCGTTCAGGTAGACGGTCTGGTAGCCGTGCGCGGACAGGCGCAGCGTGAGCAGGAAATCCTCGGTGACGCTCTCGGTCGGCACGCCGCCGATCATCTCTACGGCGTAGACGCGGAATATCGAGGAGGTGCCGCAGCACATTGCGATGCCCCAGGCGTCGCGCGCCGGCTCGACGTTGTCGAAGAAGTGGCGCTGCTCGTCGGGATAGGACGCGCCGATGCCGAGATTGTGCTGGATCGGGTCCGGGTTGAAGAAGTGCTGGGGTGTCTGTACGAGGCCGACAGCCGGATCGTGGAACAACGCGAGCGTCCGCTCGACGAAGTCAAGATGAGGCACGAAGTCGGCGTCGAGAACGGCGACGAAATCCGGCCGGTCCGCATCCGCCGCGCGCAGCCGCAAGGCATTGTTGATGTTGCCGGCCTTGGCGTGCGACTTGTCGGTACGGGCGACATAGCCGATGCCGTGCTCGGTGCAGTAATCCCGGAGCCAGGCCCGGCTGCCGTCGTCGAGGACGAAGACGCGCAATGCCGCATAGGTGATCGCCTTGGCGCCGACAATGGTTCGCTCCAGGACCTCGAGCTGCTCGTTGTAGGTGGTGATGAAGATGTCGACCCGAGGCGGCGGCCTCGGAAGCCACCAGCCGGCATGGCGATCAGCCTCCGTCGTCCGCTCCTTGGTCCTGGTCAGGATCAGGAAGGCGAAGGACGACGAAACAACGGTGAGCGCTTCGAGAATGGCGAAGCCCCAGCTGAGGATCCCATCCGGCGTGAGGCCGGGCGGAGCAAGGGTCTCGGTGAAGCGCCAGGCGACATAGCGCCAGGCCAGCAGGATCGAGCCGCTGAGGAGCAGGGTCCGCCAGTACCATATCTTCGGGTCCAGGAGGGGCAACACCAGGACGCGCAGCCCTACGATGATCGCAACGACTGCGAACGCGGACAGGAATGGTGACAGCGTCGGCATCAGTAGCCGTACCGGGCGACGAAGCCGCGCAATGCCGCGATCGGTCCGCTGGTGAAGATCACCCGGCCGGTGCGCCCGATGGCGCAGGACAGATCCGGCTGCTTGGCGAGATCTGGCACCGCAACGGTGACGTCGAAGCGCTGCAAGTGCTGCGGCGTCGGGCCGACGGCGAGATTGGCGTAGAGTTGCGAGGCGCCCGAGCCGCCGAGACGTGTCACCGTCCCATCGAATATCCGGTCGTCTCCGAACAGACGGAACTGCACCGGGGCGCCGATCGACAGGCTGGCGTAGAGACTTTCGGGAACGCTCGCGGTCACCACGAGACTGTTGCAGTCCACCAGCTTGGCGAGATCCTGACCGCGACGGGCATATTCGCCGTCGTCGACGAGGAAATCCCAGGCCATGCCCGGGACGCGGGCCCTCAGCGTCGCCGAGGTCAGTCGGTTGATCCGGACGCGTTCGGCGTTGATCTGCTGCTCGTATTGGACCAGGCGGGATTGGATCTGCTGCTCGTCCACGGCAAGTTCGGCGAGGCGCAGGTCGAGCTCGTGAATGCGCTGCATCGAGAACGGCACGTCGTTGTAGGAGTCGCCGATGAAGACCCCCGATTGCGCGGAGCCGAGCTCGGTCTCGACATAGTTGGTGCGCTGTTTCGCGCTTTCCAAATCCTGCTTGGCGATATCGAGCGAGGCGCTGGCCTGGTCGAGGCCGGCGACCGTCTGGACCCCGCGTTCCTTCAGCTCGTTGGCCCGCGTGAAGGTGAGATCAGCGAGCTTCAGCCGGGCGGCCGCGGCATCCTCCGCCGCCTTGGCCTCGGCGATGCGTGCCGCGATCTGGCGGACGCGGCCGGTCTTGTAGTTGGCCGACTGGGCCGCGAAGGCGGCCCGCGCTTGCTCGAGCGCCGAACGCTGCGCCGGAACCCGCTTGAGCGCGATCTTCTGCTCGTCACGGTCGCGCTCGAGATTGAGCAGGCGCGTGGTGTCGAACCGGTCGTCGACGATCTCGGCCATGAGTTCCCCGGCGTTGACCCTGACGCCGATATGGCTCACCCCCAGCGTCACGCGGCCTTCGATCGGCGCGCGCACGACGTAAAGCCGGGCATTGACGGTCGCGTCGCCTGAAGTTCCGGCGAAATGCTCGCCGACCAGGATGTAGAGGCCGCCGGCCAGCAGGAGGATGCCGATGAAGATCCGAGCCAGTCTCATGCAGTACTCCCGCTCGGCGGCTGCTTGCCGCATGACGATCGAGCTGTGCGAAACGCAGCAGCGCTCGTCTTAAGATAGTATCACATTGTCTAGCTACTTTGACGATAGTCAAAAGCAATGATGGCGCGGCGCACATAATTGCGGTGCAGTGGCCATCGACGCGATCGGACTGCCGGCGCATCGATCGTGACCCCGATGCAGGCGTCGGTTACGGCGATCATTCAGCGGAGCAGCCGCATCGCGGTGCTGAAGACGAAGCGGGCGCGCAATGTCGGATGCGATGCAGACGTTCGAGGAGGCGTTGATGGCCGGGAAGGCCATTGTCACGCGGGAAGTCGAGGCCTGATCGGCGAGGTCATCGGCACGGCCTCTTGGACGGT
The DNA here is from genome assembly GCF_032380995.1 of Bradyrhizobium sp. SZCCHNR2028. NCBI lineage: Bacteria > Pseudomonadati > Pseudomonadota > Alphaproteobacteria > Hyphomicrobiales > Nitrobacteraceae > Bradyrhizobium > Bradyrhizobium sp. SZCCHNR2028. The sequence continues at coordinate 385,377 of NZ_JAUHJF010000003.1, read as the reverse complement.
GACCGTTAGTGGATCGCGCCCGTCGCCACCCTGTTAAGGTAAACGAATGGTTTAAATTGCCGGGCGCGTTCGCCGCGCGTTAGCTCGTCTGGAAATCGGCCGGGCGGGCGGTTTGTGGGATGGAAAGGTGGGCGTGACATGATCAAGGATTGCGTGATCAGGAATTGGCGGCTCAGTTGCGTCAACGGTGTGCTGCTGGCGCTCTATTTCGTGCCCGCCTGGACCATCATCGCGTTTCAGATCATGGTGTCGCCGATCCAGGGGCTGTTCGCGCGGCCCAATATTGCGGTGGCCTTGTTCATCAGCGACTACCTGCAGCTGTCGGGCATCGAGACGGTCCGCGCCGCCTGGCTGCTTGCGCTGGCGCGACTGACGGTCGCAGGCTTCTTCGCGATGTTTCTGGTCCTGATCCTGGTTCCGCGGGTGCGAAAGGTGGCCGGCTATGTCGAGGCGCTGTCGATCGGGCTCGCTTTCGGCAGCATGCTCGCCTTCTTCAGCATGATCATGGCCGCCAAATTCGGGGAGCCCCAGGCACTGCGTCTGCATGCCACGGAACTCCTGATGCTGCTCGGCACGGCCATCGTCATGCTGGTGGAGAAGCCGTCGACGCAAGCCTCGCCGTCCTCCGCATCCGCTCCGCCGAAGATGGGGCCCACGGCGACGCCGGCGCCGCAGCAGGCGTAACGCCCTGATCCATCGCGGTGCGTCAGCGCTGGGTCAGAAAGCCCAGCACGGCATCGTTGAACTGGCCCGCCGCTTCGACATTCGAGATGTGCGCGGCATCGACGATGGTCATGCTGGCGCCGGGGATCCGGCTGCGGATCGCTTCCGCCATCGCGATCGGCGTCGACTTGTCGTAGCGGCCGGCCACGACGAGGGTTGGGCTTTTGATGGCCGGCAGGTCCTCGCGCAGGTCGAGCGCCCGCAGTGCTTTGCAGCAAGCGAGATAGCCCTCGACCGGGGTGGCCACGAGCATTGCCTTCATCCGGTCGGCAACGTCGGGATTGTGATCACGAAACTCCTGAGTCAGCCAGCCGGCGATGACCGTGTCGGCGATTCCATCGAGTCCGTTGTCCTCGACCGCCTTGATGCGGGCGTCCCAGATTGCCGGATCGGGGTAGTAGCAGGTGGTGTTGGCGAGCACGAGCTTGCCTACACGTTCAGGAGCGTGGGCCGCGAGCCACTGGCCGACCATGCCGCCCATCGACACGCCGCACCAGTGCACCTTCTCGATGTTGAGGTCATCGAGAGTCGCCAGCGCATCGCGGCCGAATCGCTCGATCGAGTAGGGCCCGGGCGGCACTTGCGACTTGCCATGACCGCGCCGGTCATAGCGGATCACGCGGAACACCTGCGTGAAGGCGCGCATCTGCGGCTCCCACATCTGCAGCGTCGAGCCGAGCGAGTTCGAGAGCATCAGGGTCGGTCCGCCGTCGCGGCCCTCGACGGTGACATTCAACAGACAGCCGTCGGCATCGATCATCGGCATGAGCGGAATCCTTGTCGCAGGCGGCCGCGCCGCCGGAGGAATCGTGCAGATTCGATGGCGAACTAACCACCCCCACCGCCGTCTGCCAATCAAAACTCAACGGCGGCGAGATCCGGAATGCTGCGGTGCTCCGGCTTTTCTGCAACGCTTCCGGTCGCTGCTCGCCCTTCCTTTTGGACGTTCGGTGCTTTACTTGAATGCCTCTAACCGCGCCAATCGGGGGAGATGCACATGGCAATGACGATGACGGGCGAGGTCCAGCTGGCCGCTCCGCGAGAGCAGGTCTGGGCCAAGCTGAACGATCCGGAGGTGCTCAAGGCCTGCATTCCCGGCTGCGAGGAACTGGAGAAGACCGAGGACGGTGGCTTCCGCGCAGTCGCCAAGATGAAGGTCGGACCGGTCTCCGCGCGCTTCAAGGGCAAGGTCACCTTGAGCGATCTCGATCCGCCGAACGGCTACAAGATCTCCGGCGAAGGTGAGGGCGGCGTCGCGGGATTCGCCAAGGGCGGTGCGGTCGTTGCGCTGGCGGACAAGGACGGTGGCACGCTGTTGACCTACAATGTCGAGGCACAGATCGGCGGCAAGCTGGCGCAGCTCGGCCAGCGGCTGATCAACGGCACCGCCAAGAAACTCGCCGACGAATTCTTCGCCAACTTCGCCAAGGCCGTTCAAGGCTGACCGCAACCGACCCATGCGCGGCCGGGGGCGAGGTTGCCCGCCGCCGGGAGCGCCCATATGATGGTTTTCGACTGATTTTGCTGGCTGCGCTGCAGTGCAACGCTGTCGCGCGGATAATAGAGAGTCCTGAATGGCCAAGATTTCCATGATTGTGAACGGTAATCCCGTCACGGCGAACGTCGACCCGCGGACGCTGCTGGTGCAGTTCCTGCGCGAGAATCTGCGCCTCACCGGCACCCATGTCGGCTGCGACACGTCGCAATGCGGCGCCTGCGTCGTCCATCTCGATGGCAAGGCGGTCAAGTCCTGCACGACATTGGCCGTGATGGCCGATGGTCATGAGGTCAGGACGATCGAGGGGCTCGCCGCCGACGGCGCGCCGCTGCATCCGATGCAGGAAGCGTTTCGCGAACACCATGGCCTGCAATGCGGCTTCTGCACGCCCGGCATGATCATGACCGCGGTCGATCTCGTCCATCGCAAGGGACATGAGCTCAGCGAAGAGACCATTCGCGAGGAGCTGGAAGGCAATCTCTGCCGCTGCACCGGCTATCAGAACATCGTGCAATCGATCGCCGCCGGCGCCAAGGCGATGGCCAAATCGGACCTCGCCTAAACGTCTGACCTCGCCCCAGTCGGCCCGCTGCGCACAGGACATTTCCCCATGTACGAATTCAAATATCATCGGCCGGCGACCGTGCGCCAGGCCGCCAATCTCCTCACCAAGAACGAAGACGCCAAGCTGGTCGCCGGCGGCCACACGCTGGTGCCGGTCATGAAGCAGCGGCTCGCGAGCCCGCCGCATCTGGTGGATCTCTCCCATGTCGAGGGGCTCGATACGATCGAGGTGAAAGGCCGCAACCTGGTGATCGGCGCGATGGCGCGTCATGCCGACGTCGCCAACTCCGCAACGGTCGGCGAGGCCATTCCGGCGCTCGCACATCTGGCGAGCCTGATCGGCGATCCCGCGGTGCGCCATCGCGGCACCATCGGCGGCTCGATTGCCAACAACGATCCGACCGCGGACTATCCGGCAGCATGCCTCGCGCTCGGCGCCACCATCGTCACCAACAAGCGCAAGCTGAAGGCCGAGGAGTTCTTCCTCGGGCTGTTCACGACCGCGCTGGAGCCGGACGAGATCATCACCAAGGTGAGCTTTCCGCTGGCGAAGAAGGCCGCTTACGTGAAGTTCCGCAACCAGGCCTCGCGCTATGCGCTGGTCGGCGTGTTCGTCGCCCGTCGTCCCTCGGACGTGCGCGTCGCCGTGACCGGCGCCGGCGGCAATGGCGTGTTTCGCGTCACTGCTTTCGAGGAAGCGCTGCAGAAGCGTTTCTCGCCGAAGGCGCTGGAGGGAATTTCGGTCTCGGCCGAAGGCCTCAACAGCGACATTCACGGCAGCGCCGAATATCGCGCCCATCTGATCGGTGTGCTGGCGCGCCGCGCGGTGGATGCGGCCAATGCCGGCGCCAAGGCCTCAACCGCATCGGAGGGAGCCGCCGAACCGGAGGCTCCGGCTTCGTGACGGACGCGTGAGGAAGGAAGCGGTCTCGCCCATGAGTGCTCCGGCCCTGCCAGCATCGGTCGACGCGATGCTCGAATTGTTGTCCTCGCGCGGCTATCTGGCCGAGCGATCGCTGGCGACGGTGACCTATCTGTCGCTGCGGATGGGCCGGCCGCTGTTCCTCGAGGGCGAGGCCGGCGTCGGCAAGACCGAGATCGCCAAGGTCTTGTCGGCCGCGCTCGGCCGCAAGCTGATCCGGCTGCAGTGCTACGAGGGTCTCGACGTCGCCTCCGCCGTCTACGAATGGAATTCAGCGGCGCAGATGATCGCGATCCGGCTGGCGGAAGCGGGCGGCGAGGTCGACCGCGATCAGTTGACGTCGGACATCTTCGCCGACCGCTATCTGATCAAGCGCCCGCTGCTGCAGGCGCTGGAGCCGGATGTCGCAGGCGCGCCGGTTCTTCTCATTGACGAGCTCGACCGCGCGGACGAGGCGTTCGAAGCCTATCTGCTGGAGATACTCTCCGACTTCCAGGTCACGATCCCGGAGTTCGGCACCGTCAAGGCGCCGCATCCGCCGATCGTCATCATCACCTCGAACAGGACCCGCGAGATCCATGACGCGCTGAAGCGGCGCTGCCTGTATCACTGGGTCGATTATCCCTCCGCCGAGCGCGAGCTCGCCATCGTCAAGACCCGGCTGCCCGGCATCTCGCAGCGGCTGTCGCAGCAGATCGTGCGCTTCGTGCAGGCGCTGCGTGACCAGGACTTCTACAAGTCGCCAGGGGTCGCCGAGACCTTGGACTGGGCCACGGCGTTGACCGAGCTCGATGCGCGTTCGCTGAATGCCGAGGTCGTCGGCGACACGCTGGGCGCGCTGTTGAAGTATCAGGACGACATCGCCCGCATGCAGGGGGATGCGTTGCAGAAGGCGATCAAGGACGCGACCAGCGAAACTTGAGCCGCGGTCGCGCCACAGCGAAGGTCGTCATTCCGGGATGCGTGCGCAGCACGCAGGCCCGGAATCCATAACCACGACCGTGAGTATGGATTCCGGGCTCAGCCCTTTGGGTTGCCCCGGAATGATGAACTCAGTTTGAGGCACGTCCCGGAATGACGAGGGGATAGACCGATGCCCACGCCCATCAATCACCTCGCGCCGCCGACCGGCGGCATCGCCGACAACATCGCGGGCTTCGCGCGGGCGCTACGCGCCGCCGGCCTTCCGGTCGGTCCGGGTGCTGTCATCGATGCCATGACCGCGCTCGAAGTGATCGACATCGGCAAGCGGGCGGACGTCTTCACCACGCTCGAATCGATCTTCGTCAAGCGCCACGAGCATGCGCTGATCTTCGCCCAGGCCTTCGACCTGTTCTTCCGTCCCGCCGAGGAATGGAAGTCGATGCTCGATTCGGTGCCGCTGCCGGACCACGCCAAGAAGAAGCCGCCGCCGGCCTCGCGCCGGGTGCAGGAGGCGATGTCGCAGCCGCAGACCCATGAGGAGCCGAAGGCGCAGGAGCAGGACCTGCGGCTCGCGGTGTCCGACCGCGAGGTGCTGCAGAAGAAGGACTTTGCGCAGATGAGCGCGGCGGAGATCGCCGAGGTCGCACGCGCCATCGCCAAGATGCGGCTGCCGCAGGCCGAGCTGAAAACGCGCCGCCACACCGCGGACCCGCGCGGCCACCGCATCGACATGCGCAAGACGCTGCGCCAGGCGCTTCGCACCGAAGGCGAGATCATCAACTTCCATCGCCTGGGGAGAATTGAGAAGCCGGCACCGATCGTGGCGCTGCTCGACATCTCCGGCTCGATGAGCGAGTACACCCGCCTGTTCCTGCATTTCCTGCATGCCATTACCGATGCGCGCAAGCGCGTCTCGGTATTCCTGTTCGGCACGCGGCTGACCAACGTGACGCGGGCGCTGCGCCAGCGCGATCCCGACGAGGCGCTGGCGAGCTGCTCGGCCAATGTCGAGGACTGGGCCGGCGGCACGCGGATCGCCACCTCGCTGCAGACCTTCAACAAGCAGTGGGCGCGCCGCGTGCTCGGGCAGGGCGCGATCGTGCTCCTGATCTCCGACGGGCTGGAGCGCGAGGCCGACAGCAAGCTCGCCTTCGAGATGGACCGGTTGCACCGCTCCTGCCGGCGGCTGATCTGGCTCAATCCGCTGCTGCGCTATTCCGGCTTCGAGGCGAAGGCGCAGGGCATCAAAACCATGCTGCCCCACGTTGACGAATTCCGCCCGGTACATAACTTGACCTCGATCGGGACGCTGATCTCGGCGCTGTCGTCGCCGCTGCCGCCGCATCAGCGCAGCGCGATCCGGCCCGCCGCCTGAGAAGGAGATAGTCATGCTCAACCGCGACGAAGACATCCTCAAGGCCGCCGAGGATTGGCACAAATCCGGTCACGGCGTGGCGCTCGCCACCGTGGTCGAGACCTGGGGCTCGGCGCCGCGCCCGGTCGGGTCCAACCTCGTGATCAACGACGAGGGCACGTTCTTAGGGTCCGTGTCCGGCGGCTGCGTGGAGGGCGCTGTTGTCACCGAGGCGCTGGACGTGATCTCCAGCGGTCAGCCCAAGATGCTGGAGTTCGGCGTCGCCGACGAGACCGCCTGGAACGTCGGGCTGTCGTGCGGCGGCACCATCCGCGTGTTCGTCGAGAAGGTGGGCTGACCGATGCAATTGGGAACACTGGCCGAGCTCAATGCCGAGCGCGCCGCGCGCCGCCCGGCCATTCTCGTCACCGACGTCGCCACCGGCGAGCAGCGTCTGGTCAAGGCCGCCGACATCGCCGCCGATCCCTTGCGCAACGAGCTCGCAACGCAACTGCGGATGGGCAAGAGCGGCATGGTCGAGGTGGGCGGCAAGCGGTTGTTCCTCAACGTCTACGCGCCGACGGCGCGGCTCGTCATCATCGGCGCCGTCCATATCAGCCAGGCGCTGGCACCGATCGCCAAGTCGCTCGGCTATGACGTCACCGTCATCGATCCGCGCACGGCCTTCGCCAGCCCCGAGCGCTTCCCCGACGTGCCGCTGATCGCCGAATGGCCCGACGTGGCCCTGCCGCCGCTCAACGTCGATCACTACACGGCCTTTGTCGCGCTGACGCATGATCCGAAGATCGACGATCCGGCGCTGCTGCACGCGTTCTCGCGCGACTGCTTCTATATCGGCGCGCTCGGCTCACGGAAGACGCATGCCAAGCGCGGCGACCGCCTGCGCGCCCAAGGCGCCAGCGACGCCGACATCGCCCGCATCCATGCGCCGATCGGGCTCGCCATCGGCGCGGTGTCGCCGTCGGAGATCGCGGTCTCGATCATGGCCGAGATCACCGCCACGTTGCGGCTGCCGGCCAAGGAGAAAGAGCAGGCGGCATGAAGTTCGGTCCTGCCAGTCCGACTGAAGCGATCGGCGGGGTGACCGTGCACACCCTGCGCAAGGGATCGTTGGTGCTGAAGAAGGGCACGCTGATCGGTCCCGCCGAGGTCGAGGCGCTGGCCCGAGAGGGCGTCAAGGAGATCGTGGTCGTCCGGCTCGAGGCGGGCGATGTCTCGGAGGACGAGGCGGCTGCCGACGTCGCGAAGGTCGTCGCAGGCAAAGGCATTCACGTCGATCGCGCCTTCACCGGGCGCGCCAATCTGTTCGCGGCGCAGGCCGGCGTGCTGATGATCGACCGCGCCGCCGTCGAGCGCATCAACGGAGTCGACGAGGCCATCACCTTTGCGACCTTGCCGGCCTTCAAGCCGGTGGTCGAAGGCGAGATGGTCGGCACCGTCAAGCTGATCCCGTTCGGCGTCGAAGGCCGTCTGCGCGATGCCGCCGTCGCTGCGGCGGGCAGGGGCGCGCTCAGCATCGCCTCCTATGTGATCAAGCGCGTCGGCGTCGTCTCGACGCTTCTTCCTGGGCTCGCGCCCAAGGTCATCGACAAGACGCTGCGCGTCACCGCAGAGCGGCTCGCGCCGGCCGGCGCCACCATCATCGCGGAGCGCCGCGTGCCGCACGAGCAGGCCGCGCTGGCCGCTGCGATCAGGGAGCTGTTGGCGCTGGGCGCCGAGCTCGTCATCGTGTTCGGCGCGTCCGCGATCGCCGACCGCCGCGACGTCATTCCCGCCGCGATCACCGGCATCGGCGGTGCGATCGAGCATTTCGGCATGCCGGTGGATCCCGGCAATCTGCTCTTGATCGGTAGCGCCGCCGGTGTGCCGGTGCTCGGCGCCCCCGGTTGCGCCCGTTCGCCGGCGGAGAACGGTTTCGACTGGGTGCTGATGCGGCTGCTCGCCGGCATCAAGGTCACCCGCGCCGAGCTCACGGCCATGGGCGTGGGCGGACTCCTCATGGAGATCGTGACACGGCCGCAGCCGCGCGCCAAGCCGGAGGCCGAGGGCGAACGCAAGGTCGCCGCGGTCGTGCTGGCTGCGGGACGCTCGACCCGCATGGGAGGGCCGAACAAGCTGCTGGCCGAGCTCGACGGCAAGAAGCTGGTGCGCATCGTGACCGAGCAGGCGCTGGCCTCCAAGGCCGGTGAGGTCATCGTCGTCACCGGTCATCAGGCCGAGCTGGTCGAGCAGGCGCTGTCAGACCTCAACGTCCACTTCGTCCGCAACCCGGATTTCGCCGGCGGCCTCGCCAGCTCGGTGAAATCAGGCATTGCCGCGGTGCCTGAGGGCGTCGATGGCGCGGTCGTGTGCCTGGGCGACATGCCGATGGTGTCCTCGGATCTGCTCGACCGTCTGATCGGCGCGTTCGCGCCTGATCGCGGCAATTTGATCGTGGTGCCTGTGTCCGAGGGACGCCGCGGCAACCCGGTGCTGTGGTCGCGCCGCTTCTTCGCCGAGCTGATGACGCTGGACGGCGACGTCGGCGCGCGGCACCTGATCGCCAAGCACACCGAGGCCGTCGCCGAGGTGCCGGTCGACGGTGAAAGCGCGTTTCTCGACATCGACACGCCGCAAGCGCTGGAAGCCGCCCGGCGGGCTGAGCCAGCGTAGCCCGCATGAGCGTAAGCGACATGCGGGGACAGTCTCTCTCCACGGCTGCAGCGCCCCCGCATATCGCTGCGCTCATGCGGGCTACGGACCTCGCCCGCTCTCAACCTCCCATTCACCAAGTTTCAACGACCCCCGGCTAGATTTGCCGACATTGGGCCTCGGGGGAGGAAAAAGTGATCGCTTCGACTGCTGCGCGCCGTGTCGCGCTGTTTGCATTTGGATTGACCGTTCTCGTTGGCGTTGCGCGCATCGCGAGCTACGGCGCCATCAGCCCGGCGCATGCCGCCGGCGCGTTTGCCATTGGCCGGTGCGCCGCCTATGGCCAGGCGTTCGACTATCCGGCGGAGCATCTCGCCAAGGCTGCGGCGCTCAAGCAGTGCAAGGGCGACTGCACCGCGGTGACGATGAAGAAGGCCTGCGCCGCGTTCGCGGTCGATCTCACCAATCCCTGCGGCGCCCACGGCTATGCTGTTCGGCCGACGATCTCGACCACGCTCAACGAGGCGACCCGGGAATGCTACAAATATGGCGGCAAGGAATGCGTCATCCGCGCCTGGGTGTGCGACGCCAAGGGCTGATCTGAGCCTGATGTCTCAGAGGATGGGCTGCCGGGGTTGCTCGTCCGCGCTTTCAATTCGATGCTTCACCTCGAGAGCGGCTCGGCTATTCTGAGCGTTCGATGACATCGAACTCTGGAAGTGACATGCAATTCGACACCAAGATCGCGCTGATCATTCGCGACGATCTCGAAGCCTGGCAGAAGCTGAACGTCGCGGCGTTTCTTTCCAGCGGCATCGCCGCGGCATTTCCCGAATGCATCGGCGCGCCTTATGAGGACGGCTCGGCAACCCTGTATCACGCGTTGATCGGGCAGCCGATCCTGATCTACGGCGCGCCGGATCGTGCAGCGTTGGCGCGTGCTCTGGATCGCGCGCTGTCGCGCAGCGTGAAGCCGGCGCTCTACACCGAGGACATGTTCAAGACCACGCATGACGAGGCCAACCGTGATGCCGTGAAGGCGGTGGCGCGCGCCGATCTCAATCTGGTGGGATTGGCGTTTCGCGCGGAGCGCAAGCTGGTCGACAAGGTCGTCGACGGACTCAAATTTCACGCCTGACAGCCACGGGCACATTGCGCGGTCATCAAACTGTTACTTCATGCAGCGGCGCGGCTTGATGCCGATCAAGACCGGAATACGCCGACGTCGTTAGTTTGCGCCGCGACATGAGGAGCAGACAGATGCAGACCATGAAAGCCGCCGTCGTCAAAGCCTTTGGCAAGCCGCTGGTCATCGAGGACGTTCCGATTCCTGCGCCGGGGCCGGGCGAGCTTCTGGTCAGGGTGAAGGCGTGCGGCGTCTGCCACACCGACCTTCATGCCGCCTCCGGCGATTGGCCGGTGAAGCCGGTGCCGCCGTTCATCCCCGGTCACGAGGCGGCCGGCATCGTCGCCGCGCTCGGGCCCGGCGTCACCGACTTCAAGGTCGGCGATGCCGTCGGCGTGGCGTGGCTGCACGATGCCTGCCTGCGCTGCGAATATTGCGAGACCGGGTGGGAGACCTTGTGCGAGCACCAGCACAACACCGGCTATAGCGTGAACGGCGGCTTCGCGGAATACGTGATCGCATCCGCGGCGTTCGCCGCGCGCCTGCCGGCCAATGTGGACTTCGCCAAGATCGCCCCGATCCTCTGCGCCGGCGTCACGACCTACAAGGGGTTGAAGGAGACCGACACGCGACCGGGCGAGTGGGTGGTGGTCTCCGGCGTCGGCGGCCTCGGTCATGTCGCAATCCAGTATGCGAAGGCGATGGGGCTGAAGGCGATCGGTCTCGACATCGCCGAGGACAAGCTGAAACTCGCGCTGGAGGCCGGCGCCGAGCACGCCGTCAACGCACTCGACAAGGATGCCGTGGAGCGGGTGATCGCAATCACCGGCGGCGGCGCGCATGGCGTGCTGGTCACCGCGGTGTCGACGTCGGCATTCGCCCAAGCGCTGCACATGGTCCGCCGCAAGGGGACGGTCAGCCTGGTCGGCTTGCCGCCGGGCGAATTCCCGACGCCGATCTTCGATGTCGTGCTGAAGCGCATCACCGTGCGCGGCTCGATCGTCGGCACCCGGCGTGATCTCGACGAAGCCATCGCGTTCGCCGCGGACGGCAAGGTGACGGCCGAGGTGACCACGGCGCCATTGTCGGAGATCAACACCGTCTTCGACCGCATGAAGGCCGGCAAGATCGACGGTCGCGTGGTGCTCGACTTCGGCTGATCAGCAAGACCGATTGACGCGCCGCCGTGCCGAACATTGGGGCGGCGGTTTGATCTGGATCAGGAATGGGGACGCGCGGCGCTGGCACAAATTGTTCATGGCAGCCGTCACCAAGATCGTCTTCCTCGGCGCGAGCAGCGCGTCCTTTGGACTCAGCGTGTTCCGGGACCTGTTCTCGACGCATGATCTCGCGGGTTCTACGCTCGTGCTGGTCGGCCGCGACCCGACCCGGCTGGCCCGGTCGGAAGCACTGGCCCGGCTGCTCAACGACCTCTCCGGCGCCGGCCTTAAGATCGAGGCGACCACGGATTGGCGCGCGGCGCTCGACGGCGCCGGCTTCGTGATCCATGCCACCGCGATCGACCGCAACCGCCTGTGGAAGCTCGATTTCGAGGTGCCGCGCAAATACGGCATCCGTCACACGCTGGGCGAGAATGGCGGGCCGGGCGCATTGTTCTTCACGCTCCGCACCTTGCCGGTCGTATTCGACTTCGTGCGCGAGATGGAGCGGCGCTGTCCGGACGCGCTGCTCATCAACTTCTCCAATCCCGAGAGCCGCATCATCCTCGCGCTGGGGCTTCACAGCCGCCTCGCGCATATCGGCCTGTGCCACGGCATCTTCATCGCGCGCAGCCAGGTGGCTTCCATTCTGGGACTGGCCGAGGAGCGCGTGGACGTGTGGGGCGTCGGGCTCAACCATTTCCAATGTCTCATGCAGATCCGGGATCGCGACAGCGGGGCCGATCTCTATCCACTGCTCCGCGAAAAGGCTGGGAGCCACGACCCCAAGGTCGCGCCGCTGACGCGGGCGCTGTTGCGCGACTTCGGCTTCTGGCTGGGCTGCGGCGACAGCCATGTCGGCGAGTATCTCGCCTATGGCTGGGAAGCGGGCGAGAGCGGGTACGACTTCGCGTGGGACGAGGCGGAGCGGGCCAAGCTGATCCGGCAGATCGACGAGGTCCTGGCGGGCAGGGCCGGCATGCCGGACTGGTGGCGAATGCCCTCCGGAGAGCGCGCGGTCACCGTGATCGGCTCGGTGTTGCACGATCGGAAGCAGGTCATCGAATCCGGCGTCGTTCTGAACCGTCACGTCATTCCCAACCTGGCTGCCGAGGCCGCCGTCGAAGTGCCCGTTGTCGCGGATCGCGTCGGTATCCATCCGGTGTCGCTGGGCCCGCTTCCAGATGCCGTCGCCAAGCTGATGTCGGTCCAGGTTCAGGTCCAGCAGCTGGCGGTGCAGGCGGCCATGACTGCCTCCAAGGATCTCGCGTTGCAGGCGCTGCTCATCGATCCCGTGGTCAACTCGGCCGCCGCTGCGCGCCAGATCGTGGACGAGCTCTGGGAGATCAATCGGCCTTACATCAGATCCTGTGCGTGATCGCGGCCGGCGTCGTCTGACGGGGGGCCGCGCGCTGTCGGGTACGGCCTCCTGACGCGTGCCGAGACCGGCCTCCGCGAGGCCTCTTTACATTGACTGACCAGTCAGTCATAATTGTTCGATGTCGAAACCTTCGAAATTGTCCGAGCGCAGAGTTCAGGCCGTCAAGACAGCGGACGCGGGAGCTGCCACGTCGCGCCGGGCGGATCGCTCCGCCGAGCGCCGCGCGGCGATCGTGCAAGCGGCGATGGACGAGTTCATTGCCCGCGGTTTCGCGGCGACCCGGCTGGACGACATCGCCAAGCGGGCCGGCGTGGCCAAGGGCACGATCTATCTGCATTTCAAGGACAAGGAATCGATGTTCGAGGAATTGATCCGGACCGCGATCGTGCCCTTCGTCGGCCGTCTTGCCGCGCCGCCGCCGGCCGGCGGCTCGGTGCGCGACATGGTCGAGGGGTTGGCGCGGATGTTCCTCCAGGAGGTCGCCGGCACGCGGCGCGGTGATCTCGTGCGGCTCATCATTTCAGAGGGGCCCCGTTTTCCCGCGATTGCCGACTTCTACTACCGCGAGGTCGTTTCCCGTGGTCTCGCGGCCATGCGCGCCCTGATCCAGATCGGGATCGTCAGCGGTGAGATCCGCGAGCCCAAGCTGGTGCAACATCCGCAACTGATGATCGCGCCGATGATGGTTGCGGTGCTCTGGAAGAGCCTGTTCGAACGACATGCGCCGCTCGACGCCGAAGCGATGCTGCAGACCCATCTCGATCTGATCTTTGGCGCGAGGAGGCCGACATGAGCCTGCTGCACTGCCTTGCCGTGCTGGTCACGGCCTTCACGTTCAACGGCTGCAAGGAGACGCGCGATCCCGGCTATCAAGGCTGGGTCGAGGCCGACATGATCTTCGTCAGCCCGGACGAAGCGGGTCGGATCACGAAGCTGAACGTGCATGAGGGCGACGTGGTCAAGGTCGGCGATCCGCTCTATTCGGTCGACGACGATCTGCAGCAGGCCGATCTCAACCAGACCAAGGCGACGCTGGCCAATGCGCAGCAGACCTATGACCGCGCCGCGGCCCTGAGCAAGACGGGCGCGGGGACGCAGGCGACGCTCGACTCCGCCGTTTCGGCGCTGCGCGTCGCCGAGGCCCATCTCGTGACCTCGCAGACGCGGCTGGCACGGCGCAAGGGCGTGGCGCCGGTCGCGGGCACCATCCAGCAGATCTACTTCCGCGAGGGCGAGATGGTCGCGGCGCAACGGCCGGTGCTGTCGATCATGCCGCCGGGCAACATGAAGCTGCGCTTCTACGTGCCCGAGCCTGATCTGCCGAAACTCGCGATCGGTGACGAGGTCCGCGTCACCTGCGACAATTGCGCTGATGACCTGACGGCACGCGTCTATTTCCTCGCGACCTCGGCGGAGTACACGCCGCCGGTGATCTACAGCCTCGATGAGCGCAACAAGCTCGTCTATTTGATCCAGGCGCGGCCGTCGCGGCCGGATGCACTGCGCGTCGGCCAACCCGTCAGCATCTATCCGCGTTCCAAAACGCCTGATCCGAAGACCCCGGTGGCGGACAAGCAATGAACGGAACGGGTCCCGCCGAGATCGCGATCGACGTCCAGGGATTGACCAAATCCTTCGACGGCCGCGAGGTCGTGCATGATCTGTCGATGCAAGTGAAGCGCGGCTCGATCTACGGCTTTCTCGGCCCGAACGGCTCGGGCAAGACCACGACCATCCGGATGCTGTGCGGCCTGCTGACACCCGACGGAGGCGAGGGCACCTGCCTCGGCTTCGACATCCGCCGCGATGCCGACAAGATCAAGCGCCTGGTCGGCTACATGACGCAGCGCTTCAGCCTCTATCAGGACCTGTCGGTGCGGGAGAACCTCGAATTCGTCGCGCGCCTCTACGGCATGCCCGATCCGCGCCAGGCCGCGCGCGACATGGTGCAGCGGCTCGGGCTTGCCGGCCGCGAGCGGCAGCTCGCCGGCGAGTTGTCGGGCGGCTGGAAGCAGCGGCTGGCGCTCGGGGCCTGCACCCTGCCGAACCCGCAATTGCTGCTGCTCGACGAGCCTACCGCCGGCGTCGATCCCAAGGCGCGGCGCGATTTCTGGAACGAGATCCACGCGCTCGCCGGCGAAGGGCTGACCGTGCTCGTCTCGACCCACTACATGGACGAGGCCGAGCGCTGCCACGAGATCGCCTACATCGCCTATGGTCATCTGCTGGCGCACGGCACGGTCTCCGAAGTGATCGCGCAATCGGCGCTCACCACATACACGGTGAGCGGCGATGATCTGCGCGAACTCGCGGCAGATCTCACCGGCAAGCCGGGTGTCGACATGGTGGCGCCGTTCGGCACCAGTCTGCACGTGTCCGGCCGCGACCGCAACGCGCTGGACGCCGCGATCGCGTCCTGGCGCGACAAGGCTGATCTGCATTGGCAGCCCGCCGCGCCCTCGCTCGAGGACGTCTTCATCGACCTGATGAACCGCTCACGGGACAACTTCCAATGAGCGACGCGGCCGTCCACCAGGCATCTCCCGAGTCCCGCTTCGGCTTCTGGCGGCGCACCTACGCGATGCTGGTCAAGGAGTTCATCCAGCTCAAGCGCGACCGGGTCTCGTTCGCGATGATCGTGATGATCCCGGTGATGCAGCTGATGCTGTTCGGCTACGCCATCAACACCACGCCGCATCATCTGCCGGCGGCGGTGCTGCTGCAGGAGGACAGCGATCTCGGCCGCTCGATCCTAAAGGCGATGGAGAACACCGCCTATTTCCGCTTCACCCGGGAAGTCACGAGCGTCGCCGAGTTCGACGATCTCTTGCTGTCCGGCAAGGTCCTGTTCGGCGTCGAGATCCCGCGCGGCTTCGAGCGCGCGGTCCGCCGCGGCGACCGGCCGGCCTTGCTCGTTGCGGCCGACGCGACCGATCCGGTCGCAGCATCCTCGGCACTGTCCTCGCTCGGCATGATCGTGCAGACCGCGCTCGCGCACGATCTCTACACCGGCAATCCCGTCACGACGCCGTTCGAGATCAGGGCCCACGCGCGCTACAACCCGGCGGCCTCGTCGCGGCTCAACATCGTGCCGGGCCTCGTCGGCACCATCCTGACCATGACCATGCTGATCTTCACCGCGCTCTCGGTGACGCGCGAGATCGAGCGCGGCACGATGGAGAGCCTGCTGTCGATGCCGATCAAGCCGGTCGAGGTCATGCTCGGCAAGATCATCCCCTATGTGATGGTCGGCTTCCTGCAGGCGACGATCATCATCGGCATCGGCGTCCTGCTGTTCGGCGTTCCGATCATGGGCAACCTGCTGCTGTTGGCGCTGCTGTCGACGCTATTCATCGCGACCAACCTCTCGATCGGCTACACCTTCTCGACCCTGGCGCAGAATCAGCTGCAGGCGATGCAGCTGTCGATGATGTTCTTCCTGCCGAGCATCCTGTTGTCCGGATTCATGTTTCCCTTCCTCGGAATGCCGCAATGGGCGCAGATTCTCGGCGAGTGCCTGCCGCTGACGCATTATCTGCGCATCGTCCGCGCCATCATGCTCAAGGGCTCGACGCTCCAGAACCTGCAGCATGATACGATCGCCCTGTTCGGTCTCATGCTGTTCGCGATGACGGTCGCCGTCCTGCGCTTCCGCCGCACCCTCGATTGAGGCACAATGGCGGCCGGGAGCAGGAACGGCTGAGGCAAGATGCAGATCGTGGGAGGAGGACAGGCGAACGAAGCGCCGGCGGCAGCGCTGGCCGAGTTCGACCAGGCGCTGATGCGTCAGACGTTGAACACCGAGCTGCTGCGCGTGAGGGCGCTGATCGCCACTGCGGCTCTGTTTCTCGTGATGTCGGTGCTGGTCGAAATCTTCGAGCCCAGGATCTCGGAGTGGATCTGGCCGAGCCGGATCGGGGTCCTCTACGTCTACGCGATCATCGTCGCATTCATCAGCTTCGAGACTCTCATCCTGTTCAGGATCAAGGCGGACATCCGCCACGGCCGGGACGTGCCGGTGATCTGGCGCTATGTCAGCGCCCTGGTCGAGACCTCGCTGCCAACGTTCGTCCTCATCCTGCAGATCGAGGGCATCGGCCACGACAAGGCGCTGGGCTTCGGCGTGCCGCTGGTCTATTTCATCTTCATCGTTCTCTCGACGCTTCGTCTCGATTTCTGGCTGTCGAGCTTCACCGGTCTGGTTGCCGCGGTGGAGTTGTTGGCGGTGGCACTGATCGATCGGCCTTCGATCGATCTCAGTCAGAATCCGGAGATCTACTATCACGGTGAGCGCAGCTTCATCATCCTGTTGTGCGGGATGCTCGCCGGTGCCGTCAGCGTGCAGCTGCGACGCCAGTTCGCGGCGAGCATCGAGGCTGCGTCGGCGCGCGACCGGGTCACCGATCTGTTCGGCCAGCACGTCTCGCCCCAGGTCGTCGAGCGCCTGATGAAGGAGGGGACGGCGGAGGCGCGCGACATCCGTGAGGTCGCGGTGATGTTCGTCGACTTCCGCGGCTTCACCGCGGCGGCGCGGTCGAAGACGCCACAGCAGGTTGTCGATCGTCTCGATGGCGCGTTCGCGGTGCTGGTCGAGATCCTCGAGCGCCATGGGGGCATCGTGAACAAGTTCCTCGGCGATGGCTTCCTGGCACTGTTCGGCGCGCCGTTCGAGTCGCGCGATGCCGCCGCGCAGGCGGTCATGGCTGCGCGCGAGATGGTGGCCGCGATGGAGCGCGTCAACGCGATGTCGTCTTGGCCGCTGCGGATCGGGATCGGTCTTCATCTCGGCGAGGTGGTCGCCGGCAGCATCGGCTCGCCGCGGCGCAAAGAGTACACCGTCATCGGTGACACCGTGAACTTCGCCTCGCGGCTCGAGGCGCTGAACAAGGAGTTCGATTCGCACCTCCTGATCTCGAGCGAGGTGCGGCAGGCGGCCGGCGACGGGGCGCGCGACGCCGTCTTCCACGGCGCGGTGTCGGTGCGCGGCTACGACCGGCCGTTCGAGATCTGGCAATTGCACTGACGCAGGCGACCCGTCGCCCGACGTCTGAGATTTACATTGGATGGTCTCCGCGTTTAACTGCCCTCAACGAAAAGCATGATCAGGGGGAACGCATGATCCGAACCGGGGCGTCGTTTTTGGCCGCAGCAGGCATCGTGTGCGCAGCCGGCCTGGAGGCGGTGCGGGCTGAGGATGTTGCCTGTAGCAAGGTGACGGCCGAGGCGTTGAAGGTTCCGGGGCTGGCCTTGACGGGATCGAAGCTGCAGGAGGCCGCCGACGGGCTGCCGCGGCATTGCATTCTGTCCGGCAAGGTCAATGAGCGCACCGGCGTCGACGGCCATGCGTATGCGATCCAGTTCGAGATGCGGCTGCCGGAGACGTGGAACGGCCGCCTCCTGCATCAGGTCAATGGCGGCAATGATGGCGTCGTGGTGCCGGCGCTCGGCGACAAGGCCGACGGTCTCGTCGGTGGCGGTATGACGCCGCTCGCCCGCGGCTTTGCCGTGCTGTCGTCGGACAGCGGCCACTCCGGTAACGATCCCGCCAACAAGCCGCGCGGGCTTGCGTCCGGCTCAGCTTTCGGGCTCGATCCGCAGGCGCGCCGCGACTACGGCTATTCGGCCGACATCACGCTAGCCCCGATCGCGAAGGCGATCATCTCGGCGCATTACGGCAGGAAGCCGGACTATTCCTACATCGCCGGCTGCTCCAATGGCGGCCGCCACACCATGGTGGCCGCCGAGCGCATGCCCGAGCAGTATGACGGCTTCCTGGTCGGCAATCCCGGCTTCAACCTGCCGCGCGCTGCCGTGCAGCACGCCTGGGACGTGCAGGCGCTGACCAAGGCCGATGTCGACATCCGCAAGTCGATCACGCGGGAGGATGCCAAGCTTATCGCTTCCAAGATCACGGAGGTCTGCGACGAGCTCGACGGCGCCAAGGATGGGCTGACGGCGAACCTGAAGGCGTGCCAGAAAGCGTTCAATTTCGACAGCCTCCGCTGCGCCGCTGGTGCGACCGAGGCCTGCCTGCCGGCCGCCAAGGTCGATGCTTTGAAGAAAGTCTTCGCGGGCCCGCACAATTCGAAGGGCGAGCCGCTGTATTCCGACTGGCCGGTGGATGGCGGGGTCGGCACCGGCAACTGGCGCGCCTGGAAGGTCGAGAGCCCGGTGGCGCCGTGGAACAACCTTCCGATCATTGCCACCATGGGCGGCGCATCGCTCAACTACATCTTCTCGACGCCGCCAGTCGAGATCGAAGGCTCGCCCGACAAGCTCGTCGAGAAGCTGCAGACTTATGATTTCGACAAGGACGCACCGAAGATCTACGCCAAGGAAGGTCCATTCACCGAGTCTGCGATGGACTTCATGGCCCCGCCTGCGGTCGACAACCCGACCCTGCCGGCGTTCCAGGGCGGCGCCCGCAAGATGCTGATCTATCACGGCCAGGCCGATCCGGTGTTCTCGATCAACGACACCGTCCGCTGGTACGAGAAGCTCAATGCCAATGTGCAGGGCAAGGCCGATACGTTCGCGCGGCTGTTTGCGCTGCCCGGCGAGACCCATTGCGGCGGCGGCGTCACCTTGGAGAAGTTCGATGCGTTGGGCGCGCTGATGGACTGGGTCGAGAAGGGCAAGACGCCGGAGGCGATCACGGCCTCGGTCAATGCGGCCAACAAGGAGCTCCCATCGACATGGAGCCCGCAGCGAACGCGGCCGCTGTGCCCGTGGCCGAAATTCGCCAAATATGTCAGCGGCGACATCGAGCAGGCGTCATCCTTCACCTGCGCGGTGGAGTGAGGCGTCAGACCTGCTGCGCGACCAGGTTCTTCACCTTGACCTGATCGCGGTCCTCGATGATCTCGGCGATCCATTGCCGGTGGCAATGGGCGTGGTCGCGCTCGTAGCAGAGCAGGCAGACGGGACCGGCGCTCTTCACGAGCGAGGCCAGCTCGTCCATCTGCTCCTTCGCCTGCGGCGTCTTCAGATGCGCGCTGTAGATCTTGTGCAGCGTGTCGTAATGGCCGCTGCGGGCGGCCTCGCGGCCCTCCTTCGGCGTGCCGAGCCCGCGCAGATGCACATAGCCGATGCCGCGCTCGTCGAGCCCGGCAGCGAGCTGGCTCTTTGAGAAGCCCGGCCGGCGCGAGGCCGCCACCGCGCGCACATCGACCAGCAGCTTGACGCCGGCGGCCTGCAACTCATCGAGCACGGCCTTGGCCGGCGTGTGCTCATAGCCGATGGTGAACAGGGTCTTGCTCTTGGCCATCATGCGCCTCCTGCCTCAGCTCACGCGCTCGATGAGCTCCATCGCGCCAGCCGGCGCGCGCACCTTGCCCTCGTGGATGACATAGGCGAATACGTCGCGCGGCGTCTTCTTCGCCGGCTTGTCGTCAACCCGTGGCAGGTCGTCCGGTTCGCCGCCGCCGGCCCACAGTTGCAATCGCTTCGCCCAGGCGTCGAGCTGCTTCGGCGGATAGCAGGTCGCAAGCTCGTCATTGCCCTTCTGCAGTCGGGCGTAGACGAAGTCACCCACGACATCGGCGATCGCCGGATATTTGCCGTGCTCGGCGAACACGACCGGCGTTGCAAACTCGCGCAGCAGCGCGACGAAGCCGGGGACGCAGAAACTGTCATGGCGGACCTCGACGACGTGACGCAGCTTGCGGCCGTCGAGCTCGCGCGGCAACAGCTCGAGGAACTTGCCGAAATCGGCCTCGTCGAACTTTTTGGTCGGCGCGAACTGCCACAGCACCGGGCCGAGCCGGTCGCCGAGCTCGAGCACGCCGGTGTCGTAGAAGCGCTTCACGGAATCGCCGGCCTCGGCGAGCACGCGGCGATTGGTGGCGAAGCGCGGCCCCTTCAGCGAGAAGATGAAGCCGTCCGGCACCTCGCGTGCCCACTTGCGGAAGCTCTCCGGCTTCTGCGAGCCATAATAGGTGCCGTTGATCTCGATCGAGGTCAGCTTCGAGGCGGCGTATTCGAGCTCCTTCGACTGCGGCAGCTTGTCCGGATAGAACACGCCCCGCCAGGGCGCGAAGGTCCAGCCGCCGATGCCGATGTAGATGTGGCTCTTGGATTGCGAGGCGCGTGCAGGGGCTTTGCTCACGGATCGATTCCGATGCTGATTGGTGAGGGTGTTGCGGTAGGGAGACGATAGTCAACCGGGCCGGTTCTGACCAGTTCGGCGCTGTTGCGCCGTCACTCTTCCCGTGCTCCGGAGCCTCGTGTATCCAGGGCACGGGCCGGGAAGGGGAGATATGGCAATGAGAGCGGAATCGGTCGGCGGCCTGCTGGGGGCGATTGTCGCCGCTGCCGTGCTTGCGGCAGCCTTCTACTATGTTCCCGTCGGGCCGATGGCCCGTCAGATGCAGCCGGCCAAGGTCGAGGTGCCGCCAACCCCGGTGCAGACGGTTCCGGTGGCTCCGGCCGTGCGCGGACCCGTGGTCCGTGAGGTTCCGAACTAGGCCGGCCGGGGCCCCTTGCAATCCAGCCGAGGCGCCCCATCTTGGTCGGGACGGTGACGTCGAGCTGTAACGGCTCCGGCACCGAGACGACCACGGCAGAGCGGTTGCGCCGGATGTACGCGCACCCTTTGTTTGTGGTCGTTGGCATTTTGGGCCCCTCGCTTGGGAGCGATGCAAGCCGGCACCACAGTCCGGCCTTTTTGGGCCCTCCTTCAGCCGTTGCGCTTGGCAGTGTGGAACGCGGCAGATATACGCATCCGCACCATGAACGATGTCCTCCGACCGGCCATGCCCGCGCCGCCGCAAACCGCTGATATTCCGATCGTTTCGGTGGTCGTCCCGACCTTCAACGAGCGCGACAATGTCACCACGCTGTACCGGCGGCTGGAGGCGGCGTTCAGGGACGTGCCGTGGGAGGTCGTATTCGTCGACGACAACTCTCCGGACGGCACCTGGCAGGTGGTGCGCGAATTGTCGCGCAGCGACAAACGCGTCCGCTGCATCCGCCGGATCGGCCGCCGCGGCCTGTCCGGTGCCTGCATCGAGGGCATCCTGGCCGCCAGTGCGCCCTATGCCGCCGTGATCGACGCCGATCTGCAGCACGACGAGACCCAGCTGCCGAAGATGCTGGCGCTCTTGCAGAGTGGCGCCGCCGAGCTCGTCGTCGGCAGTCGCTACATCGCGGGCGGCAGCGCCGCGAGCTTCGACAGCAAGCGGGCCGGGGCCAGCGCCTTCGCCACCGAGATCGCGCGCCGCGCGCTCAAGGTCGAGGTCAACGATCCCATGAGCGGCTTCTTTATGATCCGCCGCGACCGCTTCGAACAGATCGCGCCGAAGCTGTCGATGCAGGGCTTCAAGATCCTGCTCGACATCATTGCGAGCGCGGAAGGCGGCCTGCGCACCGTCGAGGTGCCCTATACGTTCGGCTCGCGCCTGCATGGCGAGAGCAAGCTCGACTCGATGGTCGCCCTCGACTTCCTCGGCCTCGTGCTGGCCAAGATGACCAACGACGTGGTGTCGTTGCGCTTCCTGCTGTTCGCCATGGTCGGCGGCACCGGCCTCGTCGTGCATCTGGCCACGCTCTTTCTTGGTCTCAATGCGTTCGACATGCCGTTCGCGGAGGCGCAGGCGCTCGGTGCCTTCATCGCGATGACCTCGAACTTCATCCTCAACAACTTCCTCACCTATCGCGACCAGCGGCTGAAGGGCTTTGCCATTCTGCGCGGCCTGCTCGCGTTCTATCTGGTCTGCTCGGTCGGCCTGCTCGCCAATGTCGGCGTCGCCTTCTCGGTCTATGACCAGGAGCCGATCTGGTGGCTGGCGGGCGCGGCCGGCGCGCTGATGGGCGTGGTCTGGAATTACGCGATCTCCGGATTGTTCGTCTGGCGCAAGCGATGACCTCTGCGGCCGTCGCCGACGACGCCCGGCTGGTCCGCAATGTCTGGCTGACCATCATAGGCCTCGTCGTGCTCAGGCTGATCGCCGCTGCGGTCACGCCGATCACCTTCGACGAAGCCTATTACTGGATGTGGTCGAAGCATCTCGCCGGCGGCTACTACGACCACCCGCCGATGGTCGCGGTCGTGATCCGCACGGGCACGCTGATCGCAGGCGACAGTGAGCTCGGCGTGCGGCTGGTCTCGATCCTGCTCGGCCTGCCCATGAGCTACGCGGTGTACCGCACGGCCGAGATCCTGTTCGGCAGCGTGAGGGTTGCGGCGACTGCGGCGCTGCTGCTCAACGTCACCTTGATGGCTGCGGTCGGCACCCTGATCGTGACGCCGGATGCGCCGCTGCTGGTGGCCTCCAGCTTCGTGCTGTTCTTCTGCGCCAAGGTTCTGGAGACCGGCCGGGGCGTCTGGTGGCTTGCGGTCGGTGCCGCGGTCGGTGCCGCGCTGCTGTCGAAATACACGTCGCTGTTCTTCGGTGCGGCGATCCTGATCTGGCTGGTCGCCGTGCCGAAGCTGCGGCACTGGCTGGCCTCGCCCTGGCCCTATCTCGGCGGCGGCCTGGCGTTCGCGATCTTCTCGCCGGTGATCCTGTGGAATGCCGATCACCAATGGGTGTCGTTCATCAAGCAGCTCGGCCGCGCCAGGGTCGAGGAGGTTCGTCCGGTCTACATCGCCGAGATCATCCCGACGCAGTTCGCCTTCGCCATGCCGCTGGTCTTCATCCTCGGCGTGATGGGTCTCTATGGGTTGGCCCGGCGCAGGGCAGGGGACGCGGCGGCCCGCGTCCTGATCGAGGCCATGGTCTGGGTCATCGTCGCCTATTTCGTGTGGCATTCGCTGCATGCCCGCGTCGAAGCCAACTGGTTCGCGCCGATCTATCCGGCCTTCGTGGTGGCTGCCGCTGCGGCGGCCCGTCTTGTCGCCTGGTCCCCGCGCGAGCAGCGCACGGCGGACTTTTGCCTGCGCTGGGCCGTGCCCGCCGGCGTCGTGATGTTCGTCGCGCTGATCGTGCAGGCCAACACGGGCCTGCTGTCCGGTTATCGGCGCGATGCCACCGTCCGCAGCGTCGGCGTCGGCTGGCGCCCCCTGGCTGCCGAGATCGAGGCAGCGCGCGTGCGCGCCGGCGCCTCCTGCGTGCTGGCGATGGATTATGGCACCACCGCCTGGCTGTCGTTCTATCTTCCGTCCGGGACCTGCGTGCTGCAGCCGATCCAGCGCATCCGCTGGGTCAATTTTCCGGAGCCGGATCCGGCGCAGTTGGCGGGCACGCAGCTGCTCGTGGACGAGGTCCAGATCGCATCGCGGTTCTACGTCAGCAATACATTCGGCCGCGTCGAGAAGATCGGCGAGGCCGAACGCAGGCGTGGACCTTTGACCATCGAGACCTATGCCTTCTATGCGCTGAGCGAGCCCAAGCGGGAGGTGCTCGACCGCACCCCGCCGCCGGAGCTGCAGCGCTGACGCCCGCTTCAGGGCTGTTGCGGGATGATGTCCGCCAGCGCCTTGTCCCGCGCATGAATTGCGACCATGTTGATGCCGGCATCGATGGTCTTGTAGCCGCGGCAATCCAGCCATTGCCGCAGCTGCTCCGCATCGGTCTTGATCTTCTCGATCAGCATGATCGGCGTGCAGCGTTCGATCGTCGCCGCCGCGCCTTCGAGCGCCTCGATCTCCATGCCCTCGACGTCGAGCTTGATCAGGTCGCAGCGCGGCAGATTGAAATCGTCCAGCGGGAGCTTGCGCACCTCGACGGTGTTTTCCGCATAGTCGATGGCCTGGCCGATGAACTCGGTGTTGGGACGCTGGCGCAGCTCGAGGCTGCCGAAGCTCGATGGGGTCAGGTAGTTCGGGCTTGGGATGTTGAGCACGCCGCGCTCCGACGAGACTGCGGCATGGATGGCGATCGCATTGAAGCAGTTGTTGATCGCGATGTTGCCGGCGAGCGCGTAGTAGATCCGTTCTTGCGCCTCGATCGAGAGCACGGATCCCCAGCCGGTCATCGCCTTCGCCCATTCGATGGTGTGGACGCCGATATTGGCACCGCAGTCGATCGCGACGGCGCCATCGCCATGGTGCCGGCGGCGCAAGCCGAGCAGGCGGACGGCGAGCTGCACCTCGCCCGGATCGAAAGCCCCCGTGTCGAGGATCTGATAGCCGACGCCGTAGCCCCGGTTGGCGTCGACCATGCGATAGTCGAGCCGGTTGACGATCATCGTCCCGTGATTGCTCGCGGCCAAGACGAAGGCCAGCTTCCGGTCGGGGATCTGCATGGAGTCCTCTCGTGTCGTGTTCGGCAGGGAGCGGACGCGGTACGATTCGCCGGCGGAGTGTTGCCGAGAATCGTTCCCTACCATACCGCCGCCGGTGTCCACAGCGCGGAAAATCCCGGCTTGTTACGGATGCGGTCCACCTGCGGCTGCCGTCGCCATTGCGCCTTGGACCACGACCGTCCTGATCCGATTGCCGCGGAGACCGGGCGACATGCGATTGTACGTGACCAATGCTTTCAGACGCGTCGAGAAGATCGGCAAGACCATGTCCGAGCAGGGGCCTTGAACAAGTGAAAACTACGCCCTTTCCCTCGTCAGCACGCCTAAACGTGAGTCATCGATAGCGCCCCTCTGGCAGAGCTCAATCGTTAACGCGGCCTGCGATGGTTTACGGATTCCGGCGGCCGTCGAATGCTGCTCCTCAGGAACGGCCTGGGGCGGCAATATTGCTTTTGGCTGGAATTTCGCCCTGTTTTTGCCCTGTTTGCCGGCAAAACAGACGTCCATGGTTAACCCGCCCTTAATCTGCCAAAACTTAATCAGCATTTAACTAAAAGTCGCCCTAATGAAGCTCTGTGCTTCTGCGAGATGCAAAGCGGTTGTCCGTGGCGCATCGAGCGAGAGTTATCGAGTATTCGTTCGGGCGTGAGTGAATGAGTAACAGTCGAGCTGCGTTGGCCGCACGAAATCGCAGGAAGTCTTCCCTGATCGCGTTCTCTCACAAATTGATCGGTGGTGCGGCAATCGCATGCCTGATCGGGGGCTGCGCTGTGACGGTCTATACCAAGATCATCGCGGCCGATGCCTATCCGACCCTGGGCAGCATCGAGCAGGATGAGCCCGTCGTGCGCCCGGCGCCGCGGCTTGCGACGCGCAGCGCCGCCGATGCGGTGGGTGAGGCCTTCTCGGCATTCCCGGAATCTCCGCCCGTCACCACGGTCGCCGCCATCACGCCGCAGATGTTCAACGACCGCTTCGGCGCGGCCGTGCCGCAGGGCGTCGCCTCCAACGCCGCGAACGGCGCGCCGCCGCTGCCCAGGCTCGCCGAAGCCGCGCCCAAGCAGATCGAGGCCAAGCAGATCGAGGCCAAGTCGGTCGAAGCCAAGCCGGCCGAGACTGCGAAGGTCGCCGAGGCGCCGAAGAAGGATGCCCGGCCGCCGATGCAGTTGGCGCTCGCCAATGCCAAGCCGGCCGCGCAGCCCGCGACGCCGGCGCAGGCCGCCGAGGCCAATCCGCCGAAGAGCAGTGGCTTCTCGCTGCGCGCGATGACCGAGCGCGCCAAGGCGGCGGTGCTGTCGATCGCCGGCGACCGGCATTCGATCCAGGAAAAGCTCTGGGGCAAGCCGGAGAACCAGGATGGCGGCCTCCTGGCCTATGCCTCGGCTGATTCCAACATCACCGCCAGCATCGCCAAGGATCCGACCCGCGGCGGCCGGCCGCCGTATGATTTGAGCACCGCAGTCTACGACATCTCGGCCAAGGCGGTGTATCTGCCCGACGGCACCAAGCTCGAGGCACATTCCGGCCTCGGCGACAACCTCGACAAGCCGAGCTCGGAGAAGATCAAGATGCGCGGCGTGACGCCGCCGCACATCTACGAGCTGAAGCCGCGCGAGGCGTTGTTCCACGGCGTGCCGGCGCTGCGGCTCAATCCGATCGGCGGCGAGGACGCCATCCACGGCCGCAACGGCCTCCTGGCCCACACCTTCATGCTCGGGCCGAACGGCGACTCCAATGGCTGCGTCTCGTTCCGCGACTACTACGCGTTCCTCGATGCCTACAAGAACAAGGGCATCCGCAAGCTCGCCGTGCTCTCGCGCATCGAGTGAGACGGGCAGGAGATGTTGAGGTGGGATCTGCATGGTCGCCCTCACACTCGGCAGTAGTTCCGAACTGTAGGGCGTGCAAAGGTGCGCCGTGAATCCCGTCGCACGAGTGCTATATCGCCAACTACTACGCTGCGCGATACAGCACCCTCTCCCCTTGTGGGAGAGGGCGCATTCACTTGCAGCGCTCGTCCGATCTCCCGATCTCCAAGAGCATGCACTTTTAGAGCCACAAGATCGAGAATCCATTGGGTGCCGTGCAGTCACGAGCGCACGATTTCTGATGCGGCTTCGGGATCGGCGTCGCTCCGGGCGACCGCTTCACGCGATCGCACGGGAAGAAGGGCAAACGGATACACAGCTCGAACACCCCTGGACACGACGTCGCATTCTCGCGGCGAATGAAGCCCGAGTGTTGCCGGCGAGATCGCCCTCGAAATTCGAGAGAGGGCGCGGGGAATGCCGGGTGAGGGCCTCACCCATGGCCCGCCTGCAGAAGAAAAAGCAGGCGGCAGTCACCACAGGTTCAGCCGCATCATCCGGCATTCCCCGCGCGATGGCCTTACGGCTTATACGTGGTCTCCCTGGTGCGCCGGGCTTTCTGGCCACCATCGGTCGGAGCATTCGTCTCTCCGACCTTGACACCAGCATCGGGGTGCCAGGACATCACGACTTCGCCGTGCGCACCGGATCGTTCGTCCGCGTGATCAGATCACGCTGCAACCCGACGCGCCCACCGCATCCCGCCTCCACGTTCATGACGATCGCGAAGCGCCCCTCTCATGAGGACGGGACCGGCATAGAATGCACGGTTTCTGATTTTTGGAAACAGGAAAATGTTCGGGGTTGGTGGTGAGCGGGGCGATCCCATTGACCCGGCTCGACAAACGAATTTTCGCGCGCACGCGTTTTCGACCTCCCGCATGGCCGATTGCGGCCTTGGAGCTCGCGATAATGTGCAACTGATTTGCCCGACGACCAATCTGGTCGTTGCAAATCTGTCGCGTCGCCGGAGGCGCGCCGTCATCGCTTCCCCCTCCGGCCTTGACGGCTTCGGAAAATTCTGCGCATAGCTCTGCCCCATCGAAATTGACGCGCCGTTCGCCGGCGCGCTCTTGAGGACCACGACCGTGTTGAGCCTACGCTCACATCTCGCGAACGCCCCCGCCAACGAACGACCGCTTAACTGGTCGCGCGATGGGTCCGGCATGGGCGTCGCCTGTCAGGGTCCGAATGATCTCGTGCTGTCCCTGACGACATCGGGACGCGAAATTCCAGCAAGAGCATAACCGGCGGCGGGATCTCACCCTCCGCAGACATAGCGGAGGGTCTGATGACCCGCATGATGAGCCCAGATTCCGAGATAGTCGACCACGCCCGAGCGCTGTGCTCGCCGGTGGCGGTTGCCTTCGTGCGCATCGTCATGACGTGCCGCGGCGTCAGCGAGGCACGGGCTCGCCAGATCTATCTCGACTACATCAACGGCGTTCAGCTGGAGCACGCTCCGGTCGCGTTCGACTGATTGACGATGACCATGCCCGGTGCAGTCCGGGCGCGATGACATGGCCTATGTTCCCGTCTGGTGAAGGGACCGGATTGTCGATCCGGGAAGGCGGGTTCGATTCCCGTCATGGGCGCCAACACGACCGGGCAGATGAAGCGAAGAGAGGAGGTCGACGATGTCAGCAACAAACCCGGCGCTGGTTCTCAACGCCGACTTCCAGCCGCTGAGCTATTTCCCGCTGTCGGTGGTCTGCTGGGAGGACGCGATCAGGGCCGTTGTCGGCGAGTCGCACGTCGTGGTCGCAGAGTACGACCGCGTCGTGCGCAGCCCGAGCGTCACCATGCGGCTGCCGTCGGTGATCGCGCTGCGCGATTACGTCAGGCCGGCGACGCGCGTCCCGTTCACGCGCTTCAACGTGTTCCTGCGCGATCGCTTCGAATGTCAGTACTGCGGTGGCCGCTATCTCCACGGCGAGCTGACCTTCGATCACGTCGTGCCGCGCGTCGACGGCGGCGAGACGTCGTGGACCAACATCGTCGCCGCCTGCAGTCCCTGCAACGCGCGCAAGGACCGGCGCCACCTCAAGCCGCGGCGGCCGCCGTTCGAGCCGGCACGGCACGAGCTGATGGCCGCGCAGCGCCTGTTTCCGCCGAGATTCCTGCACGTGACCTGGCAGGATTATTTGTACTGGGATGTGGAGCTCGAGCGGTGAAGAAACGAACGCGTAGCCCGGATGAGCCCGCGCCGATGCCCAAAGGGCGTCGGCGTGGGTGATATCCGGGGTCTCACAGGTAGTTCGGACGAACCCGGATGCCGCTTCGTTCATCCGGGCTACGTACTTAAAATCCTGTAAGAGCACGCGCCAACTTATCCGGCGGACATCCGCCAGCGAGAGAGCCATGCCGATTTCGACCCCGCGTCAGATAGAGGACAGCGCGCTGCCGCAACTGCGGCGCCGTGATTGCGTCCTGTGCGTGCCGGCAGTCTCCGCGGGGAGCGCGCTGTCCCGTCACAATCAACTAGCAGCGTAGCGAGGCAGCGGGATCGTCCCTCTGTCTTGAACGCCAGAGAGACGATCCGCCAGGCTGATGTCCCATCCGGGACACTCCGATCAGATCCGTCCCTCTGTTTGCACCACCGGACTTGCGCGGCGTCACGCCGTGCAAGTCCCGATCATTGCAGCGCCACGCCGGCGCGGCAGGGTCATGCATGAACGAGTGAGGAGGATCACATGCGAGCCGATCCCTATCAGGAGCGCGCGAGACAATTGGCGATCGAGGCCGGGCTCGATCCGGATGCGCGGGTCGAGCGGCCCGGGCAGCGGTCGATGCCGCTGTGGTGCACGTTCCGCGACGCCGCGCGCCAGGAGCAGCTGGCGCGCGAGGCCACGGCGCTGGGCGACACGGTCGCGAGCCGGCCACAGGCCGCGCGGTATCAGAACAGCCCGCTGAAGGTGTTTGGCCGTCACGAGGATGCGACCATCGCGCAGATGAGGAGCTGCATGGCGGTCGGCAATGCCGTGGCCGGGGTGATCTGCGCCGACGGTCATCTCGGCTATGCCCAGCCGGTCGGCGGCGTGATCGCCTATGAGAAGCAGATCAGCATCTCCGGGGTCGGCTTCGACATCGGCTGCGGCAACATGGCGGTCCGGCTCGACACGCGGTTCAGCGCGATCGAGGACAAGGTCGGCACCATCATAAAGGATGTCGCCAGGGTGATCTCGTTCGGCGTCGGCCGCAAGAACGCTGAGCGTGTCGAGCATGAACTGTTCGACGATACCGAGGCGTGGCGCTGCTCCGACATGGACGCGTACCGGCAGAAGGCCGTCGGACAGCTCGGCACGGTCGGGTCGGGCAACCACTATGTCGATTTGATGCGCGACGAGGCCGGCTTCGTCTGGATCGGCGTGCATTTCGGCAGCCGTGGGCTCGGCCATACTTCGGCGACGCGCTACCTCAAGGCCGCCGGCGGCAAGGACGGCATGAACGTGCCGCCCGCCGTGGTCGACGAGGACTCGGAGGTTGGGCAGCGCTACATCGCCGCGATGCAGCTCGCCGGGCGCTACGCCTATGCGGGACGCGAGTGGGTGACCGAGCGCGTGCGCCGGATCATCGGCGGTGCGGTCACCGACAGCGTGCACAACCACCACAACTACGCCTGGCGTGAGACCCATGACGAGCGTGACCTGTGGGTGGTGCGCAAGGGCGCCACACCGGCCTTCCCGGGCCAGCGCGGTTTCGTCGGCGGCTCGATGGGCGACGACGCCGTCATCATCGAGGGCGTGGAGTCGGAGGAGGCCAAGGCCTCGCTGTACTCCACGGTGCACGGCGCCGGGCGGCTGTTCGGGCGCAGGGAGGCCAAGCGGCGCTTCACGCGCGACGAGATGGACGCCTGGCTGCAGGGCCGCGGCGTCACCCTGATCGGCGCCGATCTCGACGAGAGCCCGATGGCCTATCGCCGTCTGCCCGAGGTGCTGGCCGAGCACGCCGGCTCGGTGAGGGTGGTGCATACGCTGCGGCCGTTCGCCGTGGTGATGGCGGGCGAGGGCGAGTTCGATCCGTTTAAGGATTGAGCGCGCCCTCGTAGCTCGCATGAGCGCAAGCGACATGCGAGTCCGCACGTGCAGTTCGTGAGACCCCGGATGTCGCTCCGGCCTGCGCCCGCAAGGCGCCGGCCTTTGCTCATCCGGGCTACGCGATTGCGCAACGATGACGGAGACACGATCATGACCGAGCTGACCTGGCACGCCGACAATATCGAGACGATTGCGAACTTCTTCTCCACTGCCGAGTGCGAGGACTACATCCGCTTGGGCGAGCAGATGGGCTTCGAGGAGGCGACGTTGTTCGCGCCGCGCAGCGTCAAGGACTATCGCAACAACGATCTCGTCATCGTCGACGATACCGAGCGCGCGCAAGGGCTCTATCAGCGGCTCGCCGGCCATCTCGCACCGTCGTTCCAGCATCGCTGGCAGCCGGTCGGGCTGAACGAGCGGCTGCGGCTGTATCGCTATGATGTCGGACAGAAGTTCGAATGGCATCGCGACGGCCATTTCGAGCGTGACGATGGCGAGCGGAGCCAGTTCACCTTCATGATCTATCTGAACGATGATTTCGAAGGTGGCACGACGTCGTTCTGCGACGACACCGGCCTGATGCCGGATGGTCCGTTCCGGATCATTCCGAAGAAAGGCATGGCGCTGCTGTTTCATCACCCGATCATGCATCGCGGCGATCCCGTGACGAAGGGGCGCAAATACGTGCTGCGGACGGACGTGATGTATCGGCGGAGCAGGTGAGGGGGCGCGTCGCACAAGGCGCGCGCTCTGCGTTCGTCACTCCGGGGGGCGCGTAGCGCGAGCCCGGAATCCATAGCCACAGGCCGTCGCGTGGTGCGAGGTGCTTGTGGCGTCTGTCTTCAACCAACCACCGCTCGGGCTATGGATTCCGGGCTCATTCGCGCTGCTCCAAAATGGCTTCGCCATTTTGCGCTTGAACGCCCCGGAATGATGGCGGAGAGGAGTTTAGCGACGAAGCCCGCATGAGCCCCGGCGACATTCGGGCCCCGGCGAAACAAAAAGGGCGCGGCTTTCGCCGCGCCCTTCGTATCTCTTGAGGAGGCTGGACCTTAGAAGTCCATGCCGCCCATGCCGCCGCCCGGAGGCATTGCGGGGCCGCCGGCGTTCTTCTTCGGCAGCTCGGCGACCATGGCTTCGGTCGTGATCAGCAGCGCAGCCACGGAGGCAGCGTTCTGGATCGCGGCGCGAACCACCTTGGTCGGGTCGATGATGCCCTTGGAGACCAGGTTGCCGTACTCGCCGGTCTGGCTGTCGAAGCCATAGGCGTACTGGTCCTTCTCCAGGATCTTGCCGACGATGACCGAGCCGTCCTCGCCCGCGTTGATCGCGATCTGGCGGGCCGGGGCGGAGAGCGCCTTGCGGACGATCTCGATGCCGGTCTTCTGGTCGTCGTTCTTGGTGCGCAGGCCCTTGAGCTGCTCGGAAGCACGCAGCAGGGCGACGCCGCCGCCCGGCAGGATGCCTTCCTCGACAGCCGCGCGGGTCGCATGCATCGCGTCATCCACGCGATCCTTGCGCTCCTTGACCTCGACCTCGGTCGCACCGCCGACGCGGATCACCGCGACGCCGCCCGCGAGCTTGGCCAGACGCTCCTGCAGCTTCTCACGGTCGTAGTCCGAGGTGGTCTCCTCGATCTGCGCCTTGATCTGCTGAACGCGCGCCTCGATGTCGGCCTTCTTGCCGGCGCCGTTGACGATCGTGGTGTTCTCCTTGTCGATCATCACCTTCTTGGCGCGGCCGAGCATGGAGAGGTTGACGTTCTCGAGCTTGATGCCGAGGTCTTCCGAGATCGCCTGGCCGCCGGTCAGGATCGCGATGTCCTGCAGCATGGCCTTGCGGCGATCGCCGAAGCCCGGAGCCTTGACGGCCGCGACCTTCAAGCCGCCACGCAGGCGGTTGACGACCAGGGTGGCGAGCGCCTCGCCCTCGACGTCCTCGGCGACGATGACCAGCGGCTTGCCGGTCTGCACCACGGCCTCGAGCAGCGGCAGCAGCTCGTTCAGCGACGACAGCTTCTTCTCGTTGATCAGGATGTAGGCGTCATCCATCTCGACGCGCATCTTGTCGGCGTTGGTGACGAAGTAGGGCGAGATGTAGCCGCGGTCGAACTGCATGCCCTCGACGACGTCGAGCTCGGTCTCGAGCGACTTGGCTTCCTCGACGGTGATGACACCCTCGTTGCCGACCTTCTTCATGGCGTCGGCCAGGAACTTGCCGATTTCGGCGTCGCCGTTGGCGGAGATGGTGCCGACCTGGGCGATCTCGTCGTTCGACGTGACCTTCTTGGAGTTCTTGACGAGGTCTGCAACGACCGCCTCGACCGCGAGGTCGATGCCGCGCTTCAGATCCATCGGGTTCATGCCGGCGGCAACCGCCTTGGCGCCTTCGCGCACGATGGCCTGGGCCAGCACGGTCGCGGTGGTGGTGCCGTCGCCGGCCGCATCAGCGGACTTGGAGGCGACTTCGCGCACCATCTGTGCGCCCATGTTCTCGAACTTGTCGTCGAGCTCGATCTCCTTGGCGACGGTGACGCCGTCCTTGGTGATGCGGGGAGCGCCGAACGACTTGTCGAGGACGACGTTGCGGCCCTTCGGGCCGAGCGTGACCTTGACGGCATTGGCGAGGATGTCCACGCCGCGCAGCATGCGATCGCGGGCGTCGACGCCGAACTTAACGTCTTTTGCTGACATATTGGGTTTCCCTGGGTTGAATTGGTCGTCTCACCCTGGGCAGGGCGCCCGCAGGCGCTCCTCAGGGTGAGCGTTGAGCGGGTTGGGCTTAGGCGGCCTTCTTCTTCGACGCGGTGTCGGTGAGCACGCCCATGATGTCGCTTTCCTTCATGATCAGCAGCTCCTGGCCGTCGATCTTGACCTCGGTGCCCGACCACTTGCCGAACAGCACGCGATCACCGACCTGGACGTCGAGCGGGACCAGCTTGCCGCTCTCGTCGCGGGCGCCCGGGCCCACCGCGATCACTTCGCCCTGCGAGGGCTTCTCCTTGGCCGAGTCGGGGATGATGATGCCGCCAGCGGTCTTCTCTTCGGCGTCGATGCGCTTGACCACGACGCGGTCGTGAAGCGGACGGAAAGCCATACAGTCCTCCTAAGCTATTGAGGCGATTGTCAGTTTCTGGAATTTTGGCAGTCGGTGCCGGCGAGTGCCAGCACGTGGGCTGGATTTAGGGGAGAGCATTCAGCCGGACAAGGGCTTGTAGCAGAAAAATTAGCAGTCAACTGCGGGCTCTGCCAAAGCGTTCCGATAGCGTTAACGGGAGCGGAACGAACCATGAAACCCCGTATTAGCACCTGGGCTAAGTGGCTGCTAATGCAGCATTTTTCAACATGTCGTTAAACATTTAAGCTTGAGATGGGTTGAGGACATGCGTCACATTTCTTGGCAGTGAGCGCATCTTTGCCGGGTGGCTCCATCCCGGTTGGCCACACGGACATGCGCTCCAGAAACGGAGGTTGGCATGGTGTCGAAGGTTGAGGTTTCCGAGGACTTTCGGAAACAGGTGCTGGGTTACGGGCTGACGACGGCGCAGATCCTGTATCGGATGCCGGATCACCGCTCGCTGCTGCAGACCTATGTCTGGCAGAACTACGACCTGTTTCCGAAATTCCCCGCGCTGCAGGACTTCCTGGCGTTCTGGCAGGAGAAGATCGAGGGCCCCTTGTACTCGGTCACGGTGGCGCATTCCAAGCTGATCAAGCCGGCCGAGCTGCGCGCCGTCGACGGCATCTTCCGGCTGCATTGAGGCTGACGCGTAGCCCGGATGAGCGAAGCGATATCCGGGTTCAACGCGGACGCGCGTGAGTCCCCGGATGTCGTTTCGCTCATCCGGGTTAAGCGCTGCCTCGGCCCTGTTGAGGTCGTCGATCGGTCGACCCGCAAAGCGGCAGGTTGTGCTATCCTCGCGTGCGAGGACACGCAGGGAGAGCGCCATGGCCAAGAAGAGCCGCACCGCCAAATCAGCATCACGCGCCGCCGCGAAAGCCGCGCCGCGAAAAACCGCAAAAACAAAGCCGACGGCGAAGACCGCCTCCGCGGCGCCCGCCAAGCCGGGTAGGGCGGCTGCGCCCTCGGCGCGCAAGGCGCTCGCGAGCAAGGGGCGACCAGCGCCGGCGCCGCGCCGGCGCAAACAGAAGGTCGCCATCAGCCATCACCGCGAGGAGGACTTCAAGGCCGACGGCCTGCGCGCCTATGCTGTTTACCGCGACCTCGGCATCGCCGACGCGACTCACGGGCTGGCGCGCGCGCATGTCATCCGCATGCTGCCGCCATGCAATCCGCACGAAGTCTCCAAGCTGCACACCCACGCGGTCGACTTCCAGATGGTCTATGTGCTCAAGGGCTGGGTGAAGAGCTACCTCGAAGGCGTCGGCGAGACGCTGATGCAGGAGGGCAGCTGCTGGACTCAGCCGCCGAAGATCCGGCACATGATCCTCGACTATTCCGACGACGTCGAGCTGCTGGAAGTGATCCTGCCGGCCGACTTCAAAACCGTCGAACTGTCGACGTAAAGCCGACAGAAATGGATGGAAACATTTGCGTGCGATGGACGGCGGTCCCATCGCGCGTGTGTGTTGACATCCGGTCTCGCGTCACTGGGACGGATGGGCCGGCGACGAATCCGTAAGAGGTGTTCGCCGCGGGCTTGCGTAAAGGCGTACCCGTCCCGTTGCCGCGCTTCGTCGTCCAGTTCGCTCCCACGATCCCGCGCGCGCCTCGCACGCGCGCATCGGTGCAGCCTCGCATCGCCAACGCGGGCGCCGGTTCGGCTTCAGGTGCCGCCCATCGCGAGGACATCGACTGGCTGCGCGCCATCGCGGTGCTCTCCGTTGTCGCATTCCATTTCGAGGCGCCGGCGATCTTCGGCGGCTTCGTCGGCGTCGACATCTTCTTCGTCATCTCCGGCTACCTGATCACCGGCATCATTGCCGCGGAGATGGCGGCGGGCCGCTTTTCGTTCGCGCAATTCTACGAGCGGCGGGTGCGGCGGCTGCTGCCGGCGCTCTACGCCATGGTGGCGTTCGCGGCGCTCCCGGCGTCGCAGGACATGCTGGGCTCCGAGCGCGCCGAGTTCTTCCGTTCCGCGGCCGCCGTCGTCACCTTCACCTCGAACATCTTCTTCTGGCAGCAGTCCGGCTATTTCGACCACGCCGCGGTCGAGAAGCCGCTGCTGCACACCTGGTCGCTCGCCGTCGAGGAGCAGTTCTATCTGGTACTCCCCGTCGTGGTCTGGGCCGTGTTGCTGATAGCGCGCGGGCGACGGCTGGCGCTGCCGGTCACGCTGGCGCTGCTGGCTGCCGGCTCGTTCGCGCTCGGTCTGCTGCTGATGCGAGGCGGCGCGTCCGCGAGTGCGTTCTTCCTCAGCCCGCCGCGCGCCTGGGAATTCCTGCTCGGCGGCCTGGTCGCGATTTCCGGACTTCCCGCACCGCGGCCGGGTCTCGCCCAGCGCGGCGCCCGCGCGCTGTCGCTGCTGCTGATGGCGGTGCCGATTCTGGCGTTGCGCCCCGGACCGGGCTTTCCCGGCGTCGACGCGCTCGCGCCATGCCTTGGCGCGGCGCTGTTCCTGTGGAGCGGCGTCGGCGTTGCCAATGTGCCGCGTAGCCCGTTGTCACCGCTCGGCGTAGCGGCGTTCGTCGGCCGCATCTCATATTCGCTGTATCTGTGGCACTGGCCGCTGTTCGCCTTCGCGCGCTTCGCCAAGCCCGGCCTGGCGCTCGACGGCTGGGAGCGGGCGGCGTTGTTCGCGCTCACGGTCGCGGTCGCCACGCTGTCCTGGCGCTTCATCGAGCAACCGTTCCGCAATCGCCAGCTCGCAGCGACCCCGCGCGCGGCCTTCGGTCTTGCGGCGCTGGCGAGCCTGCTGCTGCTGGCCGGCAGCGGCGTCGGCCTGCTACGCGCCAGCGCCGTGTCGGACGCCGACCGCGCGGCGCAGCGGCTGGACGCCTACAACGCCTACGACATGAAGCCGGTCTATCGCTATGGCACCTGCTTCACGACGCCGGACGGGCGCGTGCCCGGGGATTGTCTCCGTCCGGTGAGCGGCAAGGTCAACGTGCTGCTGTGGGGCGACAGCTTTGCGGCCCACTACTATCACGGCCTCGCCGCGAGCATCGATCCGCAGGCCGTCAACGTCATGCAGGCGAGCCAGCCGACCTGCATGCCGACCTTCAGCGCGGAGACGCAGGGGATCGCGGCCTGCCGCGCCCTGGCAAGCCAGATGCGCGACTATTTCGTGACGGCGCGGCCCGATCTCGTGGTGATGTCGGCGGACTGGCTCGAGAACGCCCGCCCGCCGCGCTTTGCCGGCATGGTGCGCGATCTCAGGCTGACGCTGGCGCGTCTCAGCGAGGCCGGCATTGCGGTGGTGCTGCTCGGTCCCTCCGTGCAATTCCGGGCGCGGCTGCCCTCGATGCTGGCGCGCGCCACCTTGCGCGGCATGGCGCCGGATCCCGTTGCGTTCGTCCGGTCCGATATCTTTGCGCTGGATCAGGCGATGCAGGCGGCGCTGTCGACGAGCGAAGGCCTGTCCTACATCTCGATCCTGTCGGCGGTCTGCGAGAACGGCCGCTGTCCGCTCACGGTCGGCGACGTCCCGCTGTCGTTCGATCATGCGCATCTCACGGCGGAGGGCTCCCAGCTCGTGATGGCGAGGATCGTGCCGCAACTGCTGCCGATGACGACCGAGCTCAGCTCACGTCAGCAGCCCGACGATCGCACCCATCAGGCAGGTGGTGAGGGTGCCGGAGACGATTGATTTGAGGCCGAGCGCGTTGATCTCGTCGCGCCGTGTCGGGGCCATCGTACCGAGTCCACCGATCATGATGCCGAGGCTGGCGAAGTTGGCGAAGCCGCACATCGCGTACAGCATGATCAGCCGCGCGCGCGGATCGAGCGCCGTCGCATCGAGCTTCGCCAGCTCGACATAGGCGATCAGCTCGTTGAGCACCGTCTTGGTGCCCATCAGGCTGCCGGCCGTGACGGCCTCCGACCACGGCAGGCCCATCAGCCAGCACACCGGCGCCATGACGAGGCCGAGCAGCCGCTGCAGCGAGATGTCGGCGCCGCCGATGGCGGGCAACAGCGACAGGATCGCGTTGGCAAGATGCACCAGCGCGACCAGCACCAGCAGCAGCGCGACGATGTTCATCAGCAGTTCGAGCCCGGCGCTGGTGCCCTTGACGATCGCGTCCATCGTCGAGGTGGCCTGCGTCTCCTCGCCGAGCGCGCCGCCGGTGAGTTGCTTCGACGTCTCCGGCACCATGATCAGGCTGATCAGGATCGACGCCGGCGCGCCGAGCACCGAGGCGATGACGAAATGCGCGGCGGCATCGGGGATCAGCGGCGCAAGCAGCGTGGCGTAGAGCACCAGCACGGTGCCGGCGATTCCGGCCATGCCGCCGGTCATGACGAGAAACAATTCGCTGCGTGTCATCTGCGCCAGATACGGCCGGATGAACAGCGGCGCTTCCACCATGCCGAGGAAGACATTCGCGGCGGTCGACAGGCCGACGGCGCCGCCGACGCCGAGCGTGCGCTCCAAGAGCCAGGCCATGCCGCGCACCAAGGGCGGCAGCACCCGCCAGTAGAACAGCAGCGTGGTCAGCACGCTCATGACCAGCACGATCGGCAACGCCTGGAAGGCGAGCACGAAATCGGCGCCGGGCGCCTTGAGGTCGAAGGGCAGGGCGCCGCCGCCGACATAGCCGAAGACGAAGGAGGTGCCGGCCCGCGAGGCCGACGAGATGGCGCCGACGACGTCGTTGATGGCGCCGAAGGCGCGGGCAACCGCGGGGACCTTGAGCAGGACGAGCGCGGTCAGGATCGTGACCACGAGGCCAAGCGCGGCCTGCTTCAGCGACACCGCGCGCCGGTTCTCGCCGAGCGCCCATGCGATCGCGAGCAGCGCGACGATCCCGAACCCCGATTGCAGCTGCAGCATCAGATCCCCCGACCCCCGTTTCATTATGAGCGCAGGGAACAGCCGCGCGCAATGCCGTGCGGCCATGCGGGGCTTGCGATTGACAAGCAGTTGGGCCTGCGTCACGCAGGCGCCACCATGTCGTCCACCGTCCCGATCGGCGCGCGCGATCTCTTGAAGCAAAGCGCGTTCCTGTTCTTCCTGTCGTCCCGCAGCCTGTCGCGCTTTGCGAGCCAGATCGCCGCAGTGGCGATCGGCTGGCAGATCTACGATCTCACCGGGCGCGCCTTCGATCTCGGCATGGTCGGGCTGATTCAGTTCCTGCCGACGGCACTGCTGGTGTTCGTCGCCGGCAGCGCCGCCGACCGATTCCAGCGCAAGCGCGTCGTGCAGCTCTGTCAGCTCGTCGAGGCGCTGACGGCGCTCTATCTGTGCTGGGGCGCCTACGCCGGTCAGCTCGGCGAATTCGAACTGTTTGCTGCGATCTTCGTGCTCGGCATTGCCGGGGCGTTCGAGAGCCCCGCGACCGCGGCGCTGCTGCCGCTGATCGCCCCGGCAGGCACGCTGCAGCGGGCGAGCGCACTGTCGAGCGGGGCCGCGCAACTCGCGACCATCGCCGGTCCCGCCATCGGCGGCTTCGCCTACGCGGTCGCGCCGGGTCTACCCTATGGCATCATGATGCTGTTCTGGATTGCCGGCATGGGGCTGACCGGCCTGATGCAGGTACCGGAGGACGTTCCGGTCGAGCGGATCGACGGCAGCAAGGCCGACCTGTTCGCTGGCGTCCGCTTCATCCGCGCCCATCCTGCGATTCTCGGCACCATCTCGCTCGATCTGTTCGCGGTGTTGCTCGGCGGCGTCACGGCCTTGCTGCCGATCTATGCGCGCGACGTCCTTCAGGCCGGGCCGTTCGGGCTCGGCGTGCTGCGCGCAGCGCCCGCGGTCGGCGCGCTGGCGATGACGGCGGTGCTGGCGCGCTACACCATCCGGCGGCGCGTCGGCCTGCGCATGTTCCAGGCGGTGATCGTGTTCGGCGCGGCGACGGTCGTGTTCGCCGTCTCGCATGTGATGTGGATCTCGGTCGCTGCGCTCGCCATTCTCGGTGCCGCCGACACCATCAGCGTCGTGATCCGCTTCTCGTTGGTGCAGCTCGCGACGCCCAACGAGATGCGCGGCCGCGTCGGCGCGGTGAACTTCCTGTTCATCAACGCCTCCAACCAGCTCGGCCAGTTCGAGAGCGGCATCACCGCCGCGCTGCTCGGCGCCATGCCCGCCGCCATCCTCGGCGGCGTCGGCACCATCGCGGTCGCGCTTCTGTGGATGAAGCTGTTTCCCGAGCTGCGGAAGGTGGAGCGGTTGGAGTAGGAGTCGTGGAGGCACCCTGCCGCAGGGTGGGCAAAGCGGCCGCCCGAAGGGCGGCAGCGTGCCCACCCTTGAGCGGCATCATGAGCGGCCAGACGGTGGGCACGGCGCCATTGCTATCTCGTTTGCCGAGACAGCGCGTCAGCGCCTTTGCCCACCCTACTAGCCCCGTCCCACGAACGGCATCTTGGTCGCCATCACGGTGATGAACAGGACGTTGGCGTCGAGCGGCAGCGAGGCCATGTAGGCGACGGCGTCGCCGACGGCCTTCACGTCCATGCGCGGCTCCGGCATCATGCGGCCGTCGGGCTGCAGTACGCCGCCGATCATGCGCTCGGTCATCGGCGTCTCGGCGTTGCCGATGTCGATCTGGCCGACCGCGATGTCATAGGCGCGGCCGTCGAGATTCGACGCTTTCGTCAGACCCGTGATCGCGTGCTTGGTCGAGGTGTAGGGCGAGGAGAACGGCCGCGGTGCATGCGCCGAGATCGAGCCGTTGTTGATGATGCGGCCGCCACGCGGCGACTGATCCTTCATGATGCGGAAGGCGTGCTGCGTGCACAGGAACGGCGCGGTGAGGTTGGTCGCCACCACCGACTGCCACTGCTGCAAAGTGAGGTCCTCGAACGGCACCGGCGGCGCACCCATGCCGGCGTTGTTGAACAGCACGTCGAGTCGGCCGTAGGTCGACTTCACGGTGTCGAACAGCGCCGCGATCGAGGCGGGATCGGTCATGTCGGCGGCGACGGGCAGGCTCATGCCCGGCTCGCCGAGCTTCGCGGTCTCCTCCAGCATCTCCTTGCGGCGGCCGACCAGCACCACGGTGAAGCCGCCCTTCATCAGCGCCAGCGATGCGGCGCGACCGACCCCCGTGCCTGCGCCCGTCACCAGGGCGATCTTCTTTGCCGCTTCAGCCATGTTTCCTCACCTTCAGTTCACGTGTCTTGCAGTGTTCTGCAGTTTCAGTGTTTCGACTCGCTCTGAGTCTTGTAGGGCGGCCTTGGAATGTTGTTGTGCGCCGCGCGCAGGGCCGCCGACCAGCGCGAGCGGAGATCGTGGAAATAGGGCTCGCCGGCCTCGATGCGGTGGTTGAGGTCGGCCTCGCAGGCCTCCGCGCGCACCACCAGCACGTCGATCGGAAGGCCGACGCCGAGATTGGAGCGCATCGTCGAGTCCATCGAGATCAGGCCCGTCTTCAGCGCCTCGTAGAGCTCGACGTCGTAATGCATGGCGCGGTCCAGCACCGGCTTGCCGTATTTGTGCTCGCCGATCTGCAGATAGGGCGTGTCGGTGGTGCATTCGATGAAGTTGCCGGCGGTGTAGACCATGAACAGCCGCATCCGCGAGCCCTTGATCTGGCCGCCGAACAGGAAGGAGACGTCGAACGAGATGTCTTCGGCCTTCAGCGCCGGGCCTTCGGTGGCGTGCACCATGCGGATCGCCTTGCCGATGCGCTGTGCGGCCTGAAACATCGTCGGCGCGTTCATCAGGGTCTCGACCTCGCCGGTCTCGGGGTCCTCCATCCCTTCGGTCAAGGTCGAGAGCACGGACTGGCTGACGGCGAGATTGCCGGCGCTGGCGACCGCCACGATGCGCTCGCCCGGATTGGAGAAGATGTGCAGCTTGCGGAAGGTCGAGACGTTGTCGAGACCGGCGTTGGTTCGGGTGTCCGCGATCATGACGAGGCCGTCACGCACCAGAATTCCGCAGCAATAGGTCATCTCAGTCCCCTCGAGCCATTGCGCGAATTACTAGCGAAAATCGGCCTCCCGTCCACCCCCGCCAATGTCGAAGCCGGGATGAGTGGTCCCTCCACAAAAGGTCGTCATTCCGGGGCGGAGCGAAGCGACGATCCCGGAATCCATCCCTCCGTCCATCCTGCCGCCTGATGGATTCCGGGCTCGCGCTTCGCGCGCCCCGGAATGACACCATGGGTGGAGCGCGCGTTCCGGAATTCA
Source organism: Bradyrhizobium sp. SZCCHNR2028 (assembly GCF_032380995.1). Lineage (NCBI taxonomy): Bacteria > Pseudomonadati > Pseudomonadota > Alphaproteobacteria > Hyphomicrobiales > Nitrobacteraceae > Bradyrhizobium > Bradyrhizobium sp. SZCCHNR2028. The sequence continues at coordinate 343,729 of NZ_JAUHJF010000003.1, read as the reverse complement.
GGACTGGCGCTGCGACTGCGATTGCGACGGACCGCCGCGGCCGACCTGCTCGACCTTCACCTTCACGGTGAGCGTCTCGGTGCCGCCGCCATAGCGGGTGCCACGCACCGGGGCGGCGCCGAGATAATCGAGCCCGATGGCGACCCGGACATGGGCGTCGGTGGTGCAGATGCAGTTGGCGGCGTCGAAACCGACCCAGCCGAGATTCGGCACATAGGCTTCCGCCCAGGCATGGCCGGCTTCTTGGTGCACTGCACCATCGGAGCGCAGGAAGTGGCCGGACACGAAACGCGCGGGGATGCCGGCGGCGCGCGCGCAGGCGATGAAGATATGCGCATAGTCCTGGCAGACGCCGCGCTTCAGCACGAAAGCTTCCGCCGCCGAGGTGCCGCTGTGGGTCGGATCCTCGTCGAAGGTCATGTGCTCGTAGACCTGCACCATCAGGGTGTGCAGAAGACCGAGCACGTCGCTGTCCGATTCCGCGCGCAGATCGCGCACGACGGCAGCCATGGCGGCATTGGCAGCCGTGAGGGGTGTCTGCCGGAGGAAGAAGCTGGGCGGGAAGCGCTCGTCCGCTCCCTTCAACACGCCGCCGGTGTCGTGCGTCTCGACCAGGCCTTCGGCCGTGATCGTGAGGTCCTCGAGTGCGCCATGGGTGATCACATGGGTGACGTTGCCGAATGCGTCTTCATGCATGTCGAGGCGGGCATCGGTCGACACGTCGATCTGCCACTCCGCCACATATTGGCCGTCATTGCTGCCGGGCGTCATGCGGATGATCTGGATGGCGCCGGTCGCCGCTGGCTCGTACCGGTAGGTGGTGGAATGGGAGATACGCAGGCGCATGGCGGTCGACCAGTCTTCGTCAGATGTGCTGTCCGCGGTAGCTCGTTTCACCTCTCCCTGAAAGGGGGAAGGAGGACCCCTCGGGCGAAGGGGAGGGCGCCCGGCGCCGGACGTGGTCTCGCAGACACAGTCCGACGGCCGCCCATCGCTGTTTCCGCTGCGCTCCGGGCGCTCAGATCAGATACTGCTTGGTGATGATCTCTCCAAGTCGCGAATTGTCGGCGATGAACTCCTGGATGAACTCGTGCACGCCGCGCTGGAAGATGTCGTCCATGTTGGAGTGGTCGAGCCGGTTGCGGACGCCACGGGCATGGCGCTGCGCCGCCCCCTGACGGCCATAGGCGACGCCGATCTGGTCGAGATTGCGGACGAGGTTGCCGTAGCAGCTCGCCAGCGAGCGCGGCAGCGTGTCGTTGAGGATCAGGAGGTCCGCGATCAGCCAGGGCTTCAGCGTCTCGCGATAGACCCAGTGATAGGCCGTGAGCGCCGACACCGAACGCAGGATCGAGGTCCATTGATAATAGTCCAGCGGGCCGCCGACATGCTCGTCCTCGGGCAGCAGCACGTGATATTTGACGTCGAGAATACGCGCGGTGTTGTCAGCGCGCTCCAGATGCAGGCCGAGCCGCGAGAACCAGTAGGCGTCGTTGCGCAACATCGTCCGGTAGGCCGAGCCGTCGAAGCGCAGCGAGGTCTCCTGCACGAAGCGCAGGAAGCGCGCGAGATCCTCGCGGGTCTTGGTCCCCTTGCTCCAGACTTCCTGCAGCTCGATCCAGGAACCGTTGAGCGTGTCCCACATCTCCGAGGTCAGCGCCGTGCGCACCGAGCGGGCATTGAGACGGGCGGCCTCGATGCAGTTCTTGATCGAGGACGGGTTCGACGGATTGAACGAGAGATATTCGACGACGTTCTGCTCGTTGGCCTCGGAGTAGTGCTCGTAGAAGCTGACATTGACGCCGGCGGTCATCAGCGCCGACTCCCACTCGTTGGTCTTGCCGATATAGGCCGCGGGAAGGGCGGTGACGCGCAAGGTGGCGTCGATGGTGCGGGCGAGATACTCGGCGCGCTCGACGTAGCGAGCCAGCCAGTACAGGTTTTCGGCGGTGCGCGACAGCATGGGCAATCTACAAGCTGCGGAGTGATCCCGCCTCGGTGGCGGGAAAGGCAAGTATGGATCGAAGGTTTGTGAGGCGAGGCTTACTCATCCAGCACCCATGTGTCCTTGGTGCCGCCGCCCTGGCTGGAATTGACCACCAGCGAGCCTTCCTTCAGTGCCACGCGGGTGAGGCCGCCCGGCACGATGGTGGTGTGGTCGCGTCCGGTGAGCACGAACGGGCGCAGGTCGACATGGCGCGGCGCCAGCCCTGACGTGACGCAGGTCGGGCAGGTCGACAGCGCCAAGGTCGGCTGGGCGATGAAGCCCTCCGGCTCGCGCTTGAGCTTGTCGCGGAACGCCTCGATGGTCGCCTTGGTGGCGGCCGGGCCGATCAGCATGCCGTAGCCACCCGAGCCGTGCACCTCCTTGACCACGAGTTCGCCGAGATGGTCGAGCACGTAGGACAGATCCTGCGGCTCGCGGCAGCGCCAGGTCTGCACGTTCTTCAGGATCGGCTCCTCGCCGAGATAGAACTTCACGACGTCTGGCATGTAGGAGTAGATCGCCTTGTCGTCGGCGATGCCGGTGCCGACCGCGTTGGCGAGCGTGACGTTGCCGGCGACGTAGGCCGACATCAGGCCGGGCACGCCGAGCGCCGAGTCGGGGCGGAAGGTGAGGGGGTCGAGGAAGTCGTCGTCGACGCGGCGGTAGATCACGTCGACCCGCTTCAGCCCCTCGGTGGTGCGCATGAACACCTCATCGTTCTTGACGATGAGGTCGCGGCCCTCGACCAGCTCGATGCCGAGCTTGTCGGCGAGAAAGGAGTGCTCGTAATAAGCGGAGTTGTAGATGCCGGGCGTCATCAGCGCCACCGTCGGCTCGGCCGAGGCGCTGAGCGGCGCGACCGAGCGCAGCGCCGACAGCAACTCGTCCGGATATCGCTCGACCGGCGCGACGCGGTGGCGCGCGAACAGGTCTGGAAACAGCCGCATCATGATCTCGCGGTTTTCCAGCATGTAGGACACGCCGGACGGCGTGCGCGCGTTGTCCTCGAGCACGATGAAGTCGTTGGCGTCGACGCGGACGATGTCGATGCCGGCAATGTGGACATAGACGTCATGGGGGACGTCCTGGCCGTTCATCTCGGGGCGGAAGACCGGGTTCTGGAAGATCAGGTCATCCGGCACGACGTTGGCGCGCAGGATGTCGCGGCCGTGATAGATGTCGCGCAGGAACATGTTCAGCGCCTTGACGCGCTGCTTCAGCCCCTTTTCCAGCAAGCTCCATTCCTTGCCGGACAGGATGCGCGGGATCACGTCGAACGGGATCAGCCGCTCCTGCGCCTCCGCCTCGCCATAGACCGCGAAGGTGATGCCGATTCGCCGGAACAGCAGTTCCGCCTCGTGGCGGCGATACTCCAGCGCCTCCGGCGGCGTTTCCTTCAGCCACCGCGACAGCTCCTGATAAGCCTGACGGACCTCGCCGCCCGGCTCGTTCATTTCGTCGAACGCAACTGCCATAGATGCCCGTGTGTCCCAGCCTCGCCATACACTGCATGACTCTGCATGACGGTAGCAAGGGCCGGGCCAGCGCGATATGCATTCTCCTGCGGCATTTCGTGGGGGGTGCTGAAGCCATGCCCGAAAAACCGGCTGCGTCGTGCTCAAATCCGCGGCATAGACTGCGACGTTCCGGATGACATTGGCGCCGTGGCGGGCCAAAAGAGACGGCAGATGCGAGGAGAAACCATGAGCGAGATCGTCACCGCGGGGTTGCTGGTCATCGGCGACGAGATCCTGTCCGGCCGGACCAAGGACAAGAACATCGGCTTCATCGCCGAATACCTCACCAATCTCGGCATCGACCTCAAGGAAGTCCGGGTGGTCTCGGACGACGAGCCGGACATCATCGCGGCGCTCGACGCGCTGCGGCATCGCTACACCTATGTGTTCACCACCGGCGGCATCGGTCCGACCCATGACGATATCACCGCGGATGCGATCGCGAAGGCGTTCGGCGTCGGCATCGACCACCATCCCGAGGTGGTGGCGCGCTTCCGAGAGCGCTGGAGCGAGCAGGAGCTCAACGAAGCGCGGCTGCGCATGGCGCGCATCCCCGATGGCGCCGAGCTGATCCAGAGCGCGACCATCCTGGCGCCGGGCTTCAAGCTCGGCAACGTCATCGTCATGGCCGGCGTGCCCTCGATCATGCAGGCGATGATGGACATCGTGGCGCCGAAGCTGAAATCGGGCGTGCGGATGCTGTCCGAGACGGTGCGCGCCAATGCGCGCGAGGGCGACATCGGCGGTCCCTTGCGCGAGATCGCCAAGGCGCACCCGGACACCATCATCGGCAGCTATCCCTTCATCGACGAGGACCAGAAGCCGAATACGCATCTGGTGGTGCGCTCGCGCGACCAGGACAAGCTGTCGGCCGCGATGGCTGCGGTGAAGGAGATGCTCGCCGGGCTCAACGTGACGCGCTAAAGCAGGGGCAGCTTTCGAGAACTCACGGACGAGATGAGATGCCAGACAAGACTTTGAGTGCAGAGGAGCGCGCGGGCCGGGCCTTCCCGGTGTCCTGGGACCAGTTTCATCGCGATTGCCGAGCGCTGACCTGGCGGCTGAACGAGATCGGGCCGTTTCATGCCGTGGTGGCCATCACCCGCGGCGGACTGGTGCCGGCGGCGATCGTGGCGCGCGAGCTAGGCGTGCGGGTCATCGATACGATCTGCATCGCGAGCTATGACCACACCAAGCAGGGCGAGCTTCAGGTCCTCAAGGGGATTTCAAACGACACCGCGCAACTCGGTGGCGGCACCGGCAAAGGGCTCCTGATCGTCGATGACCTCGTCGACACCGGCAAGACCGGACGCATGGTCCGCGAGATTCTCCCCGACGCGCATTTCGCCACCGTCTACGCCAAGCCGAAGGGCCGGCCGCTGGTCGACACCTTCATCACCGAGGTGTCGCAGGACACCTGGATATTCTTCCCCTGGGACACCGCGCTGTCCTTCGCGCCGCCGCTGCGCGACGGGGCGGCGTGAGGAGGGCGCGAATGGCGGATAGGGAGTAGCGAATAGGGAATAGGGGCTGGTGGTTGCCCTATTCGCTATTCGCCACTCGCTATTCGCCACTCGCTATTCGCCTGCTCCGGAGCCGAAGGCGGAGGAGACGGATGCCTCTGCAGAACCGCGTGACGCCTACAGGCGACATCGTCGCCACGCCGCATCGCGGCCTGTTCACCGGCAATCGCGGCATCATCCATGATCCCGCGACGAAGACGCTGCTGCGGAAGCGCTGGTCGAGCTCCGCCTGGCTGGTCTGCCTGTGCAACTTCCGCGGCCGCCGCCGGGAGGTGATGGCACGGCGCAGCTGGACCGAGCTGTTCTTCCTCGACGAGGCCACGGCCTTCGCCGCCGGCCATCGCCCCTGCTTCTACTGCCGTCGCGACGACGCCAACCGGTTTCGCGGCGCGTGGGAAGAGGGCAATGGCGTCAGCGGGGTTCGGGCTGCGGAGATCGACAAGGTCCTGCACCGCGAGCGGCTGGAGCGCGGCAGGAAGCGGTTGCACCCACTGCCGATGCCGTGGAGCGAGCTGCCCGACGGCGCGATGGTTCAGGTCGACGAAGAATGCTTCTTGGTCGTGCAGGGCAGGGCGCTGCCCTGGTGCTTTACCGGCTACGGTGCTGCGCGCGACGATCTCACGGCGCCGCGGCTGCTGACGCCGCCGTCCACATTGCGCACGTTGGAGGCCGGCTTTCGGCCCGTGCTGCATCCGAGCGCACAAGCCTCGTAGCCCGGATGAGCGAAGCGATATCCGAGGTCTCGTGCGGTGCTGCGTTGAACCCGCATGTCGCTGCGCTCAGGCGGGCTACGAACTACGCGAACCGCTGCCGTGCCAGCTTTGCGCCGGTGCCGAGCGCCATCAGCTTGGCCTCCGCGATCTCGCGCCGCATCGGCGCCATGCCGCAATTGGTCGTGGCGATGATGTTCTCCTTCGGCACCACCTTCATGACGTCCTCGATGGTCTTGCAGACGTCCTCGGCGGTCTCGATCGCGTCGCTGGCGACGTCGATGACGCCGGCCTGCACGATCTTGTTCTTGAGCAGGCCGAGCAGCTCGATCGGCACCTTCGAGTTGCGGCATTCGACCGCGACCTGCTGGATGGTGCTGGCGTCAATGACCGGGAACGTCTCCTCATACTGCCGCCACTCGCCGCCGAGCGTCTCCTTCCAGTCGGTGTTGGCCTTGATGCCGTAGCCGTAGCAGATGTGCACGGCCGTCGGGCAGGTCAGCCCCTCGGCGGCGCGCTCCAGCGCCTTGATGCCCCAATCGCGCACCTCGTCCATGTAGACGTTGAAGGCGGGCTCGTCGAACTGGATCATGTCGATGCCGTCGTCGTGCAGCGCCTTGGCCTCCTGGTTCAGCAGCTCCGCGAAGGCGAACGCCATCTTGACGCGGTCGCCATAGTAGTTGTCGGCGATGGTGTCGATGATCGTCATCGGCCCCGGCAGGGTGAACTTCACGGCGCGCGTGGTGTGCGTGCGCGCGATCCGCGCCTCGTCACCATGGACGCGGCCCTTCAGCGACAGCGGCGCCACCACCTGCGGCACCATCGCCTTGTAGCGGTCCTTGCGGATGCCCATCTCGACCTTGTGCGCGAAGTCGATGCCCTCGACCCGCTCGAGGAAGCCGTGCACGAAATGCTGCCGCGACTGCTCGCCCTCGGTGAGGATGTCGATGCCGGAATCCTCCTGCAGCTTCAGCGCGAGAATGGTCGCGTCGCGCTTGGCGCGCGCAAGCTCATCGCCCTTCGACTTCCACGGGGCCCACAGCACGTTCGGCTCGGCCAGCCATTCCGGCTTCGGCAGCGAGCCTGCGATGGTCGATGGAAACAGCATGGTCGAACTCTCCAGCATAGGGGGGCGGTCAGGCTTGAGCGCCTGTCTGCCATGGCTTACCCTTCAGGTACAGAAGAACGAAGCCGCCTCGCGTGTTCCGCGGCGCGGCATAATGGTCCGGGGAAGGAATCGGGGAAAGCATGATCGATCTCCATTACGCGCCGACGCCGAACGGCTGGAAGATCTCGATCATGCTCGAGGAACTCGGGCTGCCCTATAACGTCATTCCCGTCGACATCCGGGCCGGCGACCAGTTCAAGCCGGAGTTCCTGGCGATCAGCCCCAACAACCGGATTCCGGCGATCGTCGATCATGCGCCGGCCGATGGCGGCGCGCCGTTCCCGGTGTTCGAGACCGGCGCCATCCTGATCTATCTCGCCGACAAGACCGGCCGTTTCCTGCCGCAGGAGACGCGGGCGCGCTCGCGCGTGATCCAATGGGTGATGTGGCAGATGGCGGGGCTCGGGCCGATGATGGGCCAGCACGGCCATTTTGCGCTCTATGCCGCCGAAAAGATTCCCTATGCGATCCAGCGCTACCGCGACGAGGTCGCACGGTTGTTCCACGTGCTCGAGGTGCAGCTCGGCAAGACCGGCGCCTACGTCGCCGGCGACGACTACACCATCGCCGACATCGCCTGCTTTCCGTGGATGATGACGCACAAGGCGCAGGGGTTTTCGCTCGACGACACTCCCCACATCAAGCGCTGGTACGCGGCGTTGCGCGCCCGGCCGAAGCTGCAGGCGGGGCTTGCGATCGGCAAGTTCGTCAAGGAGCCGTTCAACGAGCAGTCGCGTCATGTGATGTTCGGCGCGCGCGCGAAGGAGATGATGGGGAGATCGTGAGCGAGCTCCGCGGCATCGCGAGGAGCATGGGGATAAGCGGGGATAAGCCATCCAGACCGTATGTTGCAGCCCCTGGATTGCTTCGTCGCTACGCTTCTCGCAATGACGGAGAGAGTGATGTGCGCCAACTGCCTCCGCCGTCATTGCGAGCGCAGCGAAGCAATCCAGGGGCGACACTAATGGTCTCAATGACTCCGTGGCGCTCTCGATGACGAACGCATCAAGACCTTGAGGAAACACACATGATCGAATTCTTCTTCGACTGCTCCAGCCCCTGGACCTATCTCGCCTTCCACAATATCCAGCCGCTCGCGCGCGAGTTCGGCGTCGACATCGTCTGGCGGCCGATCCTGGTCGGCGGTATCTTCAACACCGTCAATCCCAGCGTCTATGCGCAACGCGAGAAGCCGGTGCCGGCCAAAGCGGCCTACATGCTGAAGGACCTCGGCGACTGGGCGCGCTCGGCCGGGCTCAGGATCAAGATGCCGCCGACGGTGTTTCCGGTGAACAGCGTCAAGGCGATGCGCGGCTGCATCTGGCTGGGGCAGGACATGGTGCCGTTCGCGCGGACCGTGTTCGAGATCTATTGGGGGGAGGACCAGGACATCTCGCAGGATGCGGTGCTGACGGAGGTGTGCCGGCGTGTCGGCATCGACCCGAAGGCGTTCTTCGATGGGATCCCGCAGCAGGGCATCAAGGACCAGCTGCGCATCAACACCGAGGAGGTCGTCAAGCGCGGCGGCTTCGGCTCGCCGACCATCTTCGTCAATGCCACCGACATGTATTTCGGCAACGACCGGCTGCCGCTGATCCGCGAAGCGCTGGCAAGGGCGAAGGGGCGCGCCAGCTGATGCCGCGGGCGATCGTTTGCCGCGAGCTCGGCCCGCCGGAGAAGCTGAGGCTGGAAAGCCTGCCGTCTCGTGTGTTGGCTGACGGCGAGGTGCGGGTGAGGATCCGCGCCGCCGGCATCAATTTCCCGGACATCCTCATGGCGGCGGGTGAGTATCAGCTCAAGCCGGAGCTGCCGTTCACGCCCGGCGTGGAGGCGGCCGGCCATGTCATCGCGATCGGCGCCGCCGTGACCGGCCATGCCGTCGGCGACAAGGTCATCGTCCGCATGCGCTTCGGTGCTTACGCCGAGGAGGCGGTGGTGGCGGGGAGCCAGCTCATGCCGCTGCCGTCGACCTTCGACTACGCGGAAGGCGCGACCTATCTCGCCGGCCACGGCACCGCCCATCACGCGCTGGTCGATCGCGGCCAGCTCAAGCCCGGCGAGACTCTGCTGGTGCACGGCGCCGGTGGCGGCGTCGGCCTCGCCGCCGTCGAGATCGGCAAGCTGCTCGGCGCGACGGTCATTGCAGCAGCGTCCTCGGAGGAGAAACTCGCGGTGGCACGCGCGCGTGGCGCCGATCATCTCGTGCTGTATGCGCGCGAGCCGTTCCGCGACGCCGTCAAGCGCATCACGGATGGGCGGGGCGTCGACGTCGTGTTCGACCCGGTGGGCGGCGAGGTGTTCGAGCACAGCGTCCGCTGCATCGCCTGGGGCGCGCGGCTGCTCGTGATCGGCTTCACCGGCGGCATCGGGCTCGCACGCACCAATTTGATCCTGATGAAGGGCGCCAGCGTGCTCGGTGTGCGCGCCGGCGAGGCCGTGCGCAGGGACCCTGAACTCGGAGAGCGACGCATGGCGGCGCTGCTGGCCTTCGCCGAGCAGGGCAGACTGCGGCCGAACGTGTCGCACCGTGTGCCGTTCGAGGATTACGCAGTGGCGATGCGGCTGTTGATCGAGCGCAAGGCGATCGGCCGGGTGGCGTTGGTGATGGATTAGTTTGCAGGCGCCTGCCCAAAAATGTGGCGGATGGGTCTATGTATTTTTTTACCACTGGATTCATAGAATGATCGGACAGGTTGAGGCCGATCATGTTGAAGACGTCGAAGATACTTCACCGCATTGCCCTGTCTGCATTGCTGCCCATCCTCACATTGGCTGCGTTGGCGGCCTACGAGATCTCCACGAAATGGGCGGTGCGCGTCGAGATGACGCGCATGCAGCCGGTGGCGGAAGCCGTCGGCAAGCTCAGCCGTTTCGTTCATGAGCTGCAGCGTGAGCGCGGCATGTCGTCGGCGTTTCTCAGCAGCAAGGGCACGCAGATGCGCGCCGAGCTGGATCAGCAGCGCAGGCTGACCGACGGCGAGCGCGCGCATGCGGTCGCCGCGCTGGACGGGCTGCGCCGGAGCGGCGCGCTGGCCGAGGCGGCGCAGGCGAGCGAGCAGGCGTTGGCGCAGCTCGATCGCCATCGCGGCGACATCGACGCGCAAGCCATAACGCCGGCGGCGGCCGTCAGCGCTCTCACCGAGATTGTCGCCCGGCTGACCAGTCTGATCAGCAGCATGTCGACGCTGAGCGATGATGACGACATCTCCAAGGCGATCATCGCCTATGGCAACCTGACGGAAGGCAAGGAGCGCGCCGGCCTGGAGCGCGCCGTCGTGGCGGGAGGACTTGCCGCCGGTCGCTTCGAGCAGGCCGCCTATGCGCGTGCCATAGGGCTGGCTGCAGCACAGGACAGTTATTTCGCGGCATTTCGCGCCGCCGTCTCGGCGAGAGGGCGCGCGGCGTTCGATGCGGCGATGACCGGGCCGGCGATCGACGGCGTCGTTGCCATGCGCAAGGTGGTGGAGCAGGGCGGCGTCAGTGGTGATTTCAAAGGGCTCGCGAGCAAAGCCTGGTTCGATGCGGCCACGCTGCGGATCGATCTCCTGAAGCAGGTCGAAGACGCTCTGGCCGTTGAGCTGTCGGAGCTGATGGCCGGCAAGCAGGCCGCGGCCACGGCCAGTCTCGCCGCCGTCGGCGTGCTGCTGCTGCTCGCCTTGGCGCTGAGCCTCGCGATCGTCGTCGCGCTGGCGCGCAGCATCACCGGGCCGATCAACGCACTTGCCGATACGATGACGCGGCTGGCGAAGGGCGATGTGAGCACCGCGATCGACGCGGTCGATCGGCGCGACGAGGTCGGTCTGATGGCGAGGGCAGTGCAGGTCTTCAAGGAGAACATGATTCATGGCGCCGAGCTCGCCGCCAGGGATGCGGAAGCGATGAGCCAGCGCGCCGAAAAAGCCAAGCGCGTCGGCGAGCTGACCGACCGTTTCAGCGGCGATATCGCGGCCGTGATCGACAGCGTGATCTCAGCCTCGGCACAGCTCGAATCGACGGCCGCCGTGATGAACCGGACGGCGAGCCGGACCTGTAGTGAAGCGAGCAGCGTCGCGCAGGCGACCGAGGCCGCATCGAGCAACATGCAGACGATGGCCGCGGCGACGGACCAACTGTCGAGCTCAGTCGCGGGAATCGGCGGTCAGGTGACGCAGTCGGCCGACATGGCGCAGAAGGCGGCCGCGGAAGGGCAGCGGACCAACGAGACCGTGCAGGGCCTTTCCAGCATGGCCGAGCGGATCGGCGACATCGTGCGGCTGATCAGCGACATTGCCGGCCAGACCAACCTTCTCGCGCTCAATGCGACCATCGAGGCCGCGCGGGCGGGCGAAGCCGGCCGCGGCTTTGCCGTCGTCGCCGGCGAGGTGAAGCTGCTCGCCGAGCAGACCGCCAAGGCGACGGGCGAGATCCGCGCGCAGATCTCCGGAATGCAGGAGGTGTCGAGTGAGGCCGTCCGGGCCATCCGCGGCATCACCACGACCATCGGCGAGCTGAACGAGATCGCGTCGTCGATCGCGAATGCCGTCGAGGAGCAGGGCGCGGCCACGCGCGAGATGGCGCGCAACGTCCAGCACGCGGCCAAGGGGACCGACGAGATTTCGCAGAACATCCAGCAGGTCACGGCCGCCGCAAACGAGTCCGGCGTCACCGCCAGCCAGGTGCTCGGGGCGTCGGCGGAGCTGCTGCGCCAGTCCGAGAGCATGCGCCGCCATGTCGATGGCTTCATTCGCGGCATCAAGGCGGCGTGAGCGATCGCACGCGATGGGATTGGCTTCTCATCGAGCGAAAGCGGCCGAGCGCGTGGCGCCGATGATCATGGCGCTGATGATGGAGTGACGCGGGGCGCCACTCGCTGTCGTCCCGGCCTCAGCGCCGGGACCCATACCGCGTGATCCATCGTGCGGCACCCTGGACGTCGTTCTTCGCCAAACGGCATCCGGTGGCTATGGATCCCGGATCGGCGCGCGCGTGCCGCGCGCTTGTCCGGGATGACAGCGTTCTATTTATACTCCCGCTCGTCCCACCACGGGAAATAGTCCGGCATGTCGGCGGTGACGGTGTTCTTGAACTGCGCCGGGCGCTTCTCCAGGAACGACACCACGCCTTCCTTGACGTCGTCGGAGCGGCCGCGCGCGTAGATGCCGCGGCTGTCGACCTTGTGCGCCTCCATCGGATCGTCGGCGCCCATCATGCGCCACATCATCTGGCGGATCAGCGCGATCGACACCGGCGCGGTCTTGTCGGCGATCTCGCGCGCCAGGGCGCGGGCGGTGGGCAATAGTTCCTCCGGCGGCACCACCTTGCTGACGAGACGGCCGGCGAGCGCTTCCTGCGCCGGAAACACGCGGCCGGTGTAGCACCATTCCAGCGCCTGCGAGATGCCGACGATGCGCGGCAGGAACCAGCTCGACGCCGCCTCCGGCACGATGCCGCGCTGGGAGAACACGAAGCCGAAGCGCGCGCCCTCCGAGGCGATGCGGATGTCCATCGCGAGCTGCATGGTGACACCGATGCCGACGGCCGGGCCGTTCACCGCGGCGATGACCGGCTTCAGCGACTTGAAGATGCGCAACGTCACCTGGCCGCCGCCGTCGCGCACCTGCGGATCAGAATAGTCGACGCGGCCATCGGCGCGGCGCTTCACCGGCCCGCGCTTGGCATCGCGATCGAACGTGTCGGCGCCGGAGGAGAGGTCGGCTCCGGCGCAGAAGGCGCGGCCCGCTCCGGTGACGATGATCGCCCTGACGCCGTCATCCTTGTCGGCGCGATCGAAGGCGTCGATCAGCTCTTCCATCATGGTGCCGGTGAAGGCGTTGAGCTTCTCCGGCCGGTTCAGCGTGATGGTGAGGATCTTGTCGGCGACGTCGTAGAGAATGGTCTGATACGCCATGGGTGTTTCCTGATGTGTTATTGTTCTCGTTGTTAGAAACGTCATTCCGGACCGATGCGCAAGCATCAGGCCATGCGGCAAGTGCGTATGGTATTCCGTAGGGTGGGCAAAGGCGCGGCGCGCATCGCGCGCGGCGACGTGCCCACCATTTTCACCGATGGTCCGGCGGTGGGCACGGCGCCCGTCAGCAGCGGTGAGCGTGGATAGCGCCGTGTACGCGCCTTTGCCCACCCTACGAATCCGTCAGGGCGCCACCGGCCATGGCCGCTGCTCGCTGCGCAATCCTTCGAACGTCTTCGCCATCCCGAGCACGCCGACATCGTCGAAGCGGCGGCCGATGATCTGCAGGCCGATCGGGAAGCCGTCGGCGTCATAGCCGGCATTGACTGAGATCGCCGGGTTCTCCGACATGTTCCACGGCACGGTGTAGGTGATGTGCTCGAACGGCCTCTCGGGGTCGTTGAGCGGCGAGGCGAACTCGGCGGGGAATTTCACGCCGGGCGAGGTCGGAGAGATGATGTAGTCGTAGTCGCAGAAGAGTCTTGCTGCGGCGGCGCGCAAGGTCATCGTGACGTTGAAGCCCCTGATGACCTCGACGCCCGATAGTGCGGCGCCGCGCTCGGCCCATTGCAGGATGTAGGGCAGGGTCTTCGCACGCACCTCGGGCGCCAGCCGCGCCAGATCGTCCCACAGCCGCGCACGCCAGAAATTGTCGAGACCATCGAGCATCTCGCGCGTCAGGAAGCCCTTGACCTCGCTGATCACGGCGCCGGCGCCCTCGAACGCTTCGGCTGCCGCCAGCGTCGTCGTACGCACCGGCTCCTCGAGCGCCTGGCCGACGTCGCCGAGATCGAGCATCAGGCCGATGCGCAGCTTGCGCACCGGCTTCTCCGCGACCTTCCAGTGCAGGTCCGAGGGCGGCAGGCTGGTGCCGTCGCGCCTGTCCGGCTTCGACAGCACGCTCATCATCAGCGCAGCGTCGTCGACGATGCGCGTCATCGGCCCGGCGACGCGGCCGACATAGGGCGGATCGATCGGCACGCGGCCGAAGCTCGGCTTGAGGCCGACGAGACCGCACCACGACGCCGGCAGCCGGATCGAGCCGCCGATGTCGGTGCCGACATGCAGCGGGCCATAGCCGGCTGCGGCCGCGGCACCCGCGCCGGCGCTGGAGCCGCCGGGGTTCATCCGCAGGTCCCACGGATTGCGCGTCAGCGGATGGAAGCTCGACAGGCCCGACGACAGCATGCCGTAGTCGGGCATCGTGGTCTTGGCGAAGATGATCGCACCGGCCTCGCGCAGCCGCGCCACCGGCGGCGCGTCGGCCGCCAGCGGCGCGCGCGTGACGCTGGCTGCGCCGAGCGGCATCGGCTGGCCCTTGGTGGCGATGTTGTCCTTCACCGTCGCCGGCACGCCGTCGAGGACGCCTGCCGGCTCGTCCTTGGCCCAACGCTCGGTCGAGGCCTTCGCTGCCGCCCGCGCCCCGTCGACATCGAGCAGATACAGCGCCTTGATATGCGGCTCCCACACTGCGACATGCGCCAGCACGTCGTCCATCACCTCGGACGGCGAGAACTGGCGCGCGCGATAGCCGGCGATCAGGTCGACGGCGGAGAGATCGTGCAGCGACGTGATGTCGTCAGAGGCGGGCTTGTGCATGCTGGTGCTCCGTTGCCGAAGTTCATCTCAATTCGCGCCCGCTCATTGACGTAGATCAGCGCTAAGCTGCCGGCAGACGAGTCTCGATGATGCGGGCGAACATGCTGGCGCCGATCGGCAGGATCTTGTCGTCGAGCACGTAGCCGGGATTGTGCACCGGCACCGAGCCCTCATGGCCGACCCAGAAATAGGCGCCCGGAATCGTCTGCAGCATGTCGGCGAAATCCTCGCTGCCCATCTTCGGCGTCGAGCGGGTCAGCACCTTGGACGGCTCGACCACGGTGCGCGCGACCTGCTCGACGACCTTGGACTGCTCCTCCTGGTTCACCAGCACGCTGAACGTGTCGCGGATGTCGACATCGATCTCGCAATTGAACGCCGCCGCCATGCCGGCGCAGATCGCGCGCATGCGCTCGCGCACCAGCGCGCGCACGGGGTCCGAGAATGCGCGCACGGTGCCGCACAGCCAGGCATCGCCGGGAATGACGTTGTAGGCCGAGCCGGCGTGGATCTGCGTGATCGAGACGACCGCGGCCTGCAGCGGCTCGACATTGCGGCTGACGATGGTCTGGATCGCCTGTGCCACGCTGGTCGCGATCACCACCGCGTCCTTGGAGCGCTCGGGCATCGCGCCATGGGCGCCGTAACCGGAAATCCGGATGTCGAAGAAGTCGGCGCCGGCCATGGCCGGACCGGGCAGGATCGCGATCTCGCCGTGCTCCAGGTCCGGCGCGTTGTGCAGGCCGTAGAGTTCGTCGCATGGGAACTTCTGGAACAGGCCGTCCTTGATCATCGCCCGCGCGCCGCCGAGGCCTTCCTCTGCCGGCTGGAAGATGAAGTGCACGGTGCCGTCGAAATTGCGCGTCTCGGCGAGATAGCGCGCGGTGCCGAGCAGCATCGTGGTATGGCCGTCATGGCCGCAGCCATGGAAGCGACCGGGGATCGTAGAGCGCCACGGAAGGTTGGTGTTCTCCTCCATCGGCAGGGCATCCATGTCGGCGCGCAAGCCGATCCTCTTGCCGCTATCGCCTTTGCCCTTGAGCACGCCGATCACGCCGGTGCCGCCGAGGCCGCGATGCACCTCGATGCCCCATTGCGCGAGCTTCTCGGCGACGATGCCGGAGGTCCGCGTCTCCTCGAAGCCGATCTCGGGATGGGCGTGCAGGTCGCGGCGGATGGCGGTGAGTTCGTCGGCGTAACCTTGGATGCGATCGATGGTGGGCATGGGTGCGTTTCCCTGGAGAGGTTTAAGCTTTGAACGCCGGACCGTTCGGCTTGAGGCGGACGCCCGGACGCAGGCTGGTCCAGGGCAAAGTGGAGGGATCGGCGGGCATCGCGCCGGGCGCGGCGCAGATCAGGAGATGTTCCGCGATCGGCTCGAAATCGGCGCGGAAATGCACTGAGCTCTTGTTGACCAGAATCGCCTGCGCGGTCGGCTCGATGCCGACGAACCGATACATTTCCTGGTCGGCGAGCTGGGCCTTGTGCGAGCAGACCACGACTCTCACGTCGCCGATGCGGAGTGCGGCCGAGAGGCCCATCTCCATCCTGCGGCCGCCGTAGAACGGACCCGGCGCGACGAAGCAGCCATCGGACAGCTTCTCGACGATGAAGCTCTCCTCGAACGGCGCATCGCCGGGAATGCCGCTCTTGCCGCCGAGCGACAGCGTCACGGTGGCCCCTTCGCCGGCCGCATGCGCGGCGAGCGCCGCTTGCGGATCGTAGATCATGCCGATCGCGGCGCGGCTGGCGCGGTTGCGCACCAGCGCGCGCAGCATGCCGGTCGTATCGGAATCGCCGCCCGCGCCGGGATTGTCCTGGGTGTCGGCGATCACGATCGGGCGTGTCGCCGTCTTCGCCAGCGTCATCGCATGGCGCACGCCGTCATCGGGTGCGTAGATGCGGCCGTCGAAATCATCCTCGTGGCCCGCGACGATCGCCGCGATCGCATCCGCCGCGGCGTCCGCGTCGGCCTGCGTCCGGCCATAGGCGAACACGCTCGGGCCGCAATGCGCGAAATCGGCGGCGGGAAAGCCGGGCGCGAACGACAGCGTCGGCACGGCCTCGCTCTGCAGCGCCGCAAGCTTCTCGTAGATGCCCTTGGTCGGCTGGTCGTTGGTGCATTGCCAACTGATCGGGATCAGGAACGGCAATTGCCGGAATGCCTTCGCGAGCGGCTCCTTCGCGCGCAGCAGCAGCGCGAGGTGCTCCGCGCTGGCGCGGCCGGTGTCGGCCATATCGGTGTGCGGATATTTCCGGTAGGCGATCAGCGCATCGGCACGTGCCATCATCTCGGGCGTGACGTTGGCATGCAGATCGAGGCTCGCGACCAGCGGCACGTTCGGGCCGATGACCTTGCGCACGCGCGCCAGGATCTCGCCTTCGCCGTCGTCAAGATGCTCGGCCACCATCGCGCCGTGCAGATCGAGATAGACGCCGTCGAGCGGGCCGGCGGCCTTGATGCGCTCGACCATCACGGTCGTGATGCGCTCGAACGCGTCCCTGGTGACATGCGCCGAGGGACTCGCCGCGCAGGCGATGGTGGGCACGACGTCCCAGCCGTTGGCTTCTGCGACCGCCATGAAGCCGGCCTGACCGGCATTGATGCCGCGCATCGTCGTGAGCACGGAGGCCGCATCGGCGATCGAGGCGCGGCCGCCGCCATGCATGAACGCGTCGTAGTCCGCTTTCGTCGGTGCGAATGTATTGGTCTCGTGCAGAAAGCCGCCGATCGCGACGCGCGTCATCACTCCGCCTCAGGCTGTTGGTGGTGCGATGACGTTAGACCGCGTATCGCGGCCCACGCAAGCGATCGAGCGATGCCGTTTTGCATGCGGGCCACGATGACGGCGCGTTGGCGCGGTGGCGTCTCGTCGTGGGTCCTTGCCGGCTCAGCGACGCAGTTCAGAGTCCCCGGGCCGCCTGGATTGCTTCGCTGCGAAGCAATCCAGGATCCGTCTAGATATCCAGTCTGGATTGCTTCACCGCTTGCCGCGACGGCGGTGGTGGCGTTGCTACGCCACTGCTTCCGACACCGGCCGGAAGTTGGCGAAGTCCCAGTTCCGTCCCGGCGCCGCTTCGAGCAGCGCGCGCGTGTAGGCTTCCTTCGGATGCGTCAGGATCTCGCCGGCCGGACCCTGTTCGACGATGCGCCCCTTCTGCATCACGACGACGTCGTCGCAGATCTGCGCGGCAACGCGCAGGTCATGCGTGATAAACAGGATGGCGATGCCGAGCCGGCGCTGGATCTCGTCGAGCAGCTCCAGCACCTGCGCCTGTACCGAGACGTCGAGCGCAGACACCGCTTCATCCGCGACCAGCACGTCGGGATCGAGCGCGAGCGCGCGGGCGATAGCGATGCGCTGGCGCTGGCCGCCGGAGAACTGGTGCGGGTAGCGTGAGATCGCGTCCGCGGGCAGGCCGACCAGCTCGAGCAGCTCGCGCGCCCGCGCCATCGCCTTGTCATGCGAGGTGCCGTAGTTGACCGGTCCCTCGGCGATGCTTTCACCGACGGTCAGCCGCGGGTTGAGCGAGCGGTAGGGATCCTGGAACACGATCTGGATCCGCTTGCGATGCGGCTGCAGCAGCCGCCGGGTCAGGATCGAGATCTCATGGCCGGCCAGACGGACGCCGCCGGAGGTCGGATCGATCAGCCGGACGATGCAGCGGGCCACCGTCGACTTGCCGGAGCCGCTTTCGCCGACGATGCCGAGCGTGCGGCCCTTGCGCAGGGTGAGCGTGACGTTCTGCGCGGCGACGACTTCGCGCGCTTTGCCGAGGAACGAACGCTCGCGATAGACCTTGCCGAGCTCGTTGGTTTCCAGCACCACCGGCTCGGTGCTGTCCGGCCGCGGCGGGCGCGGGATCAGGCTGGGCACGGAAGCGAGCAGGTTGCGCGTGTAGTCCATCTCGGGCGCCCGCAGGATCTTGTCGAGCGGCCCGGTCTCGACCAGGCGTCCCTGGCGCATCACCGAGACGCGATCGGCGATCTCGGCGACCACGCCCATGTCGTGGGTGATGAACAGCACGGCGGTGCCGTGATCGCGCTGCAACTCGCGGATCAGCGAGAGGATCTGCTTCTGCGTGGTGACGTCGAGTGCGGTGGTCGGCTCGTCGGCGATCAGGAGTTTCGGCTCGAGCACCAGCGCCATCGCGATCATGATGCGCTGGCGCTGGCCACCCGACAGGCGGTGCGGGTAGGAGCCGAAAATGCGCTCGACGTCGGGCAGGTGGACCTGCTCCATCATGTCGAGGATGCGCTTGCGCCGCGTGCGCGCATCGAGGGACGTATGCGCGCGCAGGACCTCGTCGATCTGGCGGCCCACCGGCACGACCGGATTGAGCGCGGTCATCGGCTCCTGGAAGATCATCGCCATCCGGGTGGCGCGCAGCTCGCGCAGCCGGCGATCGCTCGCGGTGAGCAGCTCTTCGCCGACCAGCTTGACGCTGCCGCCGACGGCATGCAGCGCGTTCTTCGGCAACAGGCCCATGGTGGTCAGCGACGTCACCGATTTGCCGGAGCCGCTTTCGCCGACGACGCAGAGCGTCTCGCCCTTTTCGACCTTGATCGAGACGCCGTCGATGATGCGCGGGCCGTTCGGGTTCTTCGTCTTGCCGACGGTGACGACGAGATTGTCGATGTCGAGGATGGTGTCGGTCATGTGTTCATTTCTCCACCGTCATTGCGAGGAGCGATAGCGACGAAGCAATCCAGAGCTCCGGGTGCGGCCCCTGGATCGCGTCGCTTCGCTCGCGATGACGAAAAACCATTGTCACTTGCCGGCCTCGCGCTGCTTCATGCGCGGGTCGAGCGCGTCGCGCGCGGCATCGCCGATCAGGTTGATCGAGAGGATGGCGATCGACAGCAGCAGGCCTGGCCAGAAGATCAGCGATGGCTTGATCTGGAAGTAGGAGCGGCCCTCGGCCATGATGTTGCCCCAGGTCGGCGTCTCCGGGCTGATGCCTGCTCCGAGGAACGACAGGATCGCCTCGGTGAGAATCGCGGCGGCGCAGATGTAGGTGCCCTGGACGATCAGCGGCGCGATCGTGTTCGGCATCAGATGCCGCCACATGATCTTGGGCATCGACGTGCCCAATGAAATCGCAGCTTCGACATAGGGCTCCTCGCGTGCCGTCAGCACGACCGAGCGAACCAGGCGCGCGACGCGCGGGATCTCGACGATGGTGATCGCGA
Organism: Bradyrhizobium sp. SZCCHNR2028; assembly: GCF_032380995.1. Lineage (NCBI taxonomy): Bacteria > Pseudomonadati > Pseudomonadota > Alphaproteobacteria > Hyphomicrobiales > Nitrobacteraceae > Bradyrhizobium > Bradyrhizobium sp. SZCCHNR2028. The sequence goes on along the minus strand of NZ_JAUHJF010000003.1, from coordinate 324,084 downwards.
TCATCACGGTGCCGACGCTGGCGCCCGACAGCGAGACGACGGCGATGGCGAGCAGGATGCTCGGGATCGCCATCAGGCCGTCCATCACGCGCATCAGGATGGCGTCGACCCAGCGGAAGAAGCCGGAGACGAGGCCGATCACGAGTCCGATCGCGATCGAGATGATCGCGGCGCCGACGCCGACCAGAAGCGAGATGCGGCCGCCATAGATCGTGCGCGACAACAGGTCGCGGCCATAGGCGTCGGTGCCGAGCAGGTGTTGCGCGCTCGACGGCTTGAGCCGCTGCGCTGGCGCGAGCAGCACGGGATCGTGCGGCGCCAGCAGCGGTGCCAGGATCGAGATCAGCACGATGAGCGACAGGCAGACGGTCGCCACGGCGATGATCGGGGTCGAGGTGAGAAAGCCGAACCGGGGACCCAGTCGCGTGGTGACCGGGATCGACGGCTCAGGGGTGGTAACGATCGCCATCGGATGAGGGCCTCAGTAGCGGATGCGTGGATCGAGCAGGGTGTAGGCGAGGTCGATCAGGAGATTGACCGCGAGATAGATGAAGGAGGTGAGAAGGATCATGCCCTGGATGACCGGATAGTCGCGCGCCAGCACGGCGTCGACGGTGAGGCGGCCGATGCCGGGCAGGTTGAACACGCTCTCGGTGACCACGACGCCGGAGATCAACAGCGCGAAGCCGGAGCCGATCACGGTGATGACGGGTACGGCCGCATTTCGCAACGCGTGGCGCAGCAGCACCGCGATCTCGCTGACGCCCTTGGCGCGCGCGGTGCGCACGAAGTCCTCGCCGAGCACGTCGAGCATCGCGGCGCGCGTCATGCGCGCGATCAGCGCGACGTAGATGAAGGACAATGCGCAGGTCGGCAGGATGATGCGCTCGAAGAACGGGCCGAAGCCGGCGCTGAGGCTCTTGAAGCCCTGGACAGGGACCCAGCGCAGGTTGATCGCGAACAACTGGATCAGGATGTAGCCGATGACGAATACCGGCACCGAGAAGCCGATCACCGAAAGCGCCATCACGAAACGGTCGATCCAGGTGCCGTGCTTCCAGGCCGCGATGACGCCGAGCGGGACGGCGACGAGGATCGACAGGATGATGGTCGAGATCGCGACCGAGATCGACGGCTCGATGCGCTGGCCGATCATCTGCAGCACCGGCACCTTCGAGATCAGCGATACGCCGAGATCGCCATGCAGCAGCTGATTGATCCAGGTGAAGAACTGGATGTAGAGCGGCTCGTTAAGTCCGAGCGTGGCGCGGATGCGCTCGAGCTGCTCAGGGGTCGCGTTGTCGCCGGCGAGAATCGCGGCGGGATCGCCCGGCGTCAGCCGCAGCAGGAGAAAGACGAACAGCGCCACCACGCCCATCACGGGGATGGATGCGAGGATGCGGCGAAGCAGATAACCGATCATCTCGAGAGAACCGCCTTCATGGTGCTGGGGCGACGCGCGCAACGTCGTGAGAGAGTGTGCATGTCACCGATATCCATCGCTTTCAAGGTCTCCGGTGTTCGCTCATCTGCTCGTGCACACGGGACGACACGGTGTTCGTGATCCGCGCGAACCATCGCATATGCGAACAATGTCGCAGCACTTTTGCGGCGAACCTTGCGCGAAACTTTGCAAGCCGCATGCCATCATGCGCGCGCTGCGGAGTAATTGTCCACTCGCCCCGCGCAGGTCCCGGAAAATGAAACCGTGCTGCTGCGCAGCGTAGCCCGGCGCGCGCAGTGCCCCCGGGGGACGGGCGCGACCCGCATGTCGCTGACGCTCATGCGGGCTGCGCGTCGTGTGCCGCGATCTAGTCGAGCGTCGCGAGCAGCCCCGCCATCAGACGGCCGCGCTCGGCGAGGCTGTCGATCTCGATGTGCTCGTTCAGGGTGTGCATGTCGGTGCCGCGCACCCCGAGGCCATCGAGGGTCGGAATGCCGAGCGCGCCGGTGAAGTTGCCGTCCGAGCCGCCGCCTGCCGAGCCGTGCGGCAACGCCATGCCGAGCTGCTCGGCGATGCCGCGCGCCTTCTCGTACAGCGCCATGGTTCCGGAATCCGGCTCCCACACCGGCCGCGTCACGCCGCGCGTCACCTTGAAGGTCACGTCGTCGGTGGTGCCGGACAGGGACAGCATGCGCTCCACGCCGCGATCGAGGTCGGCCTGCCGTTTCGCCATGCTGAGCGCTTCGCCGGTGGCGGTGGTGGCGACGCAGTTGACCCACTGGCCGCCATGAACGATGCCGACGGAGAAGGTGCAGTCCTCCGTTGTCATGCCGTCGATGGCGAGGATCTGTCGCGCCATTTCCCGGATGGCGGAACGACCCGCGCCGAGCCGCGCGCCGGCATGGCTCGGGCGCCCGATCGCCTCGAGATTGAAGCGGGCGATGGCGTAGCGGCCGGTCACCACGCCATTATCCTGACGGCCCGGCTCGGGCACCAGCACGTATTTGTTGCGCTGCGCCTCGGCTTCGATGATGTCGCGGGTCGAGGGCGTTCCGACCTCCTCGTCCGGCGTGAACAGGATGGTGATCGGCAGCGGCGTCGCAATGGAGGCCTTGATCAGCTGGCGGATCGCTTCCAGCGTGAGATAGTTGCCGCCCTTCATGTCACAGATGCCGGGCCCATAGCATTTGTTGCCCTCGCGGCGCCAAGGCAGCTTGGCCAGCGTGCCGACGGGGTGAACGGTATCCATGTGGCCGGCGATCAGGATGCCCGGCTCACCCTGCCGCGGGTGCGCGAATCGGGCGCGCACGCAGCCGGCGAAACCCTGGCGCCCGGCGATGCGCTCGATCGTCGCACCCAGGATCGCCATGTCGCGCGCGGCAAGATCCAGCATGCGCTCCACCGCGGCGGCGTCCCAGGTCGGACTTTCGCACTCGACCCAGCCGCGCAAGCCCTGCAGCATGATTTCGGTATCAAAGGGAAGATGGGCTGGATTCATTGGTGCTCTCTCAAGGCATTGTCGCGATCTCATGATACGAGACGCAGGCGGGCGCGCTTTGTAAAGCGAAAGCTATGCAGACGTTAACGGCATTGTCAGCCACGGGCCGCATGCGCTGAATGCGGATTGACGCGAAAGGCGACCTCTGCAACTGTCGAAAGCTTGCGACTTACAGCATGTTAGTTCGCACAAGGATTGATCTGCACGCCCAACGAATGATCTGGATCTGATCAGTTTCAGGTCAAACCATCCACTCAGGAGACCTCGTAATGTTCCACAGCCCGCGCTGGAAACGTCTGACGCTCGCGACGAGCCTCGCCGTTTCCGTGCTTTCGCTCTCGACGGCGCTGAGCACCCAGGCCATCGCAGCCGGCAAGAAGACGATCACGGCGGTGATGCATTCGGATCTGCGCGTCATCGATCCCGGATTCACGACGGCCTACATCACCCGTGACCATGGCTACATGGTTTACGACACGCTGCTGGCGACCGATTCGAATTTCAAGGTCCAGCCGCAGATGGCGGACTGGAAGGTCTCCGACGACAAGCTGACCTACACCTTCACCCTGCGCGACGGCCTGAAATGGCATGACGGCACGCCGGTGACCGCCGAGGACTGCGTCGCTTCGCTGAAGCGCTGGGGCCGCAACGACGGCATGGGCCAGAAGCTGATGGACTTCACGGCGAGCCTGGAGGCGCCCGATGCCAAGACCATCGTGCTCAAGTTGAAGGAGCCCTATGGACTCGTCCTGGAGTCGATCGCCAAGCCGTCCTCGCTGGTGCCGTTCATGATGCCGAAGCGTCTCGCCGAGACGCCGCAGGGCCAGCAGATTTCCGAGCAGATCGGCTCGGGCCCGTTCAAATTCGTCAAGGCGGAATTCCAGCCGGGCGTGAAGGCGGTGTACGAGAAGAACACCGACTACGCGCCGCGCAAGGAGCCGGCGAGCTGGACGTCCGGCGGCAAGGTGGTGAAGGTCGACCGCGTCGAGTGGGTCACGATGCCGGACGCGCAGACCGCGGTGAACGCGCTGCAATCGGGCGACATCGACTTCATGGAGAACCTTCCCTACGACATGCTGCCGGTGCTGGAGTCGAACTCCGAGCTCAAGATCGACGTGCTGAACAAGTTCGGCTACCAGACGCTCGGCCGCATGAACTTCCTCAACCCGCCGTTCGACAACGTGAAGGTGCGCCGCGCGGCCTTCCTCGCGTTGAACCAGAAGGACGTGCTCGACGCGCTCGTCGGCAACGACAAGTATCAGAAGATCTGCGGCGCCGTGTTCGTGTGCGGCACGCCGCTCGAGACCGATGTCGGCGCCGAGACGCTGATCAAGGGCAACGGCATGGCGGAAGCCAAGAAGGCACTCGCCGAGTCCGGCTATGACGGCACGCCGATCGCGATCATGGCGCCGGGCGACGTCACCACCTTGAAGGCGCAGCCCGTGGTGGCGGCGCAGCTGTTGCGCGAGGCCGGCTTCAAGGTCGACCTGCAGGCCACCGACTGGCAGACGGTGGTGACACGGCGGGCCAGCCAGAAGCCCGTGAAGGAGGGCGGCTGGAACATGTTCTTCACCAACTGGGTCGGCGCCGACGTCGCCAATCCCGTGGCGAACGTGTCGATCGGCGGCCGCGGCACCAAGGGCGGCTGGTTCGGCTGGGCCGAGGATGCCGAGATCGAGAAGCTGCGCGACGCCTATGCGCGGTCCGCCTCGCCGGACGAGCAGAAGAAGATCGCCACCGAGATCCAGAAGCAGAACTACGAGAAGGTGATCTACATCCCGCTCGGCCAGTATTTGCTCCCGAGCGGCTGGCGGAAGTCGCTGACCGGAGTGCTCGACGGCCCGGCCACGCCGGTGTTCTGGAACGTCGACAAGAGCGAGTAGGCCGCGCGCCGAACTCGTGACGCAACGAGAGACGCGGTGAAGCGGAGACTTCGCCGCGTCTCTCTTTTGTTCTTGCGCTCGCCTTGTGCATGAGCCGCGCTTCAGCAGTGCGGATCGCGGACCGCTTCCAGGCCGTCGACCATCAAGGGCGGGCTGATCTGATCCTGGGGTGGCGTCTTGCCGGTGCGGATAGGTGCGGTCGGACGTCGGCCATTATCCCGCGGTTCGGTGACTTCATTCGGCATCGTCAAGCTCCTTGCTGGTGCGCATAACGGACCAGGTGCAGCCGAGTTCCAGATGGCGGGACGCCATCGTCGCAGCCGCGCTATGTGCATCCGCGCGATGCGGTGACCCATGCGCCCATGGCGATTGACCTGCGATGGAACTGCTGCAAGTCTCCTTGCCGAGACTCTTTGCTCCGCGTTTGCAGACGCGACGCAAGACGCCTCGTCAGGCCTTGATCGGTATCAGGGCCCTCGGATGGAAGCCACGCCAAGAGAGATCGCATGTCACATACTTCGCGCCGGACCTCATCCGCGCTCGTTTCATGGTTCGTCGCCTCGGTCATGGCCGTGTCGATGGCGGGCGTGACGACCCAGGCCCTCGCCGCCGGCAAGAAGATGATCACGGCGGTGATGCATTCGGATCTGCGCGTCATCGATCCCGTGTTCACGCCGGCCTACATCACGCGCGACCATGGCTACATGGTGTACGACACCTTGCTCGGGACCGACGCCAAGTTTCAGGTCCAGCCGCAGATGGCGGAGTGGAAGGTCTCGGACGACAAGCTGACCTACACCTTCACCTTGCGCGACGGCCTGAAGTGGCACGACGGAGCGCCGGTCACCGCCGAGGACTGCGTCGCTTCGCTGAAGCGCTGGAGCCGCAACGACAGCATGGGCCAGAAGCTGATGGAGGCCACGGCCTCGCTGGAGGCCACCGATGCCAAGACCATCACCTTGAAGCTGAAGGAGCCTTACGGCCTGGTGCTGGAGTCGATCGGCAAGCCGTCCTCCTACGTGCCGTTCATGATGCCGAAGCGTCTCGCCGAGACGCCCGCGAACCAGCAGATCTCGGAGCAGATCGGCTCCGGACCGTTCAAGTTCGTGAAGGCTGAATTCCAGCCGGGCGTGAAGGCAGTCTATGAGAAGAACACCGACTACGTGCCGCGCAAGGAGCCGCCGAGCTGGACGGCCGGCGGCAAGGTGGTGAAGGTCGACCGCGTCGAGTGGGTCTCGATGCCCGATGCGCAGACGGCGGTCAACGCGCTGCAGGCGGGCGACATCGACTTCATGGAATTCCCGCCGCTCGACCTCGAGCCGGTGCTATCAGCCAATCCCGATCTTTCGATGAACGTGCTGAACAAGTTCGGCTACCAGACCCTGGGACGCATGAACTTCCTGTTTCCGCCGTTCGACAATGTGAAGATCCGCCGTGCGGCGTTCCTGGCGCTGAACCAGAAGGATGTGCTCGACGCGCTCGTCGGTAACGCCAAGTACTACACGATCTGCGGCGCCGTGTTCGGCTGCGGCACGCCGCTCGAATCCGACATCGGCTCGGAGACGCTGGTGAAGGGCAACGGCATGGAGCAGGCCAAGAAGCTGCTGGCCGAGGCCGGCTACGACGGTACGCCCGTCGTGATCCTCGCGCCGGGCGATGCGATCACCCTGAAGGCGCAGCCGGTGGTCGCCGCGCAGCTGTTGCGCGAGGCCGGCTTCAAGGTCGATCTGCAGACGACGGACTGGCAGACCGTGGTGACGCGGCGTGCCAGCCAGAAGCCGCCCAAGGAGGGCGGCTGGAACATGTTCTTCACCAACTCGGTGATCGCCGACTCCGGCAATCCGATCGGCAGCACCTTCGTCGGCGCACGCGGCCAGAAGAGCCCGTTCGGCTGGCCCGACGATCCCAAGATGGAGGAGCTGCGCGACGCCTTCGCCAAGGCCACGAAGCCGGAGGACCAGAAGCGGATCGCCGCCCAGATTCAGCAGGAGGTCTACGACCAGGTGATCTACGTGCCGCTCGGGCAATGGTTCATGCCGAGCGCCTGGCGCAAATCGATCACCGGCGTCCTGGAAGGGCAGGCCGTGCCTGTGTTCTGGAACGTCGACAAGAGCGAGTGACGTGACGTCGGCCGCGGCCCGTAGCCGCAGCCCGGATGAGCGACAGCGACATCCGGGTTCAAACGCGCTGTGGAGGAGACCCGGATGTCGCCGCGCTCATCCGGGCTACGCGACTGCCGACGGGGCCGGCTCTCTCGCCGTCATTCCGGGGCATCGCGCAGCGATGAGCCCGGAATCCATATCCACGCGCCGTCATGTGGCGAAGACAAGCGCCATGGCCATCTCGCACCACGCTCTGTCCTGTGGCTATGGATTCCGGGCCCGTGCTGCGCACGCCCCGGATGACGCGCGGATGGAGTGACGTGACGTCGGCAGCAGCCTCGTAGCTATGAGGCCCTGATCTCGTCCAGCGCCGCCAACACCTCGCTGGAAGCGACCTCGACCTTGCCGATCTCGTTGAGGGCTTCATCGATGCGCCCTGAGCTGAACAGGCGCGCGGCTTCCTTGCCGTGGCGATGCACCGCCTCGTGAGGGCGTTCGAGGTTGCGAAATGCCGGATCGCCGGCCAGACGCTGGCCGCCTTCGCCATAGTACCATTTGCCGAGCCGGCACGTGTGATGATCGGAGAGCTCGTCGGCGCGAAGTTGCAGCCGGCCGACCGACATGTCCACCAGCCGCTTCTTCCAGATCACGTGATCGGCCTTGGCCAGTCTCACGACCTGGTTGTCGAGCGAGAGCTTGGCGATCTCGCCCAGCATCTTGCCGACCTTCGCGTCCGTCTTGCCCATGGTGTCCGCGAGCGACATCACCTCGTTGGCATTGGCGGTCGCGAGATCGGCGATGATGGTGATGCCCTGCGCGACCTCGTCGGTTGCGGCGGACTGCTCGGCGAGAATGCCGGAGATCTCGTCCATCTTGGTGCTGACCACCGCGGTCCGGGTGCCGGCCTGATCGATCGCCTGCGCCAGATCGTTCATCTCGGACATGCCGACCTCGACCGCCTTGGCGCCGCCGGCCATGGCCTCGACGATGCCGCTCATCTCGGCTTGCAGCCGCTCGATGCGGCCCTTGATGTCCTCGGTCGCCTTGGTCGTCTGCTGCGACAGGTTCTTGACCTCGGCTGCGACCACCGCGAAGCCCCTGCCGAATTCGCCGGCGCGCGCCGCCTCGATGGTGGCATTGAGTGCCAGCAGGTTGGTCTGGTTGGCGATTGCGTCGATGGTGCCGACGATGGATCCGATCTCGGCGGAGGCGGCGCTGAGATCGGCGATCTTCGCCGAGGTGTCGCGCACGGAGCTGGCGATGCCGTTCATCGTCTGCAACGTCCGTTGTACCGCGGTCACGCTGTTCTCGACGGCCCGGCGCGTCGCGGCGGCCTCGGCAGCGGCTTCGGTCGACGTCGACCGGATGGAGTGTACGGAGGCCTGCATCTCGACCGATGCGGAAGCGAGACTCTGACAGCGTTCGGACTGATTGTTGGAGGCGCCGATCAGGCGCGCCGCGCTGATCGAGGCTTCGTTGCTGTTGATGCAGAGGTCGACGACCGAATCGAGATCCTGGGACGCGCGGGCCGCGAGCGCAGTGCCGAGGCGATGGATGGCCTCGATCAGCTGCGGCTTGAGCTTGGCGCGCAGCGCGGCAGCATCGACACCTGCGACATCGCGATTGAGCTTGCCGTCCGCCCAGTCGCCGAGGCACTGCGCCAGCGCGTCCTGGAAGGCGTCGTGTGCGGAGGTGTCGGACGCAAGCGGGGCGTCCGATGGTTCGTTCTTTCGGCGGAATCCCAGCATCGTGCCTCTCATTGATGGCGAGCCCGGCTGGCCTGAGCGAGGTCGCACGCAGTGACCGGCCCGGACGCCGGTAGCCGTTGGTTCCACCCTCGTCGGTTGTGGTTAATGGCGGGTTTCTTCCTGCAACCGGTGGTGGTGAGATCTGCTGGATCAGGCTCTCGCGTTCCCCGACCTGCCGCCCTTGACCATTATGTAAGTCGCAGCTTACAGTAAGCTATGGCTTACGGAACGACGCTGAACGTGTTGGCGGACCCGACGCGGCGGGAAGTGCTCGAGCGGCTGCGCGGCGGGCCGCGCCCGGTCCATGCGATTGCGGCCGGGATGCCGGTGTCGCGGCCGGCGGTATCGCAGCATCTGAAGGTGCTGAAGGATGCCGGGCTGGTCGAGGAGCGCAGCGAAGGCGTACGGCGCATCTACTCGTTGCGCCGTGAGGGGCTGGCCGAGCTCCGCGACTGGCTCGACAGCTTCTGGGACGACGCACTGCTCGCCTTCAAGATCGAGGCGGAGCGCACGCATCGGCAGACGAAAGGGAGGATCGATGAGTGAGGGTGCCGTGATCGCGCCGGTTCGGAAGCTCGTCCGTGTCCGGGCGCCGATCGACCATGCGTTCGACGTTTTCACGCGCGGCCTGACGCGCTGGTGGCCGCATACGCATGGGGTCGGCCGCAAGCCGATCGAGAAGGTGCTGCTGGAGCCGAAGCTCGGCGGTCGCTGGCTCGAGATCGCTGAGGACGGCACGGCGACCACGGTCGCGACCATCACGCTATGGGAGCCGCCGCATCGCTTCGTCATGCTGTGGCAGATCGATGCGCAGTGGAAGCCGAACGCGGCGATGCGCTCGGAGGTCGATGTGCAATTCGTCGTCGAAGGCGCGGACGTGACCCGCGTCGAGCTGCTGCACCACAAGTTCGAAACCATGGGCAGCGAGGCGGGCGCATCGATGCGGCGGGACGTCGAAGGCGGCTGGCCGGGGCTGCTGCAGCGTTTCGTGGCCGAGGCCGAGCGGTCGCCGACGTCATCGTGAGCAAATCATCATAAGAGTGGGGAGACCGTGATGTCCGAGTTCGTGGTCCATTCCGTGCCGGGAAGCCCGTTCGGGCGCAGCGTGCTGATCGCGCTGGAGGAGAAGGGCGCGCCGTATCGGCTCGCCGCGCTGGCGCCGGGGGACTCCAAGGGAGCGGCGCATCTGGCGCGTCATCCCTTCGGGCGCGTGCCGGTGCTCGAGCATGACGGCTTCGTGTTGTACGAGACCCAGGCGATCCTGCGCTATCTCGACCGCATGCTGCCCGAGCCGGCCCTGACGCCCGCGGACGTCAGGCAGGCCGCGCGTATGGACCAGGTGATGAACATCAGCGACTGGTACCTGTTCCAGGGCGTCTGCAACGTCATCATCTTCCAGCGCATCGTCGGCCCGCAATTCTTCGGCACGACCACCGACGAAGCCGCGATCGCACGCGCGATGCCGCAGGCGAGAGCCGTCATCGCCGAGTTGTCGCGGCTGCTCGGCGAGCAGCCGTTCATGGTCGGCGACCATCTGTCACTGGCGGATCTGCAGGCCGCGCCGCAGGCGAGCTTTCTGTCGTTGACGCCGGAATGGGCGGAGCTGACCGCCGGCCACCCCAACCTCGTCGCCTGGATCGACCGGCTGGAGACGCGGCCGAGCTTCAGATCCACCACCATGGCGGAGCTGACGGCGCGAGCGCATGCGGCGTAGCCTCCGCAGGTCGTTTAGGTGCGACCAGCCGAGCGGGCCTGCCGCCGCGGAACAAGCCGCCGGTCGCGCCGTCATCGGCGAGCAGGGCTTGCCCCACGCCGGATCCGTAGATCAGATCACTGCAGATCAGATCACTGATGGAGCGACGTTGCGTTCAAGTCGGATCAGGCGGGCGTCAGCTTGTATCGCGCCGCTGATCCGAGTCCGCTGTCCTGTTCGGGACAAAGCCGGGCCGTATCGGCCTCCTGAACGAGGCTGCAGGACTGCTCTTTCTCTTTCGCCAGGTCGGCTCTCTCATCCTCATCGTCGCGGAGTTCTCACCTTGATTGTCGCCGCGCACGCGCGGTGATGTGGCCGGGGGAGAGGTTCCGGGGGCAGCCTGTTGAAGAGTTCGTTCCCCCTTGGTTTCGTGGCGCCAATAAGGAGGGCCTTGATCGACAGCTCAGCGACGAATCGGAGTTTCCGTAAGGGGTCTTCATGGAGCATCCCGAATCCTTCCCGATATGGGATGCGCAATATGTCTCGCCGTTTGGCGATGCGCTGCAGAAGCGCATTGGACTGGTGCGGCTTGCTCTCTACAATCCGCGCGTAAAGTGTGAAGAAGAGTTGGACAAGTACGCAGCGAGGACAGTCGGAGATCCAGATTTGACGAAGAGCAAGCTGAGCGCCACGGCCGGTATCGATGGCGAGAATTCGATCTTGCGAACGTACGCGGACACCGAAAAGACATTGCAGATATTTGTTGGCTCGGCGGACAAGGCAAACTGAAAAGTTTACTGAAAGAGGTCAAAGTCATTCCAAAGGAGTGACGTCGAGTGCAATGGGTTCGAGACGCAATAAGAGCACGCCAGAATGGGTTTTCGGTGAGGTGAAGGCGACCCCGCACCCGGTTCATCTATTGGCGCGATCGCTACGACGCTGGCCATCGAGGGCCATTAGCGACACTCTGCGTCGCGATGGTAAGCTGGCGCGTGAGAAATGACGCTACGGCCTCGATGCTGGGATCGCCTGTCCGAGTATCGAATAGAGAATTTGTTGGTCGATGGCGGACGTAGGTCCGGCGCTGGATCCAGGTGTCGGTCGACCCATACTTAGTATCAGAGTATTTGTATCCTTGCGCGTGCCTGAGAGGAAATTTCCCGAGGTGGGTGCCGTCACCCGCACCAATTTCCAGGTCGGTGTGACGCTTCCCGTCAGTGTTATATAGAAATTGACTGTTTCACTTATGGTTGACACCGGATCGAAGACCGCCGGGCCTTCTCTCTTCTTTTCCTCCTGTATCTTCTTCGTCTCAACCAAACAGGTGAGCATGGCGTCTCTCATCGTATTCGTGGCGACGATGACCTTGTCGCGGGCCTCAACCAATTTCTTGAGATCAGCCGCGGATTGCTCCGCGGCTTCCTTCAATCTCTCCTCGTCCGCTTTAGATGGAGGCGCTGTGGTCGGATGATCAGAAGTGAGTTCGGCCGCCTTGTCGATATTGATAACGAACGTCGAAACGTTGGCTGATTGTGCAATGGCCTCAAACTGCGCTTCAGCGACCGGCTTTAGGCACGATCCGTCGAGCGCTCCCTGCGCAATACTGTAACGAGGCTTCACCACATTGTTTATGATGGCCTGTGTCTTCGTCTCGATGCGGGTGGCTTCGGCCGAGTTCGCAAGAATCTGTTTGATCCGTTCCGCGCTTTCATTCTTCGGCGACGGTGCCTCCGTCAGCTCCTTGGTGGTCTTATCCGCCAGTTCAGGAATGTTGAATTTCTGAATGAGCTGAGTTGAAAATTGCCTCATCTTTTCGGACTGGGCCGCAATGGTTCGTATGGAATCCTCAGGTATGGCCTTCGGATCGACCTTTCGCCGTTCGGCAACGATTGTCGGGAGGTCCAGTTTGGGAATGGCAGGCGGCGGCGATGCGCCCGGTCCAAAATTGTTGCCCGGTCTCAAAACGCCGGTCTCGACCGGCTTGAGAGCCGCGTCAATGAGGCGGTCTAAACCCAGATCGCTCTCGAGCAGCAATCCAGGATCGGGACGACAGAAGTCGTAGAGCCCGGTCTTCAGACGTCCGCTGTCGTTCTCCGCATCGAGATCCCTGAACGACATAAGAAACTCTACGTCCTCCTGCCTGATCGCTTGCGTCGTCAAACCACCTCCCGCGCCGATCGTGAAGGTTTGGGCGACATTGTTCACGGTGCGGAGTGGCTGCGTGTACGAGGCTCCCGGATTGATCTGGAAGCTATCGTCAATGGCGACCGTCAGTCGAATCTTGGCAGCCCACGAGCGTAAAAAGAGGAAGGGCTGCCGCCGTTCGGGTAGCTTTTCTTCCGGGAAGAGGGAGTACGCCTTATCCAGAACAGCCCTGTTAAGGTCGCACTTAATCCGTTTGACGACAGCATTGACGTCCACGGCAGCGATCCCATCCCGGCGCGGGACCTGCACGCAGCTACTGGCGGCGCATGCAAAAACAATCAATCCCGAGGCAGTAGCAAGCAAAACTGTGCGCAAGGTGAGGCCCCCCGGTCCCACGTCCCGAATGAATGGAAAACCACTCGATGCATTTGGCTAGTACAATTCGTCCCGCAAAGGTTGTAACCTGCTGCGCGTAGACGAGGAAGTCAATCCGGCCGCGCGTATGGACTAGCGACTGGTACCTGTTCCAGGGCGTCTGCAACGTCATCATCTTCCAGCGCATCGTCGGTCCGCAATTCTTCGGCACGATCACCGACGAAGCCGCGATCGCGCGCGCGATGCCGCAGGCGAGAGCCGTCATCGCCGAGTTGTCGCGGCTGCTCGGCGAGCAGCCGTTCATGGTCGGCGACCATCTGTCACTGGCGGATCTGCAGGCCGCGCCGCAGGCGAGCTTCCTGTCGTTGACGCCGGACTGGACGGAGCTGACCGCCGGCCATTCCAATCTCGTCGCCTGGATCGAACGGCTGGAGGCGCGGCCGAGCTTCAAATCCACCACCATGGCGGAGCTGACGGCGCGAGCGCAGGCGGCGTAGGCGCTAGCCGCGTCGATCATTGCTTGGGCGTGAGATCCGCGTCCAAACGACTGATCGCGCCGTGAAGGCCGCCGGGGCGGACGAATGCGCGACTTTCAGCCACGTCATTAATCCAAGTTATATCGCTGCGGACCGGTTCCATCTTAGCTGTCAGGCATGCCGGAGGCTTCGGCATCCGCTCACTCGGAGCGGCCGCCGCTGCGTGCCGACGGCCGCGCGACGAAGTCGGCTCGGCGGACAGATTGGACACAAGCACCCCCCTTGATGCTGCGATCAGACCCCGATCTAGCCGCCCGCTGCGTCTCCTGCACTCACCTCAATTCCGGATTCTGTGCCGCGCTGTTCAATGCCTGCGGGGAGCAGTCGGCGCTGCCGCGGCTCCATCAGCAGTTCTTCACCGTCCGGGCGGGCCAGCAGATCAAATGCCAGAGCGAGGCGCGCGACGAAGTGCTCGTGCTCTGCACCGGCTGGGCATTCCGTTACATCCAGTTGTCGGATGGCGGCCGCCAGATCCTGCGCTTCCTGCTGCCGGGCGACATCTTCTCGCCGGCGGCGATCTTCGCCAAAGGCATGAGCTTCTCGGCCAAGGCATTGACCCAGGTCCAGGTCAGCCGGCTCGATGGCGAGGAGGTCCGCAAGCAGTGCCGCGCCGACGAGCTGGTCATGATGGAGGTGTTCCGCTCGCTCGGCGACAACGGCCGGGCCTCCTACGAGCTCATCACCGTTCTCGGCCAGCGTCCGGCCGAGCGTCGGATCGCACATCTGCTGCTCAGCCTGATGCGGCGCGTCGCGGCGCACAGCGTTATGCAGAATCACCGCTATCCGTTTCCCTTGAAGCAGCAGCACATCGCCGACGCCGTCGGCCTGACATCGGTCCATGTCAGCCGCGTGCTGGCGCTGTTTCGCGATCGCAAGATCCTGACGATCTCGGAGGGCACGCTGGAGGTCACCGATCTCGCCGAGCTCGAGCGGCTGGCGGCGTTGAACTGAGCCGGGCAGGGCGGTCAAGGAAGGCGCGCATAGCGCTGGTGCGGACGGTGGGACTCGAACCCACACGACGTTGCCATCGAGGGATTTTAAGTCCCTTGCGTCTACCGATTCCGCCACGTCCGCGCTTTGATTTCAGAGACCTGGCGCACCATCCGGCGAGGCCGGACGAGGTTGCACTTTGGCTCTGAAGCTCATCCTCTGCTTAAGCCAGCGAGAGCGCCTTGGTAAAGCCTCAATCCGGCCGTCACCAGCTGCTTTGAGATGCCTTCGCGTTGAAGCGCTTTGCCAAGTCTGGGATCACGTGGTGCAAGACATGGACGAAGCGGCCGTTGTAAGGCACGGACCCATCACGAGAAAACGATTCGGATCCGCATGCCTTGCGGACCGGTCGCAGGGCGAGGTGAGCGTGACGAATCCGAAGACCATCGCAGAGGCGAACACTGCCGCCGTTCGCGGCCGATCGGCCCACAATCGCGTCGACGTCTCGAGGCCGCCGCATGATCGAGGCTGCATGACCACCGATCGCCTTCGTTCCCGTCGCCTCGCGCTCGCCGCAGGACTGTTCGTGTTGGGTGGGCTGCTCTCAGGCTGCGCAGGCATGAGCGACAGCGTGTCGACGGCCTTCGCGGATCCCGCCAAATACGATCTCTACGACTGCAAGCAGCTCGAAGCCGAGCGCAAGGCGCTCGCGGCGCGCGCGGCCGAGCTGCAGGGCCTGATGGCCAAGGCGGAGACCGGAGCCGGCGGCGCCATCGTCGCCGAGGTCGCGTATCGCAACGATTATGTCGCCATCAGGGGCCAGTCGCAATTCGCCGAAGAGGCCTGGCGCCGCAACAAATGCGTGGAAACGCCGCCGGCGCCGGCGGCCGCGAAGGGTGGCAAGCCGGTCAAGCCGGCGCGCAATGCGCGGCCGATGGCCTCGAGCAATTCCGGCGCACCATCGATCTTGCCGCGCGACGGCTCGGTCTACTGACCGCAGCCGCAGCGGCAACCTATAGCCGCCAGTCGTAGATCCAGCTCTGCCGCGCCGACAGCCGCTGCGGTCCGAGCGCCTTGATGCTGAGATCCCGGGCCAGCGCCAGCGGCCCGGTCATGTGATAGAGGCGGCCCTGATTGCGCGCGGTGCGCTGCACCTGGCCGACGCGCGGACGGCGCAGCTTGGCGTAGCGTTTGAGCGCAGCCGGGATCGCGCCGGGACCGTCCGGGCGTGCCTCGCTCAGGCTCTTGGCGAGCACCACCGCATCCTCGATCGCCATTCCCGCGCCTTGCGCCGCAAAGGGCAGCATGGCATGCGCGGCATCGCCCAGCAGCGCGACGCTGCCGTCGGTCCATTCGATGCCTTCGGGGACGCCGAACAGCGCCCATTTGCGCCAGCCGTCGACCGCGTTGAGCAGCAGGCGCGCCGTCGCAGGCCAGCGCGGTGGGGCGAACGCCGCCTTCAGCTCGCTCGGATCACCCTCCGTGCTCCAGCCCGGCCGGTTCCAGGTCCCCGGCACCACCGCGACCACGTTGACCTGCCGGCCGGCAGAAATCGGATAGGCGACGAGATGGGCCTCGGGACCCATCCACAGCTGCACCCGCGCTGCGGTCAATTCGCGTGGCAATTGCCGGGCGTCGAGCGTGCCGCGCCAGGCGATCAGGCCGGAAAACGCGGCGCGGACCTGCGGAAACAGATGGTGCCGGACCGCCGACCACACGCCGTCGGCGCCGATCAGCGCCAGCGCCACGTCCTGGCGGCGCTCATTGCCGCGGCGATGCACGACGGTCAGGCCCTTGGCGTGGGCGGCGACGTCCTCGAACTGGCAGCCGAGCCGCAGCTCGACGTCCGGATGCGCCATCACCTCCGCGGCCAGCGCCGCCTGCAGGTCGGCGCGGTGGATGACCCAATAGGGCGCGCCAGCCGCCTGGCTCGCGGCCTCGCCGAGCGGCAGGCGGGCGATCTCGCCGCCGGCCCGCGCACTCATGATGCTGACGGCGTCGGGCACCACGGCGCGCGCGGTCAGCCGCGGCCCCAGGCCGAGATCGAGCAGGATGCGGCTGGCGTTGGGGGACAGCTGCAGGCCGGCGCCGACTTCCTCGAGCCGTTCGGCCTTCTCCAGCACGACGACGCGGAAGCCCTTGGTGGCGAGCGCGAGCGCAGCCGTCAGGCCGCCAATCCCGGCTCCAGCCACATAGACGGTACGCGATGCCACGACACGCCGATCAGGCGACGTCCTTCAATACGCATTCCGGCGGCCGCGCTTCGCCCGCGGCGAGGTCCGGCGCATAGCGGTACAGCGTCGAGCAGTACGGGCAGATGATTTCCTTGTCGTTGCCGAGATCGAGGAACACGTGCGGATGATCGAACGGCGGATTGGCGCCCACGCACATGAACTCATGCGAGCCGATCTCGATGACGGGGACACCGGCATCATTGTGGAAATGCGGGACGATGTTATCGGCCATCGGTATCACCTCGCGTGGCAACGGGAGCGTATGCGGTCAGCACGACGGAGCAGGACGGGACTGAGGTCGCAGGGCCGCACGCGTCGAAAACGGCGCGACCATACTGAGCCTTAAGGCCAATTCCTAGTGTTGGGAACCCGCGTTTGGTGCAACGCACGCCGTTATGTTGTGGCCTGTGGATTCGACACAAACTCAGGCCCGCCGAGAAGCCCTTCTTTCGTCGGGGCCGTTGTGTCAGGCACAGGACATCCTATGTCTTTCGGCATCGTCCCCGCGACAACGTGAAGGCGGCGTGATCTCGAAGCGAATCAAGCTGGGAATCAGTCTGGCGCTGGCCGGGCTTGCCGTCAGCGCCGCGGTCGGCGCTGCGATATGGCCGCACGCCTATGGGGCCGGAGCCATCATCGTGGCACAGGATGACCCGGCGAGGCTGTCGGAGCTTCAGATTGCGTCCGTTCTGCAGAACGATCCGGCGCGGATTGCTCGCAACATCGAGGATGCGCTCGCGGCGGGCGATACCGATCTCGCCGAGAGTTTCGTCGCGCTCGCACAGGATCATCGCGTTGCGCTCGACGAGGCGCTGATCCAGCGGGTGAGCGATGCCGTGGCCGCCGAGAAGGCGCCGGGGAGTGTCGCCAAGCGCTTCGCCAGCGGGCTCGTCACCGGACAGGCCGATGACGTCGCGAGCCTGTCCGGCACCGTGGCCGGCGACCTCTTCGTGTTCGGCGACATCCGCGACGCGGTGCGCGAGGGCAAGCATCTGGTGATGGGCGAGGAGACCGACCGGCTGGTGCTGGGTCTCGCGACTGCGGGCCTTGCCGTCACGGCCGCGACCTATGCCTCGGTCGGGACTGCCGCGCCGGTGCGGGCGGGCCTCACCCTGGTCAAGGACGCGCGGAAAGTCGGCCGGCTCGGCGAGGGGCTCGCCGCCTGGGCCGGGCGCTCGGCGCGCGAGGTTGTCGATGCGCCGCTGTTGCAGCAGGCGGTGGCCTCGGGCTCGGTGCTGCGGCCGGGCCAGACCGCGACCGCGATCCGGGCTGCGTTCCGCGCCGAGAAGGCCGGCGCGCTGGTGCGGCTCGCCAAGGATGTCGGCCGCGTCACCGAAAAGGCCGGCACGCGTGGCGCGCTCGATTCGCTCAAGCTCGCCGAAGGGCCGAAGGACATTGCCCGTGCGGCCCGCCTGGCCGAGGCCAAGGGCGGGCAGACCCGCGCGATCCTGAAGCTGCTCGGCCGCGGCGCGCTGCTGCTGACCGCGGGCGCGTTCAATCTCGCGCTGTGGCTGTTCGGCGCGTTAATGACGCTGCTCAGCTTCGTCGCCTCGCTCAAGGCGATGGCCGAGCGGGCCACCCAGGCCTGGCTCGACCGGAGCAAGCGGCGCCGCCTGCGCCAGATGCAGGCCGCTGCGGTCCGTCCCGAACTGGTCGCGGCCGCGCCCTGCGGCTAGACTGCGGCTCAAGATCAATCCTTGCACATTCCGGGATCCGCGACCGATGCCGAGCTTTCACAACGGCGCTGTTGAAATCGCCTTCATCGATGAGGGGGAGGGCGATCCGATCGTGCTCGTCCACGGCTTCGCCTCGACCAAGACCGTCAACTGGATCTATCCGGGCTGGACCTCCGAGTTGCGCAAGGACGGCCGCCGGGTGATCGCGCTCGACAATCGCGGCCATGGCGATTCGGCCAAGCTCTACGACCCCGCGCTGTATTCGATCGCGGAGATGGCGAGCGACGTCACCGCGCTGATGGATCATCTCGGCCTCGCCAGCGCCGACGTGATGGGCTACTCGCTCGGTGGCCGCATCGCCGCGCATATTGCCTTGAACACTCCACAACGCCTGCGCTCGGCGATCTTCGGCGGCATCGGCATGGCGATGATCGAAGGCGGCGGACCCGGCGAGAACGTCGCCTCGGCACTCGAGGCGCCGTCGATCGACGACGTGACCGATCCCGTCGGCCGCACCTTCCGCGCCTTCGCCGACCAGACCCGCTCGGACCGCTTGGCGCTGGCTGCCTGCATGCGCGGCTCGCGCGGCTTGATCTCGCGGGAGGATGCGGGCCGCATCGCGGTGCCGGTGCTGGTCGCGGTCGGCACGACGGACGAAGTGTCGGGCTCGGGGCCCGCGCTCGGTGCGCTCATCCCGGGTGCAGAGGTGCTCGACATTCCCAACCGCGACCACATGCGCGCGGTCGGCGACAAGGTCTACAAGGCCGGCGTGGTGGATTTCCTGGCGCGGCGCTGAACGCGGAGCCAGGGCGAGCGGAGCGCACGGGTTTTCCGGCGCAGCGCGTGTGAACCCGCATGTCGCTTTCGCCGAAGCCTCGCGGCTTCGGCTGTCGCTCATGCGGGCTACGGGGCCCTCATGCCGTCGGCACGTCCGCACGCTCGCCGCCGAACCAGCGCGCGGCTGCGATCAGCGCCGTGAAGGTGGCGATCCACACCAGCCGCGCGCCATAGCGGTCGTGCGGGCCGGAGATCACGCCGCAGATCACGGCGTTGCCGAGCAGCGCGAGCGTCACGGTGCTGGCGAGCAGGGCGACGTCATCGCGCCGCCGCCGCCAGATCGCGTGAGCGGCGATCGCTGCTGCCGCGAGCATCGAGCCCAGCGCGACCGGCACGTGCAGCCAGTTCACGACGGCGAAATTGATCTCCCAATGCTGCTGGTGCGCCGCACGCATCTCCCGGACTTGCGAGGGGATGTAGCGCTCGATGATGCCATAGGTGTGCGGCACCCAGCCGCTGGTGCCTTCGCCGGTCGCGACGTGAACCAGTTGCTCCGCCGTCGCGATCGCCGCCGCCTTGGCCTGCCACAGCGGGTAGGCCGCGAGCGACTGCTTCACGATGAAGCCCATCTCGTCGTTCATGCCCTCGAAGCGGCCGAGCTTGTTGAACATGCTGTTGCCCCACAGGAAGTCGTCGGCGGTGGGCGGCAGCTCGTTGCGATAGGGGCAGAGCTTCAGCTTCTCGCGGGCGCAATGATCCTTCAGATATTGCGCCACGATACCGTCCTGGAGCATGCGGCCGAAGGCGACGCCGGTGCCGCCCGGCGTCCACGCCAGCTGGCCGGACAGGGCAAAGTTGGCCGCGAGCAGCATCGCCGCCCCCGCGACGATGGTCATGCTGGCCTGGACCAGGCCCGAGAGCGCGATCTGCCGGCGCAGCCGGGGATAGGCGATCCAGCCGACGCAGCACAGGCCGAACAGGACGCCGAGCGTGGCGCTGTGGGTGGCGGAGGCGAAGGCCACGAAGCCGAACAGCGCGCATTTCTCCAGCACGGAGGTCCGGCGTGCCTGCGTGACCATGATGTACAGCGCCAGCACCGACAGCCCGGCGAAGATGTCGGTCAGCAGCATGCTGGCGAGCCAGGGCAGGGCGGTGGTCAGGACCAACAGCAGGCCGATCCAGAGCAGGCGCAGCGGCTGGGCCAGTCCCAACACGCGCAAGGTGAGCTGCAGGATCCAGAGCGTTGCCAGCGCCTGCAGACCGAGATTGAGCCAGAAGCTCGAGCCCTCGCCCCAATGCAGATAGAGCCCGAACACGGTCGAGCGGCTCGGCACCAGATAGCCTTCGTACCAGCGCGCGAGGTAGCCCCCGGTGTCCCACTGCAGCAGCGGGTAGCCGTTCCACAGCGCCGGCGCGACCAGGAAGAGCGGGATGACGATGACGGGGAGCCAGGCCGATCCGGCCTCGGTCGTGCGTTCGTCCAGGATCTGAGTGTTACTGATACCCGTGTCCCCCCGATCAGGAGCACCATGGCCGCAATATGGTCAGGGCGATATTCACTAGTAGACGCAGAGCGATGGATGGTAAAGCCGATCCCGGGATTGAACGGGGGAATGGTCGGCCTTCTGTGCCCGGGTGGTTCCTTTTGCCGCAGCCACGGTGTCCGCCGCTTCTTCCGCCACGATCGTCTTGATTTCGGGTTCCGGCTGCCCACCTTGAGCCGACGCGGTGCCGAACGGCATGGCGGCGCAACCGGGACGTCACCGGCGGGGCGTAACGGAAATGTCTCAATCCCGTGTTCTCTGGGAGGCGGGCTGGCTGGGATGGATCGCCGGCCTCGCGCAGCCCGCGGAGGACATCGTTCCCAGCGCCGTGCTATAAGGCCCGCCCACTGAAACTGCGAGAAGCAGCCATGGCTATGCACCAGACCAATCCGCAGCAGGGCAGCAAGCTGGCGACGCTTGATCCGATCTGGGATCGGATCCGCCACGAGGCAGAAGAGATCGTGCGCCGCGAGCCCGAGCTCGCGACCTTCATCTATTCAACCGTTCTGCACCACGGCCGGCTCGAGGATTCGGTCGTGCACCGGGTTGCCGATCGTCTCGATCATTCCGCGCTGTCGGGCGACCTGATCCGCCAGACCTTCGACGATGCGCTGCGCGACGAGCCGGACCTCGGCCATGCGTTTCGCGCCGATCTCGTCGCCGTCTACGATCGCGATCCCGCCACCTCGCGCTTCATCGATCCGTTGCTCTACTTCAAGGGCTTTCACGCGCTGCAGACGCACCGGCTGGCGCATTGGCTGTATCGCAAGAGTCGCAAGGATTTCGCGTTCTATCTGCAGAGCCGCTCCTCGGCCGTGTTCCAGACCGACATCAATCCGGCGGCGCGCATCGGCCGCGGCATCTTCCTCGATCACGCCACAGGCTTCGTCTGCGGCGAGACGGCCATCATCGAGGACAACGTCTCGATTTTGCATGGCGTGACGCTCGGCGGCACCGGCAAGGAGAACGAGGATCGGCATCCCAAGATTCGTCACGGCGTGCTGATCGGCGCCGGCGCCAAGGTGCTCGGCAACATCGAAGTCGGTCATTGCGCGCGCATCGCTGCCGGCTCCGTCGTCGTGAAGCCGGTACCGAACAACGTCACCGTCGCAGGCGTGCCGGCGAAGATCGTCGGCGAGGCCGGTTGTGCGGAGCCGTCGCGCACCATGGATCAGATGATCAACGCGATCGGGATCTGAGCCGCGAGCGCGTCGGCGACAGCGAAGTCAAGACCTTCTCATCCAGGGAAATTCGTGCCAACACATCGGCGTCTGTGGATTTGACGATCCGCCGTTTGTCTTGGCGGAGTGAATGTGAGATCCACGGCGTCCCTTTCAGGTCGTTCGACATCGCCGGCTCGTCTTGCCTCGATCGGTGGGCCGGAATGTCGAAATCACAATGTCGAAATCACAAGGACACGGACGTTCGCGCTGCAACGTCCTCATCATCCGCAAACCTCGCTGTCGATTGGAGATCACCGTGGACGTTCAGGAAGTCAGGAAGCTCGACGCGTATCTGAAGCGCGTGTTTGGCAATCCCAAGATCCGTGTAGTGCCGCGGCCGAAGAAGGAGGACTCCGCCGAAGTCTATATCGGCGAGGAGTTCATCGGCGTGCTGTTCGTCGACGACGAGGACGACGATCGCTCGTTCCAGTTCCAGATGGCGATCCTGGAAGACGATCTGGTGGAGTAAGTCCT
The DNA here is from genome assembly GCF_032380995.1 of Bradyrhizobium sp. SZCCHNR2028. NCBI lineage: Bacteria > Pseudomonadati > Pseudomonadota > Alphaproteobacteria > Hyphomicrobiales > Nitrobacteraceae > Bradyrhizobium > Bradyrhizobium sp. SZCCHNR2028. The sequence goes on along the minus strand of NZ_JAUHJF010000003.1, from coordinate 301,802 downwards.
AGAGCGCGTAGCCCGCATGAGCGCAAGCGACATGCGGGTTCACACGCGCTGGGCGAAAGACCCCGGATATCGCTGCGCTCATCCGGGCTACGACTGACTACTTCCTACTTCGTCGCATGCATCTGCGCCGTCAGCCGCTCCATCGCGGCGGCGACGTCCTGCCACTGTGACAGCCAGCTGCGCGGAAACCGGAAGATCAGATCCGCGCCCTCGACGCGGCGTTCGCTGAGGCACATGCCGGGCGTGGCGGCGTCACGCGTGCAGCGGGCGACCAGCAAAGGCTGCTCGGCCGTGAACAGATCCTCCACGTCGTACGGTGTGCCCGCGCGGAAGCTTCGCATGCTCAGCCCGTCCTGCACCGACACGGCAGCCGGATTGAGGTAGCGCGGATAGATTGTCTTCAGTCGCGTTTCGGGCGACATCGCGTCGTGATGCGCCGATATCGAGACGAAGATGCGATCGATCGGGTGCGGCGCCTGATCGATCTGGTCGGCGCTGACGTGATGCGGCGCCTCGGGCGGCGTGAGCGAGGGATATTCGAAGCCGAGATCGACGCGCTCCTGCGGGCCGGTGTGGCGCTGGACCTTCACCCGGATGGCGGCCGCCGGCACGTTGAACACGGTGCTGCCGATGCTGACCGGCAGGCGCTCGGGCCCCTTGAAGGTGCTGGCGCGCCAGGTCGGCCAGAGCAGGTAGGCAACGAGGGCGATCGCCGCCGCCGCCAGCACGCAGCCCAGGATGATCGGCACGGCATGGCCATGTCCGTTCGAAGGGCGGGCACTGCGGACCGAAAACATCGTCATGGCGGGCAGGGATCTCAAGGCCGAATCAGCGGTGACTATGCCACGGCGATGCGGCATTCCGCAGAAACTTACCTGCAGGGAGCCGCGCACCGGCTGCGGCCGCCGTTAACCGTTCCTTAAGGATAATGTGGCGGGCGCGAGCACTTTTTGCCAAACCAGCATCGGGCTGTTCTGCAAGTGTGTGAGTGCGTACGATGTCGGCAGAGGCGTTCAATTCCCTGTTCTCGCTCCTCATCGGTTTCGCCTTGGCCGGTGCCCTGGCGAGCGGCTATCAGGCCTATGCCGAACGTCCGCCGGGCTTCGAGCTGCTGCAGGAGGGCGTCACGCCCCGGCGCTTCGCCGCGGTGCCGTTCCTGGTGTTCGCCGCGCCCTTCATCATCATGCGCAACACGCTACGCGGCGCGCGCATCGAGCGCCGCCGCTTCGAGTTCGTGATGCTGGCGACCGTCATCGCCGGCTTCTGGAGCATGATGTCCGGCACCTTCGTGGTGATGACGCTGCGCGCCGCGGGCGTGCTGACCTAGTTCCCGTGCCGGGCGCCGCCGCCGCGGTTGCTTGAAATCGCTCTGGCGGCTGTGCCAAGGTCACCTGCGAACGGGAGACCTCGATGGCCATCTACGAACTCGACGGGCAGGCGCCCGAGCTGCCGGCGGACGGCAACTACTACATCGCCGACAATGCCACCGTGATCGGCCGGGTGAAGCTCGCCAAGGAGGTCACCGTCTGGTTCGGCGCGGTGATCCGCGGCGACAATGACTCGATCGAGATCGGCGAAGGCTCCAACATCCAGGACAACGCCACCTGTCACGTCGATCCCGGCTTCCCGCTGCGCGTCGGCCGCAATGTCACTGTCGGCCACAACGTGATCCTGCACGGCTGCACGGTCGAGGACGACGCCCTGATCGGCATGGGCTCGATCATCATGAATGGCGCGCACATCCGCCGCGGCAGCGTCGTCGGCGCCGGCGCCATCATCACCGAGGGCAAGGATTTTCCGGAATACTCGCTGATCATCGGCGCGCCGGCGCGTGTCGTGCGCACGCTGGAGCCGGCGCAGGTCGAGCGCATGGGTATCGCGGCCAAGGCCTATGTCGCCAAGGGACCGCGCTATACCAAGGGTCTGAAGAAGATCGGCTGACCTCGCCGCGGATCGAACTGTCGGGCTATCGGAGATCGCTCACGTCCCTTCCGTCCCTTCGGACTCGCCGGCCTCGGCTGCGCTGGCGACACGTTCGTGGCCGCTCGCCCACAGCGCATGCTGCTCGCTGCCGTCGTGGTAGGGATTGGCCTCGGCCGGAATGTTCTCGTGCGCGGCGCGCTCGCCCTGCTCGAACGGATCGGGGTCGGTGCTCATGCTGATGCCCTGCTTCTCTGCTTCGGTTTGCGCTTCGACTGGTTTCTGGACTTGTCGTCGGTCTCGCTTTTCCGTTTGCGCGCAGGCTTGCCTGCGCCATCGCCATCCTCCGCAGCGCTCTTGCGCAGCGCGTCCTTCAGATCCGCCGGTACGCCGTGCTTTTCCAACAGGTCCATGAACGCCTCGTCGGCGAGATCCTGCAGACTCAGCATCTGATCGCGGCCCAGCTGCTTGAGCTTGCCGAACGTGTCCTCGTCGAAGGCGATCAGCTTGCGCACGGCTCCTCGGTCTCCTCGCCCCATCAATCCTCTCCGACCAACATTCGTTCCGGAACGCGGTCCGCCCGGTCGGGTTGAAGCGTAAAGGGAGACGGTCACATGGCCAGATTTTCGTTGGGCACTTTGATCGTGATTGCAGGCCTCAGCACGGCCACAGCGGTGTTCGCGCAAGGCGGTGCGGGCGGTGGAGGAGGCGCTGGCGGCGGCGCGCCGGGTGCGGGGGCCGCCGGCACCGGCACGACCGGTATCGCCGCGGGATCAGGGAACGCCGCCGGTCTCGGCAACGCGCAGAACGAAGCCGGAAGCGGCAACAATCCCTCGCGGCTGTCGCAACCGGGGGCGGCAGGCACCAACGGGACTAACAGCCTCGGCACGGCTCAGTCGTCCGGCTCCGGCGCGAGCGGGTCGGGGTCGAGCAATTCCGGCGTCACGACCGGCACGGGTCGTGGAGCGGCGGGAGGCACCGCGGCAACGGGACCGAACCGCGCCGGTGATGCGACCGATGAGCAGATTCAGCAGGAGAACAAGACGGTCGACCGGAAGGTCAAGAGCATCTGCCGCGGTTGCTGAATATTGCCCGCGGCTCCGGACGTCACACAACGACATCGAGATCGCGCAGATGTGAGCGGGGTTGCCCCCGCGCCGTTCCAAATTCGGCTTAGAGACATTCGGCTGAGAGTACCGAGTGCAATGACATTGTCATGCCGGTTGAATTTGGAGACGGATCGATGCGCAAGAGATTGATGGGATTGCTGGCGGGTGCCGTGATCGCGACGGCGATGGTGCCCGGCATGGCATCGGCGCGCGGGCCGGGCGGCTTTCATGGCGGCGGTTTCCATCATGGATTCGGTTATCATCATGGCTTTGGTCCAGGCTTCGGAATCGGGTTCGGCTTCGGCTATCCCGGCTACTACGGTTACGGAGGCTATCCTTACTACTACCCGTACACCTACGAAGATCTCGGCGGCTGCTACGTCGCCCGCAAGCGCGTGCGCACGGCGCACGGCTGGCGCTATCGGAACGTCGAGGTGTGTGAATGAAGCTTGGGCGAGGTGACCGGCCGATCCGGTCACTTCGCCTTAACGACATCTCGTCACCTTTTGTTGTCGCTCCGATCGGCGGCGCGCAACGGAGAAGTAGCTGGCGCAACGCTTGCATGGGATCCAGGCATGATGAACACACTCACATCCCCTGAACTCACGTTGGTCTTCATGGGCGTCGTCGTCGGCCTGGGCGCAGCGCTGGTCTGGATGGCCTGGGAGCTCGAGCAGGGCGGCAGGCAGCTGGCGAAGATCCGTCGCGACGATCATCGCCTGCGCTAACCGCCGACAGCCCGGAGCCCGCATGAGCGCAAGCGACAAGCGGGACGTCTCGCGGGGGGGGGGGGAAGGGCAGTCTTCCCCGGTTCGCTCGCCCGGGCGGCGGCCGTCAGCTCAGCACGCCGTATTTCTTGAACCACGCCTGCATCTGCACCCAGCCGTCCTCGGCGGCGTCCTTGCGATAGCTGGGGCGATAATCGGCGTGGAAGCCGTGCGGCGCGCCGGGATAGATCTTGAACTCCGCGGTCTTCTTGTTGTCGGCGAGCGCGGCCTTCATGGCCTCGACGCTGGCGACGGGAATACCGGTGTCGGCCTCGCCGTAGAGGCCGAGGACGGGCGCCTTCATCTCGGGTGCAAGCTGCGTCGGGCTCTTCGGCCAGGCCGGATTGGGCGGATCGATCAGCGGGCCGTAGAACGCGACGCCCGCCTTCAGCGCCGAACTATGCGCCGCATATTCCCACACGTTGCGGCCGCCGCGGCAGAAGCCGACGATGCCGAGGCGCGAGCTGTCGCCGCCCTGCGACTTGGCCCAGGCCACGGTCGCGTCGAGGTCCGACAGCAGCTCCGCGTCGGGCTTGGCATTCACGATCGGCAGCAGGTCCTTGATCTCGGTGATCTTGGTGAGGTCGGTCCCGCTGCGGAAGTAGTAGTCCGGCGCCACGGCCAACGCGCCGAGCTTGGCGAGACGGCGGGTCACGTCCTTGATGTACTGATGCAGGCCGAAGATCTCCATCGCGACCAGCACGACGGGCGGGCTGCTGGCGCTGGCGGGGCGGGCGAAATAGGCCGGCATGTCGCGGTCGCCGACCTTGATCTTCGCATCTCCGGCATTCAGGCCATTGCTGTCGGTGGTGATGACCTCGGCCCGCACCGGGCCGGCAGCCAGCGTGTAGCCGGCCGTCACGGCAGCGGACGCGGTCATGAAGCCGCGGCGTGAGAAGGGGGCGACCGTGGTCAGCCCGATGACATCGGAGGTCAGTGCTGGATCGGCGGACATGGGGGCTCCTCTGCGTCTTGCGGGCGCATTGAGCCGAGAATTGACTGGGAAAAGCAAGTCACCAGCCGGAGAGCCGCGGCAGTCGGGTCCGTTCCGGGCGGTCGAACGCGATCCCACAAAGAACAAGGCCGTCGGCGCAGTATGGCGCCAACGACCTTGCCAGCCCCGGATATTGAAATTGGCCCTGTGCCATCCTGAAATTGGCTCGCCATCCGGTGAAGGCAGGATGGCGTGACTCCCGGTTTCAATCTGTGAAGCACTTCACAGGGGCCCGGGAAAATTCGGCGGGAAATTCTACGAGCAGGTGTCAGGACCGGCCATATCAGGACCGGTTGCGGCGATGCCGATGGCCGCTGCGGCTGGCATGGGCGCGGGCGCGGATGCTGCGGTTGCGCGGGGCCGGCGCGGCCTGCTCCGAGCTCTGGGTGCTGGCGAAGGACTGGCGCAGGCCGTCGATGGAGTCCTTCAAGGTCGAGACCTGGTCCGAGAGCCGCTTGGTGTCGGCCTGCTGGGCGGCGAGCAGGCGGCGCATGCTCTGCATCTGCTCCTGCATCATCTGCAGCTGATCGATCGATTCCTGCTGGGTGGCTTCCAGGCCCTTGGTCTTCTCCACCAATTGCTCGGACGCCTGCACAGTGCGCGCCTGCAATTGCCGCGTCACCGCGCCGCGCTCGGCTTCCGGCGCGCCCCCATGGGCACGCCACAACATGATGCCGCCGATGCCCGCGACCAGCACCACGAGCGTCGCGGCTGCGAACGCGATCGGCTGGGCGCCCTTGACGGGGCTCGGGCTGAGCTTCTCGGGGTAGCGTCTGGTGTCGCGCGTCACCGGATTCATCACGAAACCACCCAAATTGAAAAAGCTTCGGATGCTCCTCCCGAAAACTGGGAGAGGCGAAAACTCGAGCAGAGCCCAGCCCGCAAATCGAGCGTCTGACGGACGAACCAAGTCGTCAAGGTTTGATTAGGAAATCCGACAAAAGCGAGGCCTGCAAGTCCGAAAGCGCGCCGCCGCGCCATGCACCATGCCGGTTCCGTGCGGCGGTCGCGACCAGCCGAAAAATGCGGCGGGACAGATGCTTACTGCGTTGCGCTGCAGTTCCGGCAGATCGTGAGCTTCTGCTTGAGGCGGGCCTCGTCGGCGAGGTCGGCCGCCTGTTCCTCCTCCCAGCTCATCCGGCCCCGATAGCCGGAGCTCGACTGCGCGGACATCACGTCGACCCGCGAGTCGCCACGGCGCTTGGCGCCTTTGCGCGGCGTGCCGATGTCCGGCTCCGTCGCCATCTCGGTGTCGGCGTCGGAGGTGGCGACACGGCCGTCCCAGTCGGCCGCAGCGCTCGTCGGCTGCGCGGCAATCACGGCGGGCGCAGCGGCCATCGCCGGCGTGGCTGCAGGTGCGCCGGCCGAGGCCAGCGGTCCCGAGCAGCCGGTGCCGGACATGCAGCAGTTCGCCAGCGTCAGGGCCGCGGCCAGCAGGGTCGCGCTTCGCAGGATCATCATCATGCCGACAACCTAAACCCGACGGTCGAGGGAAAACAAGGTTGGCCGGCCATTGCCGCGCCCCGCCTGCGACATATCGTCAAAGCAAGGCCAAAAAAAGTTGCGCATCGAGACGACCTTACGCGAGGCGATGACGTGCCTCCCACCGTCCGCGACCCACGGCAAGACGCCGAACTACGAAGTCCGCGACCCCCGCGCCGCCGGGCTTTTTTTTGTTCCGGCAGCTCACCCCGGCTTGCCGGAAACTCGGCTTAGATAAGTATAAAAATACCGTTATTGATTGCGTTAGACTCTGAATTCAATCTTAAGTCGATTTTTTGCGCGTGATGGCGAACAATGTGGTATTTGCTAACCGTTTTTCCGGCCGGCAGAGGGGGGGCGCGCGCGTGCGTGATGGGCACAAACTTTGGTTGTTGATCTATATTGCCATGGTCATTGTATCGGGTTGCCTGGCGGCTCCGATCGCATATGGCGGCAGGGGGATCTCGATCGCCGGATGCAAGCTGGCGCCGGAGCCTGATCAGTTCATCAGCTACTGCAGCGCGCGCCGATTTGGAGACTTCGAGCATGCTGCGTTTTGGTTCGGGATCGAGCGCAGGGCGCTTGCCAACCTGAAGGCAGCCGATGTGGTCTTTACTGGGTCGAGCCGCACGATGTTTGCTTTCAGCACGGCCGAAGTGCGGTCGTATTTTGCCGCACGCGGTCTACGGCAGTTTAATCTCGGATTCGGCTATGAGGACCAGCAGACGTTCTTCTCTGCGCTTGCGGTGAAGCACCATCTGCGTCCGCGTGTGCTGGTGATTGGTGTCGATCCCTATTTCAACGATCGGGTAAGCGAGCCCGCCTTGGCCGCGCTGCATGATGGATGGGAGCTCGGGCGGGCTCTGGTCAAGAAGGGGGAGATGTGGGCCCAGCCAGCCCTGTGCAATTTACGGTTTGTCGACTGCGAAATTGCGCCGACGGCCTTCAGATCCTCAGTGGATGGCTATTTTCGTTGGCGGGATGTGCTGATGGCGGATCGCCAGCGCCCGCGAGTTCGTCGGAGCCAGTTGCGGGACTTTCAGGTCAATGTGCCGCTCTCGGCGATCGAGGCAAACAACTTCTTGAAGCGAATTGGCATGCCTGCCGACTGTGTCGTCCTGGTCCCGATGCCGACGACCGAAATCTGGCCAAAGCCGGATCCGACCAAGCAACTCGCCGAGACGATCGGGGCGATGTATATCGATGCTGATACCGGCGACGATCTCACCTTCGTCGACGAGGCTCATCTGTCATTTGACAGCTCGAAGCGGTTCTCGTCGGAGTTTGTTCGCGCGTTCGACCGACTGCCGCAGACGTGCTTGAACAATGGTCCATTGCCGGCCCAAGCCTCCGTGCTTCCTGGCGGGTGATGGAGCTGGGACGGTCGAGATCGCCGCTGGCCTCTAACGGCGGACGCTTGCATCTCGGCCTGCTCTCAGCACGGCGTCGTGGAGAGATTCACGGTGACAGTCGATCGTGCCCGACGCGCGAGAGATCCTGGCCGCAGCCTTTGCCACGGCCTGGTCGATTGAAGGCGCGGCTGCGCCCGATGGCAGATACTGATGCCAGCTACGCTTCTCTGGCATCACAATTCGAGAAACGGTAGGCCACTTTTCGCTATGGCAGCCGGACGGGGGCGCGCGCGCTCCCACGCAGCAGAGCGTAGTTCTTCTGCAGCCAGCGGATAAGGCGGGGGCTCACCGTTCTGCCGAGTTCCGACTCAAGCGCCTCGATGCGATCCTGCAACTGGAGGAGGTCGCTGTAGCGAGCTCGCATCCTTTCGCTCAGTTGGCTGTGGGTCGTAGCGATCTCGAGCGAGGGGCGGAACGCCTGGTCGATCGTCTTCCGCAGGATGACGTGAAGATTGAGCTGGGGGACGCGATTGTTGTCGGCGAGATGGGCCGGCTCACTCAACATCGTATCGCCGCCGAGACAAGTGATGCCGAGAGCGTCGATCCGGTTTTCGCCCGCATGGGTGACTGCGAGGCACTCGATCTCGTAGCCGTTGGCCTGGGCAAGCTCCCGGAAGAAGAGCGGCGTGTAGCAGAAGTATCCGTGGTCGAGATAGCCGCTCGCTGGCAGCTGATGGTAGATCACGCCGCCGACCTTCATGGCGTCATGCATCACTTCGAAACAGTTCCACTGATTGACGATGTGCTCGGTGGTGCCGAAGTTGAGAACCACGTCGAAATGGCCACGGAGCTGCGAAGGGAGTTCGTCGAAGTTGAGATCCAGGATGTTGGTGTTCTTCAGCCCGGGACAAACATCGATCGCCTCATATTCGATGTTTGCGAGATCCGTGATCTCGGAAAGCATCGTCGTTCTCTCGTCCGCTCTTGGCGTCGAGAAGTGGACGAGCCGATCAACCGTTATTGCGTCAGGACGCGGCTGTCCCAGGCGCTCGACGATTTCCGTGATCTGCTCGGCGCGTGCGAAATAGATAGTCTGCGGCCCGATATCGAGAATTCTGTTTTTCCTGCCGGTCAGATGTCCGTTCCGCTGCAAGTAGATCACGGCATCGAGGTTCATCCCCATAGCAATGCCCCGCGCTAAAGTGGAAGCACTCTAGCACCACAGCCTCAGCGCGATCAATCTTCGCGTGTTGATGTGGAACACTGCTGATCTTGGATTGTATGGCGGGGCTGCAGCAGCCGCCGACTCCTCGAAAAACGAGTATACGGAAGGACTTGCGCCTCGCGTGCGGGCTCGAGGAACTGCGCGATCAGGTCAGTCGGGCCTGGCCCGAGCGGCCGAAGTGACGGGGGGATCGGCGAGCGGGACCGGAACGGTGCTGCCAAGCCGTGGAATTCAAGCGGTTTTCGTGAACTTCGGCTGGCTCAAAAAAGTTGCGGCCAGGCCTTGGGGGAGGCCTGGCCGCGCGCGAACCGGTCTGGGACGGGGAGGGGTGGGGATGTGACCGGGTCGCGTAACTCGAATTCGTGTCTCGCCTCTCTGATCAGCGTTCGCGGACGCCTTAGCGTTCTCTTGCGCTGGCGGTGGCCACTGCCGGGCGACCGTCGCCGAGCGAGACCCAGACGTTGGGATCGCCCTGCGACTGCCGCTTGACGAAGCGGTAGCCGGTCTCGGTCCAGGCGACGACGCTCTCGTTCTGATTGTCGAGCACGTATTCGCCCTTGTCGGTCTTCACGGTGAGGACGGCGTGTCCTTCACCCTTCTTGTCGCGCACCACCGTGATCAGCAGCGCCTCGCGGGGCCAGCCGGCATCGATCAGCAGCTTGCGCTTCAGCAGCACGTAATCCTCGCAGTCGCCGTAGCCGTCCGTCGGCAGCGACCATTTCTCGACCACGCCCCAATGGTCCATGTCGGTGATGGGCTTGACGTTCTCGTTGACCCAGCGATTGACCTTTAGCAGATCGCGCCAGGCGGTCTGGGACAGCACGATGTCGCGGGGCTGCGACGCGCCGCCGCGGCATTCCTCGGGCGTCTCGGTGCAGAACTCGACCCAGCCGATCGGCGCCCGTGCGGTGTCGCCAAGGCTCGCATAGAGCACCCGGTCATCGCCGGCATGCGCCATCCCGCCCATCGCCATCAGGAAGGCTGCGACCGCCCACCCTTTTGCCTGTCCCGTCCGCTTGACCATTTTTGGCCCCCCGTTTTCGTTGGGACCATGTGTCTCATAAAGATTTTTCGCTGCCGCTAAATCGCCACGATGGATTTGACGCAAATCCAAGTAAAACAAAGGGCTTATTCGACTTTCACTTGAATCGAACTTAGCTAAAATTTGAATCGTTCGGGGTTGAATCGAATGCGCGGCATTAAGCCGGGAACCGCTGCCGTTGCAGGGTCTGCCGCGCTTTGCCCGCCAGCCATTAACCGCGCCGGACCACCTGTGCGCTGGCCGAACGCCACACGGCGCCCGCGGTGGCGGACGCCGTGTGCTCCGTGAAGTTGCGGGATTTCAGAGGCTTGCGGCTTTACCGCGCGGTAACGCTGTCTTCGAGCGTTTCGGCGATCTGGGCGTGCAGGAACTCGATCGCGAAGCCGCCTTCGAGATTTCGCACCACGCGCGCCTGCACGCGGCCGAGCATGACCTGCGATTTCAGCGGCGGCCGGGTCTCGGCCGCGATCGCCGCGCCCGACAGCGACATGTCGATGATGCGGCAGGTCATCTTGGTGCCGTCCTCGAGCGTCAGCACCGCGATCGGGTTGCGCGGAATGATACGGTCGTGGCGGCGATCCTCCGGCAGGTTGAGGATGTCGCGGTTGGCGAGCCAGGTCAGCTGCGCGGCGAGCTTGTCGCGCTTGCGCGCGGTGGCGCCGATCGTCATCGCAAAACCGTTGTCGATGATGCGGGTGATCTTGCCTTCGACGCGGCCGATATGGTCGAGATAGGCGATCACGCGGTCGCCGACATTGCCGATGCCCGGCGCGAGCAGCGCGAGGCCGCCCGGCGACATGTTGATCACCTGGCAGGGAAACTCACGGCGGTCCGGCAGCATGTAGCGGCCGAGCAGGTGGACCTTGACCCGCTGGAAACGGCGGCGCTCCTCGGCGGCCGGAAGAGAGAGTTTTTTGTTCGGCAACGCCATGTTTCGCCACTCAAAGCCGGCTCTTAGCGCGCCGGATGATCCAGTGTTGAAACTAAGTCCTGCACGGTTAATTCAGCGTTACGTTGTGCTCCTGCAGCACGCTGCCACGGCCTTTGACGAGCTGATAGAATGGGCAGGCGCGGCATCGCGCCAATGACACCAGTGAAGACGGGAGAGACGTTCATGCGGAGTTGGTTGGGAGCCGTGGCAGTCGTGGTCTGCGCAGCGGTTGGATCGTCGCCGGCCGCGGCGGCCGAGATGAAGGTGACCCTGCTCGGGACGGGCACGCCGACGCCGCGCCTGTCGAGCTTCAGCGCCTCCACCCTGATCGAGGCCGGGCCGGAGCGGCTGCTGTTCGACCTCGGACGCGGCTCCACGATCCGCCTGTTCCAGAAGAACATCCCGCTCGGCAGCGTCACCGCGCATTTCCTCACCCATCTGCATTCCGATCACGTGGTGGGGCTGCCGGACATGTGGCTGAGCGGATGGATCGGCACGCCCTGGGCCTCGCGCAAGGGGCCGATGGTCGTGTTCGGACCGAAGGGAACAGTGGCGATGACGGAGAATCTCACCAAAGCCTTCTCCGAGGACATCCGCATCCGCATCGATGACGAGCACTATCCGCCCGAAGGCGTCGCCTTCGCCGCGGCCGATATCGGGCCGGGCGTCGTCTACGAGCGTAACGGCGTCAGGGTCAGCGCCATCGAGGTCAATCACGGCGAGAAGATCAAGCCGGCGCTCGGCTATGTCGTCGAGTTCGACGGCAAGAAGGTCGTGCTGTCCGGAGACACCAAGCCCGATCCGCGGGTGGAGAAGGCGGCGAAGGGGGCCGATCTTCTGATCCATGAGGTCGCCGTCATCGATCCGGAGCTGCTGAAATCCTACCCGAACTACCGCGCCATCGAGGACCACCACACCTCGCCCGAGGAGGCCGGCAGGATCTTCAGCGAGGCGAAGCCGAAGCTCGCAGTCTACTCGCACATCGTGTTTGCGACCGTGAAGCCGGTCCAGGACGTGCCGGAGGATGCGCTGGTCGCGCGCACGCGCACGGCCTATCAGGGCCCGCTTGTCGTCGGGCGCGATCTTACTTCGTTCGTCATCTCGGATCACGTCGCCGCGTTCGCTTCCGACGGCAGTCTGCTCACCCCGCTGACCGGCTCGCGGTGAGGCGCGGGACGTAGCCCCGATCGCGTGGCCCGCATGCGATGCGACCAGAGGTCGTCGCGACAAGATCCACACTCTCCAGACCGGATCTGGCGGCCTCCCGTCCCTCCGGTGACTTCAGCGGGAGGTTACATACGGTCAACAATACTCTTGAAAGTAGAGCTTGAGCGCAGCACATTGTTCTGTGGAGCAATGAGGGGCACCGAGATGACGAGCCCATCGGCTTCAACGAGACGTCGTGTGCCGGTCGTCGGCCGGGCGGGCACCTCAGTTCGCGCAGGATCTGGTGCGATGATACCGGGCATCGATTTCGGCGAGTTCCAGGAAGCGCTTGTCGCAGCGTTCAATCCTAGAGAATTGGAGATGATGGTCCGCGTTCGATTAAACGAACGGCTGGAAGACATTGTTACACCCGGTCCGAACAACTACGTGGCGTTTCAACTGATCGACTGGGCGGAGCGAAAGGGCGCGACGATCGTCGTCGATTTGGCCCGCGCTGCGTATCTTACGAAGCCTGACCACGAGAAGATACGACGCCTCTACGAGAAGTTCGGCATGGCGCCGACGATGTCGGTACAGAACGCGGGCAAGTCCGTCACCGCGGCGCCCGAGCGTGCCACCGCAAGCGGCCTCGAAGCGATCGTGCGTCCGCGACTTAAGACCTTCGATATGGGCGTGTGGCGGGGATGCATGGCACAGATCGAGGGCCAAGTTTGCCGCATTGAGTTTGACGGCAACGCGATGGGGACCGGCTTCTTGATCGGACCGGATCTCATCCTGACCAACTATCACGTGCTCGAGTCCGCGATCGAGGGGACGGCACGTCCGGCCGCGATCGCCTGCCATTTTGATTACAAGGTTCTCACCGATGGCTCGCGCTCGGAAGGAGTTGTCGTGCCGCTGCACGATTCAGATTGGCGCATCGACTTCGCGCGTTACAGCCAGGCCGAGGCCGAAGGTCAGCCGGACCGAGATCTTCCAGCGGTCGACGAACTCGATTTCGTACTCGCCCGCTTGGCGCGATCCATCGGCAACGAACCGATCGACAAGAACGCCGGCTCCGGTGCCCCGCGACGGCGCTGGATCGCAATGCCCAAGACACAGCCGCCACTTGAGATCGACATGCCGCTGCTGATAGCCCAGCATCCGGACGGGAGCCCTTTGAAGCTCGCCGTGGACACGCAAGCTGTGCTCGGCGTGAACGGCAACGGCACACGGGTTCGCTATGCCACTAACAGCGACCGAGGCTCATCGGGGTCCCCGTGCTTCAATATGGAATGGTCGCTGGTTGCGATGCATCACATGGGCGACCCTGCCTGGGGCTCGCCGAAATTCAATCAGGGCATTCCGATTGGAATGATCCGCCAGCGGCTTGCAGGCAAGATCGAGTTCGAGGCGCCATGATGCGCCGGGTCCGCTTCGCTTCAAGTGAAAGGGCGTAGAGGCCATGGTCGAGACAGACGCTGCCGGCTCCGCGAAAGGGGCGGACTCTCTCTTGGACAAGAAGCTGCTCCATGGCATCTGCGATGCGTTCAACATGAACGATCTGAAGATCCTGGTTCGCACGACGATGGGCAAAGTCGTTTTCAATCGACTGTCCTGGGATCAGCCGAAACCGAACATCGTCCTCGATCTCCTGGATATGGTCGAAGGGGACGGCCGGCTTCTCGACCTGCTCAATGGCATCAAGAACTGGGAGGATCAACAGTCCAACGAGGCCCTTCAGAGGGTTGTCGACGAGCACCTCGATCGCATTTCCACCCCGGCCAGCGTCAAGACACTCAACACCGGGATCAATAGCCTGCGTCGGGAAGTCGAGGAGGACGCCGGGATACGCTCCGTCGTCGCCGCCTCGCGCAAAACGCTCGACCAGGTCAGCAGCAGAATCGACGCTCTTTTTCATTACAAGGAGCTGCACGATTGCCTGCACGACATCCAATTGCGACATTACCGCGAGATCATCGATTGTGCCAAGGAACTGGGGCGCGATCCGCAAGCATCGTTCGGGCTCCAACAACACGTCATCGACCTCGCGAAAATCTGCAGCCGCGTGCGCGAGGCGGCCGAACTGCTCCCGGAGGTCGGCGCCGATCGGACGCATGTGCGGGGCTGGATAGAGGAGCTCGAATCGGCGATTCCGAAATTGCGGAAGGCCGTTCGCGACGAGGATACGCACGATGTGATCACTGCGGTGTTCCCGTTTCGGAGCGTGATCGTCTCCGAACAGAGCAGGGTCAATGCATCGCTCAACCGATATGCCGAAGAGCTCCCGTTGAGAGAGCTGAGCGAAATCCTCGCCAATGCTGTCGCCGCCAAACCGGCAGGGGATGCGTCGGCTGCCGACCTTCAAGAGGCGATCGCATCTTTGAGGAACATCAAGTCGCAACTGAGTAGCCGGGTTGCGGAACACGACAAATGGCAGAGAATCGAGAAGGATTTCTGGGAGGCCGAAGACAACATCGAAAAGAACACACCGGAATCGCTCGACCTGTTCAAGGAATTCTGGCCGGCGATCAAGTCGCGCGTCGACGAGATCGCATCCACGCAGGCTGAAGCGGACTGGGCGAAGGATGCCAAGGAGTACGCCAGCCGGGTCGACGAGACGATCGCCAGCCACGTTACCAATTTCGGCACGCTGCGCAGAAATTTCAAACTATTCCGCGATACGGCGCTTCTTCACTTCTTCAATGTCGATCGAGATCTCAAGGCGCAGTGTGGAGACATCCTGAAGATCCGTGAGCCTTTGCGAGAACTGTCTGACAAGGTGTGAGCCATGTCGAAAGATCACCAAGTTGCGCCGGAAGCCTCAGGACCGGTGCCGTCAACATTCACCTCGCTAACCGAATTGCGCGCCGAACACATCGCGTTGATGCGCGCGGCCCGCGATCGAGAGAACGACCAAGATCTGCTTGCCGACGTCCATAAGTTCGTCGATCGGGCGCAGGCGGCGGGACGATGGATAGATTCGCCGGCCGACCGCGAGGCTGCCCAGAACATCATTACCTACTGGACGTCGTATCAGTTTTCGGCCGGCGATCGGGAGGCTCTCTCTGCCACGCTGCCCGCCCTCGCCCCCTTCGACCCATCGCACGCCCCGGACCTCACCAGCGCCGCCAATCCCTACATAGGGTTGAACCCGTTCGACGAAGGCGACGCAGGGCGCTTTTTCGGGCGCGAGGAGGCTGTCCGAAGACTTCTGGAGCAGCTTCGCGAACAGCGAGTAGTGCTCGTCACCGGCCCGATGGGAAGCGGCAAGACATCGATTGTAATGGCCGGCGCCATCCCAAGGATGAAGTCGCAGATTGTCGGGGAAGGCAAGAGCCCGCTCGTTCTGGTCGTAGTTCCGAGAGCAGATCCGTTCGCCGCGTTGCTCACGAGCATATATGAGGCGGCTGCCAATCCCGCATTACCCAAACTCGAAACATGGATCACCGAGCAGAAGCAGAAGCTCGAACGTTCGCCAGAGCTTTTTGGCGCCCTGCTCGACGGCGTATTTCCGGGGAGGCCCGTTATCATGGTTGTCGATCAGCTCGAGCAGATCTTTACGATCTGCTCGGACGAGAAGACGAGGGAGGGCTTTGTTCAGGCACTGGTCGGAGCGCGTGGCCAGCCGGACCGGACCATCCTCATTATCGAGGAGCGGTACCAGCAACCGGCGCTTCAGCTCGCCGCGCTCAAGTCACTCGGGGAGAACCCGGCCGCGCGCTTCTCGCTTGCGCCGCCCAACGCTGCCGAAGTGCAGCACATCATCGAGAGCGCGGCCACCACGGTCGGGCTCAAGTTCGACGAGGGAATCGTCGAGGACCTCGCCAAGAGTGTTGCCGGCGATGCGGGCGCGCTGGCCATGCTGCAATTTGCCCTTGGAAGGCTGTGGGACCAGCGCGAGCGCAACCGCATCACCTGGGAAGCCTATCATAAGGTGGGCAAGCCGCGAGACGCTCTGATCCGTACGGCAGAAGCGATTTACGCCGGTCTGACGTCTGACGACCAGGCGGCCGCGAGGTGCGTCTTCCTGCAACTGGTGCAGCCCGACGTGGAGGGGTTCATCCGCCGCCGGGTGCGGCGGGACGTTCTGGTGCAGATCGCGCCTGCCGGTCGCGTCGACCATGTTCTGGAGCGATATGTGGATGCCGAGCTCATCCGGCGTAGTCCAGGCGTCGGCTGGGACGACGATCGCTTCGATCTGGCCCACAGCGCGCTGATCGACGGCTGGCCGCGATTGCGCGACTGGCTGCAGGACGAGCGGAACCGCTCCAAGGCGAAGCTGCAGCTCATCGCGACGGCGCAGCGCTGGCAGGCATCCGGCTTCGACGCCGGTTATCTGCTCTCCGGCGCCGCTCTGGACGACGCGGCGTCCTACATGGAGGGCGCGCCGGAGCTCAAGGAGCTCGTGGCGGCCAGTCGGGCCCACAACGAGCTGCAGGCGCGACGATATTCCCGCGCCAGGAACGGCGCGCTGATTGTCATGGCGGCCTTGCTCGTTTTTGCGGTGTGGGGCTGGCGAAAGGCGGATTTGGAGGAGCAATCCGCGCTGCGGAGCGCGAAAAGTGCATTTTCCGTCGTCGGGAGCGTGCTCGATGTAATTCAGGATCAGCTCAATACCGGCGCAATCCAGGTTTCGAGTGCTGAACGGCTGCTGCGCGGCGCCGAGAAGATCTTCGGTGCCGTCGAGAATCGGCCGGAAGTCATGGAGTATCGCGCCAAGCTGCTGACGAAGTTCTCGGATGTGTACCTGCTGGTTGGAGCACATGACGCTGCCTTAACACAAGTCGAAGAGGCCAAAGACCTCGCTGACCAGCTCCTCGAGAACGACGCCGAGAACGACGAGTGGAAGAAGCTGCGTTATGAGGTTGCGTTCCGCCTCGGAGACGCCTTCGAGGGCCGTGACCTGAAGCGATCCGCAGCGGAACTTGATTACGCGCTACGGATTGCGCAGCGGCTGGCTGACAAGAACCCCGCGGACGGCGCAGCGCGCCCAAGAATCGCATTCGTCGAGAACAAGATTGCGGACAGCCTCCTGAATACGGACTGGAAGGGGGCTCTGGATTGGTACCGGAAATCCCTTGCGATTGGCACCGCTCTCCTGGCTCAGGACCCGAACGATCCGGATGCGCAGAAGGCCGTGGCGGATGCTCGGACCCGGATCGGCGATGTCCTTGCTGCGCACGATCGTCCGAAGGAAGCTCTGGCGGAATACGAGCAGGCAATGACGATACGGGAAGCCCTGGTCCGCAGGGAGCCGAAAAACAACATCTATCGATCCAATTTGTCGAGGATCTACGAGCAGATCGGCCGAGTGCACAAGATGCAAGACCAGCTCGACGACGCACTGAAGTACTTCCAGATGGCAGTCGACCTCTCAGCCGGCCTCGCCCGCGACGATCCCGACAAGGTCGACTGGAAAATTCGCCTCGCCCGGCAATACGTCATCATCGGCGATTCGGTGGCAGAGCAGGACCCGGCGGGCGCGATCGAAAGATACCGCAGTGCCCTGGCAATTCGCGAGGAGATCACCGCAAAGGACCTCAATAAAGTGGCATGGACGCGCGACGTAGCCGACACACACGATAGGCTTGGGAGCGCCTGGCGAAGGCAGCACGACTTCGTAAACGCGCTCAAGGAATATGATGCCGGTCTGCAAATCCGGCTGCAGCTCGCGGGAAGGTTTCCCGACGATAGCAAGCGTCAACTTGAGCTGGCGGAAGGCTACGAGCGCATCGGTGACGCCGCGCGCGAGCAGAGCGAGCCGGGAAAAGATGACCGCTCCCTGCAAGACGCCGTCGACGCCTATCGCAAGGGCCTCGTCGTCGTCAACGCACTCATAGCCAAAGACCCGAAGAGCGGGGCAGAGAAGGTGCGCGAAAGGTTCCAGGCGAAACTCTCGGCCCTTACAACAATCCGCTAGCGGTAACGCAATTGGAGTATTTGCGGTTGCTTCTGCACAGAAGTCCTAACTACGCGAGCCGTAGTCAGCGCAGGCCCTCATACACCATCAAGCCGCGGGCGAGCGCGAGCTTGCGCAGCGCGCGCGGCACGATCGGCTCGGCCGGCGGATGGATGTAGCGCCATGACACCATCTCCAGCGGTCCGAGCGCGCCTCGCGGCGTCTCGAACGGGGCGAGCAGGCCGGTCAGGCTGATCGGCTCGTGCGCGCGCGTCGCGAACGGCAGCAGCAGCAGCTCGAAATGCGCCGTCGTGCGATCCGGTCCCTGCGCCTTGACGCCGGCGATCGCCGGCAGCGTCTCCTCGCACACGACCATCGTGATCTCTTCGATCTC
Organism: Bradyrhizobium sp. SZCCHNR2028; assembly: GCF_032380995.1. Taxonomy (NCBI): domain Bacteria; kingdom Pseudomonadati; phylum Pseudomonadota; class Alphaproteobacteria; order Hyphomicrobiales; family Nitrobacteraceae; genus Bradyrhizobium; species Bradyrhizobium sp. SZCCHNR2028. Next base: position 283,538 of record NZ_JAUHJF010000003.1, on the reverse strand, counting down.
GCGGCGGCTGGCGGGCGCGAACTGCGCCGGGAAGCTCCTGTCCTTGACGTCGCCGCCGAGCAGGGCGCACAGCCGCGTGCCGGCCATGCGGAACGGAAAGCCGCTGTCGGCGTCGCAGGACAAGACGAAGATGTCGCCGAGCAGCTCGCGCACGGCCGACGGCTCGAAGTCGCAGCGCTCCGGCGCCTTGGCATGGCCGCGCCTGTCGTTCCAATAGGCGAAGAGCTCGCGATTGGACGGATGTTTCATCTCGGTGATCCCTCGCGCCCTCGACGTCACGGAGGACATTGCTGTCCCGCTTTCGTCCAGGCGCCTCCCTGGTTTGTTTTCGCAGGAGGGGCGGTGCAGCGTCCATGCCGATGGTGCGATCGTGCCGGCTTTCCCCCGGCCTTCCGCGCGTTAAGGTTAAATTAACGATGAGCTTGGCGGCCGCCGAGCGATCGTTAACAATGCGTTCATCAGATCGCGGCCGGACGGTGGAAGGCCCGCCGCGATACGGTGAGGTACACGCAGGCGGCGTCAAACAAGTCTGGTCGTCGCGACGGGGCGGGGTGGGGAAAACAAACCCGGGCGCTCCGGACGCGGCAGAGGCCGGCAAGTCTCGGAGGGAGGGTTTTCTCAGGACCCTCCCTCGTTCTTTTTGCGGATCCGCCGCCCTTTCTCCACCGCTGCCACCGCGCCGCACATCAACTCTGCCGCCGTGCGCTTGCACAGGCCGGCCAAAGCCGCCTATCTGACGGATCTGTTCCTCTCGTCGAAGGCGTGCGTTCCGTTGGATTCCTCCTCGTCAGACCTCACGCAGGATCCGCCGCTCCAGCAGGCGCGGGAGCCGATCCTCAATCTGCCGGTCGCACTGACCGCCTACATCCTGCTGATCGCGGTGATCCATCTGCGCGTGCTGTTGCCGGACGAGTGGAACGGCTGGATCATCGACCTGTTCGCCTTCGTCCCGAAACGATACGACCAGACCCTGATGGACGGGGCGTTTCCCGGCGGCACGCCGGCCAAGATCTGGACCTTCGTCAGCTATTCGCTGCTGCACGCCAATCTGGCGCATATCGGCTTCAACGTGCTGTGGCTGCTGCCATTCGGCAGCGCGCTCGCGCGCCGCTTCGGGGCGGCCCGGTTCTATCTGTTCATGGCGGTGACGGCGGCGGCCGGTGCGCTGGCGCATCTGCTCACCCATGAGCACGCGCTGGCGCCGATGATCGGCGCCTCGGCCTCGGTGTCCGGCACCATGGCGGCCGCGATGCGCTTTGCCTTCGTGAGCGGCAGCTTCCTGTCGTTCACTCGCGGCGATGCCGAGGCGGCGGCCAGGGTTCCGGCGTTGTCGCTGTCGCGTGCGCTGCGCAATCCGCGCGTCCTCGGCTTTCTGGCAGTGTGGTTCGGCGTCAACATCGTGTTCGGCATCGGCGGCATCACGCCCGGCGCCGAGGGCGCCGACGTCGCCTGGCAGGCTCATATCGGCGGCTTCATCGCCGGCCTGATCCTGTTTGCGCTGTTCGATCCCACCCCGCATGTACGTGACGATGCTGCGCCTGCGTTACCGTCCGACGTGGTCGACCGTTAGTTGCCGCAATCCTGCGCTTGCGAGCGCGGGTGATTTCATTCATCATTTGCGTCCACTGCAACCGGAGCACGATTCCGGATGAACGAAAGCAGGCCATTTTGTGCCGCGCAGGCCAGCCTGCCGAGTGCAATGCAACCAAGGCGTGATCGGGAGGATTGGATCCGTTGCGTTGCCAGACTGTTGATTGAAGACTCGCTTGACTGACGATCGCTGGAAGCATCGGCCGCAACGACGCCTCGCTCAAGAAGGCACACCGGCCCCTGAAGGAGACGAGCAATGACAGTACGTGCGATCCTCGACATCAAGGGCCATCAGGTCGAGAGCGTCGAGTCCCAGACCACACTCGCCGAGGCCGCCAAGCGGCTCGCTGACCGCAAGATCGGCGCGGTGCTGGTGATGTCGGGCTCCCGGATGGAGGGCATCCTATCCGAGCGCGACATCGTCCGCGCGCTCGGCGAGCGCGGCGCCTCGGCGTTGACCGAGCCGGTGTCGAACGTGATGACGCGGCGGGTGGTGAGCTGCAAGCCGGCGGATACCGTCGCCTCGATCATGGAAGTGATGACGAACGGCAAGTTCCGCCATCTGCCGGTGATCGAGGGCGGCGTCGTCGTCGGCCTGATCTCGATCGGCGACGTCGTGAAGTGGCGCGTCCAGGAATACGAGACCGAGCAGGAAGCCCTGCGTCAGTACATCAAGACGGCGTAGTCGCTCCGCCGCCGGTCGGCGTCACCGTGCCGGTCGCCTGGCCGATGGTCTCCTGGATCGAATCCAGCGCACGTTCGGCCGCCCTGGTGCCGAACGCGATGAGGTCGGCCGCGCGGTGGAAGTCGAACCAGCCGATCTGGCCGACGCGCGGCGAGATCAGAAGGTCCGGCGGATCGCCGGCGAGACGTGCGCGGGTGATGCGGTCCTGCATGATGTTGAAGGCATCGACCATCACCGACGAGATGCCCGGCCGGCCGCCGCCGCCGAAGAACTGCCGCTTCACCGCGCGCTCCGGCGAGAACAGCCTGCCGAAGCGGCGCTTGGGCGGCGCGCTCTCCATCACCGTCTCCGGCACCTCGACCGGCTGGCCATGCGAGTAGATCGTCGTCGAATGCGTGAACACGTCGCTGGACAGGTTGGCGGCGATCACGATCTCGGCGCCGAGCGCGCGCGCCGCCGACACCGGCACCGGGTTCACCATGGCGCCGTCGACCAGCCAGCGGTCGCCGATCAGGACCGGCGCGAAGATGCCGGGCAGGGCGTAGGAGGCGCGCATCGCATCGACCAGGCTGCCATGGGTCAGCCAGATCTCGTGACCGGTGCGGATTTCGGTCGCCACGGTTGCGACCTTCATCGGCAGCTCCTCGATGGTGACGCGGCCGAGCGAGGCTTCGAGCTGGGCGGCGAGCTTCTCGCCGCCGATCAGGCCGGAGCCGTTGAGGCGGATGTCGAGATAGCCGAGGATGTTGCGCATCTGCAGGCTGCGCGCCCATTCCTCCAGGGTATCGAGCTGGCCGGCCGCATAGGCACCGCCGACCACGGCCCCGATCGAGGTGCCGACCACGACGTCGGGCACGATGCCGTGCGCCATCAGGGTTCGGAGCACGCCGATATGGGCAAAGCCGCGCGCCGCACCGCCGCCGAGTGCCAAGCCGATGACCGGCTTGCGGATCGTCCCAAGACCGACATCGGAACCTTCGGTTCCGCTCGCACGGCGTCCTTTCAGAATATCCAGCACCGAGATCTCCACGCCTACGCATACTGCGTGCAATGAGTCGGCAACGGACTCATGACGCATGACAGTCTAGCACCAGCCTACCAGAAGCATCCTTTATGCCGGGTCGACGGAAGCATCGGATGCCGCTGATGTGAACGCTCCCCTGGACGGAACTGCGCGCCCCGGCCGCTCACCGCCGGAGAATGCGACCAAGTCGCACGCCGCTCATGCGGTTCCTCGGGGACAGTTGAGTAGAGGCTTGAATTTGCCGCGTTTTCGGTCAAAAGCAGGACGATGACGACAGGTCGCGGGTTCACCAGATTCCGGCGCAGCGGGCGGCTATGGCTTGTGCTCGCCTTGTCGTGCCCGCTGACCGGACTCTCGATGTCGCCGGCCGCAGCGCAACTGTTCAGCGACCGGCCGCCGCCGGTTCCGCCGGCCTCGGTGCCCGATCCCGGGGCAGCGGTCAGCCTGGCACCACCCTCCGGCCCCATTCCGCCGCCGGCACCCCAGGCGCTGCCGGGACCGCCGGTCGCCGCGATTCCACCCGGCGCGCCGGCTGCGATCCCCCCGGTTGCCGCTCCGCCGGCCGCAGCCCCCAATCAGGGCGTGCTGTCGCTGTCGGCGCGGTTCGGCAAGGACCTGCCGAACATCAATGGCGGGCTGGTCTGGCGCGTGTTCGCCGACCGGCCGGACGAATCCGGCGCCTTCAAGATGCTGCGCGAGGATCGCGGCGCGACGCCGAACATCGTGCTGCCGCCCGGTACCTATGTCGTTCATGTCGCGCTCGGCCTCGTCAGCGCGGTCAGGTCCGTGAACCTGAAGCCGGAGACCGATCGCGAATCCTTCGTGCTGCCGGCCGGGGGCCTGCGTCTCGAGGGCAGGGTCGGCACCAGCAAGATCCCGCAGAACCAGATCTCGTTTGCCATCTACAAGGGCAGCCAGTTCGACGGCCGCGAGCGGGCGCCGCTGGTGCCGAACGTCGCCGCCGGCGACATGCTGATGCTGCCGGAGGGGACCTATTACATCGTCTCCAACTATGGCGACGCCAACTCGGTGGTGCGCTCCGACATCCGCGTCCAGGCCGGCAAGCTCACCGATGTCACGGTGACGCATCGCGCCGCGGTCATCACCTTGAAGCTCGTCTCCGACAAGGGCGGCGAGGCGCTCGCCAACACGGCCTGGTCGGTCATCAACCCCGGCGGCGACGTGATCAAGGAATCGATCGGCGCCTTCCCCAAGGTCGTGCTGTCCGAAGGCGACTACCGCGCCATCGCCAAGAACGAAGGCAAGGTGTTCGAGCGCTCCTTCAGCGTCGTCAACGGCGTCGACGGCGAGGTCGAGGTGCTCGCGCGGTAAGCGGCTCGCACGCGAAATGGCCCGGCAGAAGGACACCGACTCTCCCCGCTATCTATGAGAGCCAGTCTCCGGGAGAGCCGCATGCAGATATCCCACATCATCCGCCAGGCCATCGAGATCGGCGAGCGCAAGGGCTGGATCACGTTCGACGAGCTGAACGCACTTTGCCCGGCTAACACAGTCGACCCCGAGGACATCGAGCGGATCATGCGGGCGCTCAGCGACGCAGGCATCCGTCTGGAGGAGGACTGATGCAAGAACAGCGTTTTGGGCAGGAGCGCGCCTGACCACGGGTGTCGTCCCGGCGAACGCCGGGACCCATACCGCGGATGCTATCGGGGGACGTCGCTGTCAGTGGCCCGCATCACCGCGGCCGGTGGCTATGGGTCCCGGCTCAAGGCCGGGACGACAGCGGTGATTGTCGAAGCAGTGGTGCGCGACACGACTCGCTAAGTCGTGCCGCATCTGCCCGTCGGGTTACTTTGTCGCAGTTATTAGTTCTTGTGCCGTCGGGCAAATCAGGTCGATCTTTCCGCGCATCCCGCCTCGAGATGAGGGGCGTATCGCGGTCGTCACGAGACGCGAGGCGGGGAGCGGTGGGCGTGGTGGATTGCAGCGCGAGTCTCTCGCGCCGACGAACAATTCGCTGCGCACGGTCAAGTCGCGCGGTCCTGATATCCCGATGCTGATATCAACTCACGTTGAGGCTTCGCTTCGCGTGGGGATGGTGCCCAGAAAGCCCGGCGCACCAGGGAGAACGCGAAGCAGCCGTTCAGCCATCGCGCAGGGAGGGCCGGGTTTCCGGCTGACCCGTGGTACCTGCCGCCTGCATTTTTTTCGCAGGCGGGCCACGGACCTCAGTCGAGGTCCGGCTCTCCCTGCGCCCTCTGTTCGAAGAGGGCGGTTCGATCAGCAAAACTCGGGCAGAGATTGTCGCGAGATCGCAGGTTCACATCCGCATCTATGCCGTATCGGTATCGACCTCGCCGTTGCGACATAGGCGACGAACGTGAAGCGATGCTGTCACAGTCGCTAATGCGCGATAACCATGGAACCACTTAAAACTGTCACAATGGCTGCGCGCCACGCGCGAAGCCAATGCATTTACAGCTCGTTAAAGCCGCGTCTGCTTCAGATACCGCCGGGACCGACAGGGTGGCGATTGAGTGGAAATGATGAGTGCCGCGACGACCAAGGCGTTGACGACGATCAGCAGCGATCTGTTTGACGACATCCCGGTGCTCAGGCGCAAATGGCAGGCCGCGTTGAAGCCCGGCCAGCGCCTGCCGCGCTACGAGGACGTCATGCTGGGCAGCCTCGGCCGTCTCGCCGATCATATCGCGGTGCTCAACAACGAAGACGGCGGTCTGCAGATTTCGCGCAGCGGCCGCTACGTCCAACAATGGTTGCAGGACGAACGCTCGGGCGTCGCGGTCGAGGCCGTGTCGCCGGATTGCGCCACCGTGCTGGTGGAGGCCGCAAACTGCGCGCTCGCCAGCGGCCAGCCCTATCTCGCCCATGCGCATTGCGTGCGCGACGGCATGGTTCGCAGCTATGACGTCCTGGCGCTGCCGACCAACTCGCGGTGGGGCAGCACGCTGGTCGGGACCTATGTCAACGAGCGCGACGCGCAATATAATCTGCTCGATGCGATCTTCTCGACGACGGATGACGGCGTGGTCTCGCTCGCAACCATCCGCGACAGCGTCGGCATGCCCTGCGATTTTCAGGTCGTCCATCACAATCGCGCGGCGGCCGAGCTGCTCAGGCTGCCATCGGCGACGCTGCAATGGCATCGCCTGAAGCAGGGCGGCAACATGCTGTGCACGCCCGAGGTGATGGCGCGGCTGTTCGATGTCGTCACGCAGGGGCGAAGCGACCAGTTCGAGCTCGACAGCGAAGCCCGCAGTCTCAGGCTCGGCGCCCACGCCTTTGGCGACATCATCTCATTGACCATTGCCGACGTGACCGCGCTGAAGCGGCGCGAGGCGTCGTTCCGGCTGCTGTTCGACGCCAATCCGGTGCCGATGTGCATTCTCGACGCGAAGACCGCGCAGATCCTCAATGTCAACGATGCGATGGTCGGCCACTACGGCTACGGCCGGGCGGACCTCCTTTGCATGAACGTCTGGGATCTCTGGCCGCCGGGCGAATGGGAAAGCCTGGATGACGCGCTGTTGCGGCTTGCCGACGGTGACCTGTTTCATCGCGACTGGCGCCATCGCAAGGCCGATGGCAGCGAGATCGAGGTGCTGACCTATGGCCGAGAGATCACCTTCGATGGCCGCGACGGCGTGCTGGTTGCGATCGTCGATATCACCGAGCGCCGTCGCGCCGAGGCGCGCATCGCCTACATGGCGCACCATGACGGGCTGACCGGCCTGCCGAACCGCGAGTTCTTCCAGCAGCGCCTCACGCAGGAGCTCGACGGCGCCGGCGCGGCCGACCGGCGCATCGCGGTGATGTGCATCGACCTCGACCTGTTCAAGACCGTCAACGACTCCTTCGGTCATCCGATGGGCGACCGGCTGCTGCAGGCGGTCGCCGGCCGCCTGACGCAGCAGATGCATGGCGGCAAGCTGGCGGCGCGGCTCGGCGGCGACGAGTTCGCGGTGATCATCAGCCAGAGCAGTGGCGTCAACGACGCGAGCGAATGTGCCGCCCGCCTGATCGCGGCGCTCGGCGCGCCCTATGACATCGACGGCAATGAGCTCGTGATCGGCGCCTCCATCGGCATCGCGCTGTCGCCGGGCGACGGCGCGAGCTGCGAGGAGCTGATGAAGAACGCCGACATGGCGCTGTATCGCGCCAAGCAGGACGGCGGCCGCGTGCATCGCTTCTTCGAAAAGGAGATGGACCGCCAGGCGCAGAAGCGGCGCGACATGGAGCACGATCTGCGCCGCGCCTTCGCGCATGGCGAGTTCGAGCTGCACTACCAGCCGCTGGTCGATGTCGCGACCAACGCCATCTCTGCCTTCGAATGCCTGCTGCGCTGGCGTCATCCCGACAAGGGCATGATCTCGCCGGCCGACTTCATCCCTGTGGCTGAGGACATTGGCCTGATCGTGCCGCTCGGCGAATGGGTGCTGCGCGAGGCCTGCCACGAGGCGGCACGATGGCCCGATGGCATCAAGGTGGCGGTGAACCTCTCCGCCGTGCAGTTCCGCAGCCGCAACCTGGTGCAGGTCGTGGTCCAGGCGCTGGCGCAGTCGGCGCTGGCGCCGGAGCGGCTCGAGCTGGAGATCACCGAGTCGATCCTGCTCGCGGAGACCGAGGCCAATCTGGCGACGCTGCATCAGCTGCGCCAGCTCGGCATCCGCATCTCGATGGACGATTTCGGCACCGGCTATTCCAGCCTGAGCTATCTGCGCAGCTTCCCGTTCGACAAGATCAAGATCGACCGCTCCTTCGTGAAGGACCTCGCGCAGCGCTCCGACTGCCTCGCCATCGTCCGGGCCATCTCCGGCCTCGGCAAGAGCCTCAACATCATCACCACCGCCGAGGGCGTCGAGACATCGGATCAGCTCGACTGGCTGCGCGCCGAAGGCTGCAACCAGGTCCAGGGCTTTCTGTTCAGCGCCGCAAAGCCGGCATCGGAGATCGCGGGGTTGCTGGCGCAATTCGGCGCGCGGTCGTCGAAGGCAGCGTGATGGTTGACGAGTGCGCAGTGCGTAGCCCGGGCGAGCGGAGCGGCCCCGGGAACACCGTCCCCGCATGTCGCTTCGCTCATGCGGGCTACGGACTGCGGGCTTCGTTGTCAGAACCGCGTCACGATCTCCGCCAGCGCCGGCCGCGGGCGGTCTTCGTTCGGCTTGGTCGGCTTGCCGATATGAATGAGCCCGGCGAGCTTCTCCTCCGGCTTCAGGCCGAGCCCGTTCATCACATCGCGATCGAACATGAACCAGCCGGACAGCCAGCAGCCGCCATAGCCGAGCGCGGTGGCGGCGGTCAGGATGTTCATCGCGCTGGCGCCGGCGGAGAGCTCCTGCTCATAGGCCGGCACCTTGGGATGCGGCCGGGTGAAGCTGACGAGGCCGATCACCAGCGGCGCCTCCATCAGGCGGTTCTTCTCGACCTCAAGCTCGGCCGCGCTCGCCTGCGGGTTGTTCTTGGCGAAGACGGACGCGATGACCTCACCGGCGCGGCGGCGGCCGTCGCCCTCGAACACGATGAAGCGCCACGGCGCGAGCTTGCCATGGTCGGGCACGCGGGCGCCGATGGTCAGGATGGTGTCGAGCTCGGCGGGCGAGGGGCCGGGGCCGCTCATCTCGCGCGGCTTCACGGAGCGGCGGGTCTTCAGCAGTTCAATCGCATCGGTCACGTCGTGATGTCTCGTTGGTTGCACGCGGGACAGATAGCATGCGCCTTCGCCTGCAACGAGACCACGGAACGGCGTTTTGATCGGTTCTACCGCCTGTTGCCGCAGCCGCAGGCGGTGCGCGCTCTGCTCAAGCTGCCGTGCAGCCGTGACGTGAATCCTGCAATCTTTCGCCTCACACGGCGGCCCCGGCCTGGTTGGCTGCGGCCATCGGTCCGCCGCCAGCCTCGGCCGTGGCAATTGTGGAAATTTGGGTGGATCGGTAAAAAGATGACGCTGGAGACCGCAGCTCGCGGCCGGCCGGGGCAGCAGACTTGCGGTGGGAATGACAGCGCTGACACCTTCAGTTGATGCCGTCGTGCGGCTGCGCCGCGAGCCGGGTTTCGCCGTGGCGATGCGGGCGTCGACCGAGGCTGCCGTCAGGCTCTACCGGGGCGACCGCATCCTCAATGCGCTGCTGAGCGACCGGGCACGGGCGCTGTTTCCACATGTCGCGCTGTACCTGCACTTCGCCGAGCAGCGCGATGGCGAGCTCGGCCTCACCGTCGGCGCCATGAAGGAGATGTGCGTCAGGCTCGGCCTGTGCAGCCGCGGCCGCTGCGAGGCGATGCTGGCGCTGATGCGCGCGGCCGGGCTGGTCGCGTCCGCCTCCAATCTCGACCGACGCCGGCGTCCGCTGGTGCCGACCGACAAGCTCATCGCGCTGCATCGCGAGCGATGGGGCGTGCAGTTCGACGCGATGAGCGCGGTGCTGCCGGCCGCCGTGGCTTATCGGGCGGCGCTGAACGATCCGGCCTTCGTGAAGACCTTCGTGCTCGAGCTTGGCCGCCGCTTCATCGCGGGCGTGCGGGTGCTCGATGGCGCGCCGGAGCTGGAGCCGTTTGCCGAGCGCACCGCCGGCATGGTGATCCTGTTCAGCCTGGCCCAAGGGGGCGGGCCGGACCAGCCGTTCCCGCCCGCTGGTCCCGTGCCGCTCTCCATCAATGGACTGGCGACGCGTTTTTCGGTGTCGCGCAAGCACGTGCTGACCTTGCTGCGTGATGCGGAGGAGAAGGACCTGCTCGTCCGCGGCACCGACGCCATCACCATCCTGCCAAGGGGACGCGAGGCGATCGAGCGGATGCTCGCGACGATGTTCCTCTACATGGCCGAATGCGCCGAGGTGGCGCGGCAGGCGGCGGGCCGGGATGGGAGCGCGACGGATGCAGCGGCCAGCGTATCAGCATAGCAGCGCCCGTAGCCCGGGTGAACGCAAGCGACACCCGGGGAAACTGTTCCCGCATGTCGCTGCTACGAACCGGGACAGCTCACGCCGCCTCGCGCTGACGGCGCCGCACGTCCGGCGGCGTCGCCTCGTCGACCAAAGCGGCGATCGCTTCCGCGGTCGGCATCACGGTCTGGCCGTCGCGCCCGAGCCGGCGGACGGAGACGGAATGCGTCTCGGCCTCCTTCTTGCCGACGACGAGCAGGGCCGGGATCTTCTGCAGCGAGTGCTCGCGGACCTTGTAGTTGATCTTCTCGTTGCGCAGATCGATCTCTGCCCGCAGACCCGCGCGCCGCAACGCCGCCAGCACCTGCTTGGCGTATTCGTCGCCTTCCGAGGTGATGGTGGTGACGACCACCTGCGTCGGCGCCAGCCACAGCGGGAAGCTGCCGGCATAGTGCTCGATCAGGATGCCGATGAAGCGCTCCATCGAGCCGCAGATGGCGCGGTGGACCATGACCGGCGCCTTCTTGGCGCCGTCGGCGTCGATGTAGAACGCGCCGAACCGCTCCGGCAGGTTGAAGTCGACCTGCGTCGTGCCGCACTGCCAGTCGCGGCCGATGGCATCGCGCAGCACATACTCGAACTTCGGCCCGTAGAACGCGCCTTCGCCCGGATTGATCTCGGTGCGGATGTGGTTGCTCTGCGCCTTGATCTCGTTCAGCACGGTCGCCATCACGCGCTCGGCGTGATCCCACATCTCGTCGGTGCCGACGCGCTTGTCCGGCCGGGTCGAGAGCTTGACCGTCAATTCGCCCTCGAAGCCGAAGTCCGAGTAGGTCGACAGGATCAGGTCGTTGATCTTCAGGCACTCGTCGGCGAGCTGGTCCTCGGTGCAGAACACATGCGCATCGTCCTGGGTGAAGCCGCGCACGCGCATCAGGCCGTGCATGGCGCCGGAGGCCTCGTAGCGATGCACGACGCCGAACTCGGCGAGCCGCAGCGGCAGGTCGCGGTAGCTCTTCAGGCCGTGCTTGAAGATCTGCACGTGACCCGGGCAGTTCATCGGCTTGAGCGCGAACCAGCGCTTGTCCTCGGCCTCGTCGCCGGCGGACTGCGCCGCGAACATGTTCTCGCGATACCAGTTCCAGTGACCGGAGGTCTCCCACAGCGACTTGTCGAGGATCTGCGGCGCGTTGACCTCGTCATACTCGCCGGCGAGACGCCGGCGCATATAGGCGATCAGCGCCTGGAAGATGCTCCAGCCTTTCGGATGCCAGAACACGACGCCCGGACCTTCCTCCTGGAAATGAAACAGGTCGAGCTCGCGGCCGAGCTTGCGGTGGTCGCGCTTCTCGGCCTCCTCGATCTGCTTGAGGTAGGCGTCGAGCTGCTCCTGCTTGGCGAAGGCGGTGCCGTAGATGCGGGTCAGCATCGGGTTGTTGGAATCGCCGCGCCAATACGCGCCCGCCACCTTCATCAATTTGAAGGCGTTGCCGATCTTCCCCGTCGAGGTCATGTGCGGACCACGACACAGGTCGAACCAGTCGCCCTGGTAGTAGATCTTGATCGGCTCGTTGCCCGGAATGGCGTCGACCAGCTCGACCTTGAACGCCTCGCCCTTGTCGCGGAACACCTGCTTGGTCTTCTCGCGGTCCCACACCTCCTTGGTGAAGGGTTTGTCGCGGCCGATGATCTCGCGCATCTTCTTTTCGATCGCGGCGAAGTCTTCGGGCGTGAACGGCTCGTTGCGGAAGAAGTCGTAATAGAAGCCGTTCTCGATCACCGGACCGATCGTGACCTGAGTGCCCGGCCACAGCGATTGCACGGCCTCGGCGAGCACGTGCGCGCAATCGTGCCGGATCAATTCCAGCGCGCGCGGGTCGTCGCGGTCGACGAGTTCGAGCTTGGCGTCATCGGTGATGGGATCGTCGAGGTCGACGAGGTCGCCGTTCAGCGCCATCGCGACGGTGCGCTTGGCGAGCGAGGGCGAGATGCCCTTGGCAATGTCGAGACCGGTGGTGCCCCTGGGATATTCACGCCGGGCGCCGTCTGGGAAGCTGATGGTGATCTTCTCGACCGGGGTGGCGGGCTTCAGGTTACTGAGGCTGTATTGGAAATTGGACTTTTGCTGGTCGGACTTGGAATCAGGCGATTTCGGATCGGACATGGGTCACTCCTTGAGCTCACTCCTGCGAACGAGCGCAGGTAAGCGGGAGCAAGGGGTATAGCAGGGGATTTTCAGGCTGCAACCGGGAGAGGGACGGGAAAACCGCCCAATTGCGGCTGGTGCGGCGATGCGGAGATTGCCGCCGCGGGCCGGTATGATACAACTTCAAGTGTTCGGGGCGTGGGGACGCGTTTGGCGATGGAGTCTGCAGGGGAGGCGCCGCTCTCCGTTTGTCGGCGCGGCGGCATTCATGTTGGGGCCGCACTGATCATGTGCGTGCTGTCGAGCCTGTCGTCGCTCGCGGCCGTTCCGGCGGCAACAAGGCCCGCGGACCAGTCCAGATCCATGGTCCAGCCAAGACCTCTTTCGCAGCAAAAGACTTTTTCGCAGCAAAAGGCTTTGCAGCCGAAGCCGGCGGCCCAGCCAAGGCCCCCGGCCAGGCCTGCAACGGAGTCCAGGCCGGCCGCGCGCCGCGCCCCGTCGCCGCGGATCGCAGATGGCTCGGCGCCGATTGCGTTCGCGCTCGTCAAGGGCTCCTCGGACGCCTGTGGACATGGCTGTGACAGCTGGATCGCCGCCGAAGGCAAGATCGACGGCGGCGCCGCCGCGCGCTTCCGCAAGTTCATGAAGCAGATCGGCGAGCGCAGTTTGCCGATCTACTTCAATTCTCCAGGCGGCAATCTGCAGCAGGCGCTCGCCATCGGCGACATGCTGCGCGAGCGCAAGGCCACCGTGCGGGTGGGACGTACCACCTTGCGCGAGTGCGGCTTCGAGCCTCAGGAGGGCGAAGCTTGTAGCAAGCTGAAGCTGTCCGGACGCGAGCTGCATGGCGAGGTCTGGACGCGGGGGGCGACGTGCAATTCGGCCTGTCCCTACCTGCTGCTCGGCGCGTCCACACGTGACATCGCAGCGGATGCGACGCTCGCGGTGCATTCTCCGCGCGTCATCCTGAACTTCACGGGCGGCGTGCCGACCCGCGAGATGCGGGCGCAGGCGATGCAGCAGGCGATGGCTCGGGCCGACAAGATGGTGCTCGACTACATCACCAAGCTCGGCGCGGATCCCGGTCTGCTGACGGTGGCGCGGTCTGTCCCGTTCGAGAGCATGCGCATCCTGACGCGGGAGGAGATCGCGCGGTTTGCGCTCGACAGGCGGCAGCGGGTGGAAAGCTCCTGGATGTTCGAGACCGCCAGCCGAGGGATTGCCTACAAGACCATTCTCGCACGTAGGGACGGTGAGAGCACGTTCCAGACCACGCGCTTGCAGATGGTCTGCTTCGATCAGGACCGCTTCGAGCTCGACGTCGAGCGCATCGCGCCGGCCGGCTCGCCGCCGGGTCCGCTGGCGATGGCGAGCGGAGATATGCGGCTCAATTTCCTCTCGCCGCCGCGGCGGTCGGGCGATCGCGAGACCTGGGGCGTGTTCCTGAATGCAAGCCAGGTGAAAACGCTGTCGTTGATGCCGTCGGCCGAGCTGAGCGATTCCCTGTTGAATGTCGCGCGTCGCAATGTCTCGACATTTCCGGTGAGCAGCGAAGGCCTGCAATCTGCCCTGAAGATGCTGACCGACAGCTGCCCGCCGTCCAAGGCCATCGCCCGTCCGACGAGTACGCCGGTTCCGTGGACGCAGATTCCCTCGCCGCAGGCCTCGGCGGCGCAGTCCGCCCCCGCGCGCTGACGAGAATGGACGAAGGAGGCAGGACGAGAGAAAGTCATGGACGGCATGAGACATTTTCATGCAAATGCATGGAATTCTCTGCTATTGAGGCGCGATGACATCCACATCCGCTCCCGGGCGCTTTGCGCCGACCGCGCTCATGCTCGGCAATCTCGTCACCGGCTGCTCGGTGCTCGCGCCCGCCGGCCTGCTGCCGGAGCTCGCCTCGGATCTTGCTGTCGGCGTTCAGACGGCGGGGCTCCTGATCACCTTCGGCGCGGTGGTGCTCTGCATCTGCTCGCCCTTGACCGCCTGGCTGACGAGCCGCTTCGACCGCCGCCGTCTGCTCGCAGCGACGCTCTTGGTGCTCACGCTCGGCAATCTCGGCTCGGCGTTTGCGCCCGATTATGCGAGCCTGCTCGCGCTGCGCCTCGTGATGCTCGCGGTCGGCGCTCTCTATACACCGCAGGCCGCCGGAACGGCGGCGCTGATCAGCCCGGTCGAGAGACGCGGCAGCACCATCGCCTATGTCTTCCTGGGCTGGTCGCTGGCGGCCGCCGTGGGGCTGCCCATGATCACCTTCATCGGCAGTCATTCCGGTTGGCGAGCCGCCTATCTCGCGGTCGGTGCGGCCGGCGCGGTCAGCTTCGTGCTGCTGACGTGGCGCCTGCCATCCGGCCTGAAGGGCGCGCCGGTCGCGTTGAAGACCTGGACCGAACTCGGCCGCAACCGCCTGGTGGTCCTGCTGCTCCTGGTCACGACCCTGCAGATGTCGGGACAGTTCGTGATCTTCACCTTCATGGGACCGTTGCTGAAGCGCCTGACTGGCGCCGACTCCAACCAGATCGGCCTGGTGTTCGCGATCTACGGCGCCTGCGGCTTTCTCGGCGTCGTCATCGCAACCCGGATCGTCGATGGCTGGGGAGCCTACCGGACGTCGCTCTTGTTCACCTGCCTGATGTTCGCCGGCGTGTCGGCCTGGACGCTGGCGGCAGGCACCTACGGCCTCATGGCGGTGGCGGTCGCAATCTGGGGGTTGGGGTTTGCGTCCACCAATTCGATGCAGCAGGTTCGGCTGGTGGCAGCCGCGCCGCCGCTCGCCTCGGCTTCGGTGTCGCTCAACACCTCCGTGCTCTATATTGGCCAGGCCATCGGCTCCGCGATCGGCGGCAGCCTGTTCGCGCGCGACCTGCTCGGCGCCACCGGCTACGTCGCATTGATGTTCCTGACCCTGGCATTGCTGGCAATCCTGGCCAGCCGCCAGCGCGCGCGGATCGCGGTTCCGGCCTGAGCAGCGGGTTGACGCTTGGCAAAGCCGGCCCGACCGGATTAAAGGCCGATGTCGTGGGGGCTGCTGGGGCGTGGATTCTGCCACGGCCGGCGAGTAGCATCGACGGACGTCCTCGCGTGCCCACGGGTCGGATGAGAGAGATATGGCATGAAGAAGATGATGTTGAGCCTGGCTGCAGTGCTGCTGTGCACCCCTGCGCTGGCCCAGAGCGCGCCGATGGTCGGTGACCGACCGCTGGTGCAGGTCAAGCCGAAGGGGACGAAGACCGCCGCCGCAGCGCCGGCCAAGCCGCAATCGGCGGCCGCCAAGCTCCAGGCCTGCCTGGAGATCGATGACGGAACCAAGGAGCGCCTGAACTGCTACGACGCCGTCATTCCGCCAGCCGCCAAGCCGAAGGCGATGAAGGCCAAGGCGGTCGGCGACTGCAAGTTCACCAAGGAAGAGGACGAGCGGCTCGCCTGTTTCAACGGCTTCGTCGAGAAGCTGCCGAAGTCCTGAGGCGTTGCGGCGGCCGCTCTCTCAGCGGCTCGACACGCGGTTCGACATGTCCTGGGCTCCGGCCGCAATCCGGATCGGCGGCTGGGCGGCCGCCATCTTGACCAGCACATCCTTGATCGGGTTGCGAGTCCAGGCCTGCGTGACGTAGTCGCGATGGGTGATGCCCTCGTCGGTCTCGACGAAGACGACGCTGCCCGGGCGCAGCGGCCGGTCCATGTCTTCGGAGACTTCGATGCCGCGATTGCGCAGCATCGCCATCAGTTCCTGATCATGCCGCGCGGTATAGCGCGTGTAGGAGCTGATGAAAAAGCCGGAGCGGCTGCGCTCGATCCAGTTGGCGAACTTGTCGAGCTGGCCGTAGACCGCATCGAGCAGCACGACGCCGCGCACGCGGTCGCTGATGCCGCCGACCTCGAGGCTCCATGCCGTGGGGAGGAAGCCGCCGCTGTAGCCGACGATTACGATGGGCATGCCGGCGAAAGTCTTCGCGCTTGCCGGATCGCCGGTCAGGCGGGCGAGGCTGGCCGCGGCCTCGTCCATGAAGCGCTTGAAGCCGCCGGGCTGCCAGAACTTGCCGGCGCTCGAATCGGCGGCGTCGACGGCCATCTGCGGCGCGAGCAGCACCGCGTTGACGCCGGCCGCGGTGATCTGCTGCGGCACCAACTGGCGGTCGCGCACGTCGCGCTCCAGCGTGGCGCCGTTGCCATGGAAGAACACGACGATCACGCCCGGCTTGCGCACATCGAATTGTTCGGGGACGTGCACCAGCACACGGCTGTCGTTGTAGGTCTGGTCCTGCCAGTAGACGCGGCCGGAGAAGCTGCGGTGGCCGCGGCGCTCACCGCTGCTGACGTTCAGGAACGGTGCGTCGGACGCCGGATTGTTGCCGAAATAGGGAAAGGCCGACGACTTCATGCTGATGAGGGTCGTCAGTTCCTCACGCTGCGGCCGTCCCGGCCGCTGCGGCTCCAGCGATGCGATCTGAGAGGGCGCCGGCTTCGGGGCGAAGTCGGAGGGCGTGTGAAGCCGAAAACTCTCCTGCGCGGACGGGAAACGGTCGCTGAATTCAGGTGCCGGAAAACGATCGTCGAAGGTCAGCCCCTGGGCCGTCGACGCGTTGGCGGCCAACGCCTCGGGATTGGGGGCCTTGCCGCAATGCGTGAACGAAAGGCAGATCGCCAGCGCCAAAGCCGCGCGCCACCAGAGGCACCAACCTCTGCGCACAGACCTCAAGATGTTATGGTCTTCCCCGATCATCCGTCCCCAAGACGAGTTCGAGCCGCAACACGGCTCTTCAACCAGCGGATTTCGTTCAACCTGCGCCGCCGAAATTGAGGTCGCGTTAAGGATCGTGTCCGGTCGACCCCGGGCGCACCGGGACACACCACGCGAACGTGTCGCGATTGTGGGACGCCTGGCGGCCCAATGCAATGTCGCAGCCCAGCCTGTCCGAAATCGGTTCATAAATACCCTTGATGAAGGTCATATTTAACGCCCGTTAACGATGTTTGAATGCTTCGGGGGGAACCTGGGCTGAGGCAGAGGAAGGGGCGCCGGGCGTCCTTCGACGAGATGGCTGCATCCGAGGCGGACGATCCCGGCCGGGGCCGGACAGACGGCGACCGGGTTCCATCCGTGTCGCTTCCGGTCGCGACTGCTATCGTCATCGCCGACATGATCGGGGTCGGCGTCTTCACCAGCCTCGGCTTCCAGGTCCGGGACATCCCGTCGGGCTTCTCCATTCTGGTGCTGTGGGCGGTCGGGGGATTGGTGTCGATCTGCGGGGCACTGTCCTATGCCGAACTCGGCACGATGTTTCCGCGCTCGAGCGGCGAGTACAATTTTCTCACGCGGGCGTACCACCCGGCGATCGGCTTCATGGCCGGGTGGGTCTCGGCGACGGTGGGCTTCGCGGCGCCGGTGGCGCTCGCGGCCATGGCGTTCGGAGAATATGGTCGTGCCGTCATCCCGGGCGCTCCGCCGCTGCTGCTCGCCACCGGCGCTGTCTGGCTCGTGACAGCAGTGCAACTCGGCGGCATCAGGCAGTCGAGCCGTTTCCAGCTGTTGTCGACCGTGCTGAAGCTCGGGCTCATCACCGCCTTCCTGATCGCCGGCTACACCATCGCCACCCCGCAACCGGTGACGTTCCTGCCAACCGTGACCGATGTCGGTCACGTGACGAGCGCGGCGTTCGCGACCGGACTGGTGTTCGTGATGTACGCGTTCTCCGGCTGGAACGCGGCGACCTACATCATCGGCGAGTTGCATGCGCCGGAGCGGACCTTGCCGCGCGCGCTGCTGTTGGGCACGGTGATCGTTCTGGTGCTCTACATCGCGCTCAACGCGGTTTTCCTGCGAGCCGCACCGATGGACGCGCTCGCGGGCCAACTCCAGGTCGCGAGCATCGCGGGCAGTCATATCTTCGGCGAGACCGGCGGGCGCTTCGTGGCCGCGATGATCTGCATCGGACTGGTTCCTTCCATTGCCGCGATGATGTGGATCGGCCCGCGCGTGCTGATGACAATGGGCGAGGACATTCCGGCGCTGTCGGTGTTCGCGCGGCGCTCGCGCAACGGGGCGCCGGCATATGCCGTCCTGTTCCAGCTCACGGTGGCCACCCTGATGCTGTTCACGGAGAGCTTCGAGGCGGTGCTGGATCTCGTCCAGTTCTCGCTCTTGTCCTGCTCGTTTCTCGCTGTGCTCGGACTGTTCAAGCTGCGCATCGCGCAGCCCGAACTCACGCGACCCTACCGCGCCTGGGGCTATCCGGTCACGCCGTTGATCTTCCTCAGCGTGACCTTCTTCATGATGTACTATCTCGTCGCGACGCGGCCCTTGCAGGCAGGGCTCGGCGCAGGCGCAATGGCGTCGGGATTGCTGATCTATTGGCTCGCTCACGCGCGATCGCGCCGTATCACCGCAACGCTCGCATCGGGTTCGGATTGAAATGCTGTTGGCCTCGAGAGTCTGGTTCGCCGTCGCATGTCTGATCCTTGCCATGAGCTTCGAGGCTCGAGCTCAGACCACCACGCCGGACGATACGGCGCGGGTGCTGGCGGGCATGCCGCCAGCGGCGGGCTCGCCGCTCCTGCCCTTCGTGCAGGATCCGGCGTGGCGGCGGCACGCGGCGTTCTTCGACAACGCCTTCAATCAGCTCGAGCAGCGACAATTGTCGAAGATCAGGGCCTGGGCGGATGCCAATCTGGCCGCGCCGCGGCCGGCGATGTTCTATTTCTTCTCGGGGCCGGATTTTCTCTATGCCGATGCCTTTCATCCGAAGGCAACGACCTATGTCCTGGTGGCGCTCGAGCCGACCGGCCCGATCCCGGACCTGACCAGATTGCCCCGAGGCAGCATCGGCCCGGCGCTGTCCTATGTCGAACGCTCGTTGCAATCGATCCTGAGTTTCTCCTTCTTTATCACCAAGGACATGAAGGTCGACTTGCGCGAAGGCGAACTCGAAGGGACCTTGCCAATCCTCTACGTCTTCCTGGCGCGCACCGGCAAGACGATCCGCGAGGCCAGTCTGATCTGGTTGGACGAGAATGGCGGATTGCACGGAAACAACGAGCCGCCGACGCGCAATGCGACCAAGGGCGCGCGCATCCTGTTTGCCGGCGCCGACGGGGTCGCGAAGACGCTCTACTACTTCTCCGCTGATCTCTCCGATTCCGGCGTGAAGGCCAGTGGGTTGTTCAAGTTCTGCGAGCCGCTGGGGCCGGGCGACAGTCTCCTGAAGAGCGCGTCTTATCTGTTGCATGAGAACGGCTTCGCACGGGTCCGCAGCTGGCTGCTGAAGAACAGCGCCACCGTCATCCAGGACGATTCCGGCATCCCGCTCGCGAGCTATGAGGCGCGGGCCTGGCGTTTCCTGCCGTTCGGGCGCTATGCCGGGCCGATCGACAAATTCCCGGACATGTACCAGAGGAGCTATGCGAGGCTGTTCGAGCGTGCGCAGCCGCTGGAATTCGGGATCGGCTATCGTTGGCGCACGCGTGAATCGAATGTCCTGCTCGCGGTGAGATCGCCTCCGGCCGACGCGACGGTCTCGGCCGAAGCGAGCGCCCCTGCAGAAACGGATTACCAGCCACCGCCGCGCGCCCGGCGCGTGCCGCGGCCGCTGGAGCCGGTTCCTCTCTATCCGCCGCCGCGGCGCGACGATTTCATCTTCTGGCCGAGATGGTAGGGGGTGAATATCACCAGTGCACGCTCTGGCTGGGCACGATGTAGGACGTCGTCGGCGGGGGCAGGGCGGTGCTGTCGGCAAGATAGCGCCAGGCACCGACAATGACGATCAACAAAGCGATGATGCAGAGTAGATCCACCTGGCGTGCGTCGTGGTGGCCGGCCTGATCGGGACCGATGCTCTTGCGGGAACGGTTGCTTCTGGGGCTGATTGTCCAGCGCATCGTTGTTTTCCTCCCGAAGGAAGCATCACATCAATGCAGGTCGAGGCAGCGCGGTTCCTGATGGGAGCGCCGGCTCGTGACGTAAGGATAATCGTAGCCCGAGATTTCGCCAGGGCCATGTGCTGCAGATCAATTGACGAGCGCGACGTCTGTTGCGCTGCACATCAGCCCGGGCCGTTGACGCCGCGCCATCGCGCGTAGCGCCAAGGCAGATACCAGTGAGCGCCTGCGGGAGCCGTTGTTGGGACGTTGTCGATGCCCGAGGTGCCAAAGGGCTGGCAGCGCAGCAGACGGGCGAGCGTCATCCACCCGCCCGCCCAGAGTCCGAAGCGTTCGATGGCCTCATCGGCATAGACCGAGCAGGTCGGCAGGTGCCGACAATTGTAGCCGACCAGCGGCGACAATGTGTGGCGGTACAGCCAGATCAGCGCGTGAGCAGCGCGCCGCGGGAGTCGGGCCAGCAGCGACCCGATGTGCGCAGAATGGCAGCCGGTGTCAGAGCATGAGTGCTTCATGAGCGCGATGCCAGATGGATGTGCGAACTTTTGACCGGTTCCTCGGCAGGGAACCCGGCTCGCGTTCATTTGTGGTGATGTGATGCAACAATGGCCGGTTTTCAGCGGCGCCGCAGCACGCCGCAGCTGGACGGTCGGTGATTGCCCGGATACGTTTCCCGACAAGGATGTGACAGACTAATAACGGATTTGAGGCCAGGTTGTCAGGTCTTTCCGCGAGAAAACCGAGGAACTGCGTACCGAGCTTGACGAGGGGGACGGATTGCGCGTGAGATTGCTGCGGTCGCGTGAATTGCGCTGGATGCTACTTGGTGTTGCAGCGCTTGGTGCGGTGGTCGGTAGCGCGATCACCATCATGTCAAACACGGCGCGCGCCGGCGGCGCGCTCGAAGAGCGCAAACTCCCGATGCGGTTCGGTTGGGTCGCCTGCGAGCCAAATTGCGGCTGGGTCAGTGCGGTCGGGATCGTCACCGGCGATACGCCGAAGGATTTCGAGGATTTCGCGAGGGATCGCGACCTGACGGGGGCCACCCTGGTGCTCGACTCCAGCGGCGGCTCGGTCAACGACGCCATCACCTTGGGCCGCCGGTTCCGTGGGCTGAAGATGCGCACCACCGTCGGCATGACCCAGCGTCCGAGCCGCGCGGGTGACCGGCCGCGCGTCATGCCCGAGGCCTATTGCGAGTCGATGTGCGTGTTCCTGCTGCTGGCTGGAACCACGCGTTATGTTCCGGATACGGCCCATGTCCGCGTTCACCAGATCTGGATGGGAGACCGCGCCGACGACGCCAAGGCGGCGAGCTATACGGCGCAGGACCTGATGATCGTCGAGCGCGACATCGGGCGTCTCGCCAAATACACCTTCGAGATGGGCGGAGCGGGCGATCTGCTGTCGCTGGCGCTGAACGTGCCGCCCTGGGAGGACCTGCATGAGCTGTCACGCGCCGAGCTGCGGCTCACCAACGTCGTGACCACGGATCTGGTTGCCGAGGTGCTGCCGCCGAAGGGGGCCGTGCCGGTCGCCGAGCTCGCACAGAAGCCGCAGGCCAAGGACAAGCAGCAGGACCGCTTCTCCGTGGCGCTGGACCGCGACAAGGGGCAACTGTCGCGTACCGCCGAGGCTCTGCCGCCAGCGACGGTCGCCACGACGCCGCAGCAATAGGCATCGACGTCGCCGGGGCGAGCCGGACCTCCGCGTCCAATCATGAGCTTGCCGACGACCGCTCCCGCATGCCGGTGCGCTCATGCGGGCTATGGATCTGTCAGTCTGCACGCACGGGTGGGAAGCGGTGCCGCCTCAGCCCTGAGCCGCGGCCGGCTGCTCGCCGTTGGTCTTGGCCTCGATCTGGCCGATGGCATCCACCACGGCGTCGAACGTCAGCATCGTGGAGGCGTGGCGGGCCTTGTAGTCTCGCACCGGCTCAAGCAGGGCAATGTCGGCCCATTTGCCCTCCGGCGGCGCACCGTTCTCCTTCAGCATCCTCCGGACCGTCTCCCGCAGCTCGCGCAGCTCCGCGGCGCTGGAACCGACGACGTGGCGGGCCATGATCGAAGAGGAGGCCTGGCCGAGGGCGCAGGCCTTCACGTCATGGGCGAAGTCGGTCACCACGGGCCCGTCCATCTTGAGGTCGACCTTGACGGTCGAGCCGCACAGCTTGGAATGGGCGGTGGCAGTGGCGTCCGGGTGGTCCAGCCGTCCGAGCCGCGGAATGTTGCCGGCGAGCTCGATGATGCGCTTGTTGTAGATGTCGTTCAGCATGTGCCTGACGTCCCGGAATTACCGGCGTGGCGGCCTTGGCGGCCGGGTTTCATCGCCCTATATTGCGAGTATATGGAAACGATTGGCAGGAATTCCAGCCACATCCACAGGCGTCCGGCGCGAGAGGCGCCAAGCCTGCGTGTGGCACCTCTGCAGGTGACGCCCTCAAGGTGATGCTGTGCCGGTGACACTCCGGTCGGACCGCCGACCGGTCGAACGGAGTTGAGATGGACACTTTGATCAAGACGTTGCGTGCGAACAAGCCCGAGGGCAAGCCGTTAGACGCCAAGCTGACTGACGCTCGCGCTGCAGAGCTCGATCCCGCCGAGTTTCTCGCTGCCGCCGTGCGGCCCGACCGTGCCAGGCCGTCGCGGGCCGAGGCCGAGGCCGCAGTCTATACGCTGTTGAATTACATCGGCGAGGATCCGACCCGCGAGGGGCTGGTCGATACGCCGCGCCGGGTCGTCGAGGCCTATGACGAGCTGTACCAGGGCTATCACCAGTGCCCGGCCGAGGTGCTCGACCGCACCTTCGGCGAGACCGCCGGCTATGACGACTTCGTGCTGATTCGCGACATCGAGTTCACGTCGCAATGCGAGCATCACATGATGCCCTTCTACGGTCGCGCGCATATCGCCTATACGCCGGTCGAGCGGGTGGTCGGCCTGTCCAAGCTGGCGCGCCTGACCGACATCTTCGCCCGCCGCCTGCAGACCCAGGAGCATCTCACCGCCCAGATCGCGGCCGCGATCGACGAGGTGCTGAAGCCGCGCGGCGTCGCCGTCATGATCGAGGCCGAGCACACCTGCATGTCGGTGCGGGGCGTCGCCAAGCACGGCGCCATCACCTTCACCAGCCGCTTCACCGGCATGTTCAGGGACAATCCGGCCGAGCAGTCGCGCTTCCTGTCCATGGTGCGGTCGCCGCAACGGTAAGCCTGCCGACCCGTTGAGCAGAGAGTTTCGTGTCTTCATCCTCAGTTGAGCGCGAGGAGGGCTTGGCCTTCCTGCCCAAGTTCGACGCGGCCGGCCTCGTCACCTGTGTGACGACCGATGCCGTGAGCGGCGACGTGCTGATGGTCGCCCACATGAACGAGGAGGCCCTGCGCAAGACGGTGGCGACCGGCGAAGCCTGGTATTTCAGCCGCTCGCGCAATGCGTTGTGGCGCAAGGGTGAGAGCTCGGGCCAGACCCAGCGCGTGGTCGAGATGCGCACCGATTGCGACCAGGACGCGGTCTGGTTGCGCGTCGAGCAGGCCGGCGCGGCGTGCCACACCGGCCGCCATTCCTGCTTCTATCGCAAGGTCGAGCGATCGGATGACGGCAGCGGCGCGCGGCTCGTGTTCGTCGATGCCGACAGGCTGTTCGATCCCGCCGAGGTCTATCGCAAGTAGGCCAGCGACCTGCGTCCTGACGTGCCCGGTCGTTCATTGGCCCGGTCGGGCCCTGCGAATTAACCCGCCATTAACCATACCCGCCGCATTTTGCCGGACGTTTCCGGCGCGTTCGTCTGCCAGCGAATCTGCAAACAGCGGGTCTTCCCATGTCGGTCGACGCATCCAACTCCTCGTCCACCGGTTTCCTCGATGGCGTCCGGGCGAAGGTCGCCGGCGCGATCAAGCAGGCCGCTGACAGCGTCGGCACCAGCTTCGAATATCTGTTGTCGACCGCCAAGATGGAGTCGGACTTCAATCCGACCGCCGGCGCCTCGACGTCATCAGCGCGCGGGCTCTACCAGTTCATCGACCAGACCTGGCTCGGCACCGTGAAGGAAGCCGGCGCCGATCTCGGCTATGGCCAATATGCCGACGCGATCACCCGGACATCGTCCGGCGACTACACGGTCAGCGATCCCGGAATGCGGCAGGCGATCATGAAGCTGCGCGACGACCCGCAGGCGTCGTCCGCGATGGCCGCTGCGCTCACGCAATCGAACAGTTTCCAGCTCGCCGGCAAGATCGGCCGTCGGCCGACCGATGCCGAGCTCTACATGGCGCACTTCATGGGTGTCGGCGGCGCCGCAAAGCTGATCACCAGCACCCAGGAGACGCCGAATGCGTCGGCCGCGCGGATGTTTCCCAGCGCCGCCGCGGCCAACCGGCCGATCTTCTACGATCGCGACGGACAAGCCCGCAGCGTGTCCCAGGTCTATGCGGTGCTGAACACGCGCTATGCCGGCGCCGCCAACTCCTCGGCGACGCGCGGGGCGCTCGCCCTTTATGGAGGGGCATCGGCGAATGTCGCGGCCAATGCGGCCGGCGGTGGTGCGCTGCCGACGACGGACACCGCCACCTTCCTGTCGATGTTTCCGGATGCGCGCGGCTCGTCGCAAGCCGCATCTTTGACGACGGCCGACGCATCGGCCGCCAACCGGCCGGCGGACCCGATGTTTCGCTCGCTATTCCAGGTTGACGGCCAGTCGAGCCAGGCGGTCTCGCCGACCGTCCGCGAATTGTGGGGCCGCTCATCAGTCGCTAGCGCGGCCTCGCCGGAGGGCGGCGGTAACGATGGCGGCGGCAATGGCCAGCGCAGACTCGACCTGTTCAGCGATCCCCACGGCACCTTTTCGGGCTGATGTGCCGGCTAAGGCGGTCCGCACTCGTCGCTGAACCATTGATCAAAAAGAACTATTTTCGACCTTTCGCCACGGCTTGCACTGCCGGCGGCGGCCGCATTTCGCCCGTTGGACTACGGCCAAATGAGACATCCAGAGGTAGCATAATATAGTTTTGATTTACCTCCTTAACAAAACATCAACAAAACCAGCTACTTATGGTGAACGCTTTGTTAAGCGTCGTGGTTTATTTTCGGTGCTGTTGAGGCCCTCGTGGCCTTTGTCTGCAAGTTGCGTAAGCCGGAAAGACCATGATCGTTCGGCAGTTTCTCAGTTGGGTCAGAACCGCACCCGCCGGTGAGCGGGCAGAGGCCACCAGGGCGCTCGCGCGGGCGTGGTTGTTGTCGGATCTCTGCGATGAGGATCGCGGCGCCGCGGAGGGCGCGCTCCTCATGCTGCTGGACGATCCGTCGCCGTTGGTGCGTCAGGCCATGGCGGAGGTGTTCGCCCGCTCGGAGGAGGCGCCGGCCGCCATCGTCCAGGCGCTCGCCACGGACCAGGCTTCTGTCGCCGCCATCATCCTCGAACATTCGCCGCTGCTGATCGATGCCGACCTCGTCGACATCGTCGCGACCGGCAACTCCGACACACAATGCGCGATCGCGCGCCGCGTCGGCCTGCCGGCGCCGGTCTGCGCCGCGATCGCCGAAGTCGGCAGCGCCGCCGCCGCGCTCGAGCTGATCGAGAACGCCTATGCCGAGCTAGCGCCGTTCTCCTGGGACCGCATCGTCGAGCGCCACGGCCATCTCGCCGCCATCCGCGAAGCGATGCTGGTCCTGGACGACCTGCCGGCCGCGACGCGGGCGGCGCTGGTCGACAAGCTCTCCGAGACACTGGCGCAGTTCGTCGTCGCCAGGAATTGGCTCAGTGCCGACAAAGCAGGGCGCATCACCAATGAGGCGCGCGACCGCTCGACCATCACCATCGCGGCGCGGTCGCGCGGCGAGGAGCTGCGCGGGCTGGTCCAGCATCTGCGTGCAACCTCGCAACTCACCGCGGGCCTGATCCTGCGCGCACTTCTCTCCGGCAACGTCGAATTGTTCGAGATCGCTCTGTCGGAGCTCGCCGACATGCCGCGGGCCCGGGTGTCGGCGCTGCTCAACGATCGCGGCCGCGCCAGCCTGCAGGGGCTGCTGCGCAAGGCGGGCATTCCCGACACCACCTTCGAGGCCTTCAGCATCGCGCTCGAAGTCTGCCGCGAGAATGGATTTGCCGACACCTTGAGCGGAGCAGCGATCCTGCGCCGCAAGATGGTGGAGCGCGTGCTCACCCATTGCGCCACCGACCGTGATGCCGCCGAGCCGTTGCTGATCCTGCTGCGCCGCTTCGCCACCGAATCCGCCCGCGACGAGGCCCGCGAGTTCTGCGACGAGGTGATGGCGGAGGATTTCGTGGCCGGGCTGGAGTTCGGACTGATCGCGGCGTGAGGCGTGTCCGCTGCCGTAGGGTGGGCAAAGGCGCGTCGCAGATATCGCCACGTTCGAGCGCGCGGTGGCGCCGTGCCCACCGACTTGCCGCAGAGATTGCTGATCCATGGTGGGCACGCTGCCGCCGCTTTGCGGCGGCGGCTTTGCCCACCCTACGTGATCGCCATCCGATTACGGCTGATCGCTCGGCACCAGGCTCGGCGCCAGGATCGCTTCGAGATGCTCCGGCCGGTTGCGGTTGACCTGGAGCAGGTAGTCGTCGGCGACGCGGCGCAGCCGGCGGCTCAATTCGGCAGCGACGGTCGGGCTGTGGTACTTCGTATGATCATGCACGATCGCCTGGATGGCGTTGACGTGATGCTCGAACAGCTCGACGGGGACCTTTTCGAGATCCGGCGCGTGCTCGATAATCCGGCACAGGCTGTCGGCAACCTCGGCAGCGGCGGGATAGCCGAAGGTTGCGGCATCGCCCTTGATGTCGTGGGCGGCGCGGAACATTTCCTCGCAGGCGTCGTCGTCGAAGCCATTGTTCAGAACGGCACCGTAAGCATTCGTCAGGCGATCGGCCTCGGTGTCCATCCACGACTTGAACTCGCCGGACAGCCCGGCAAGCGCGGCTTCCGCGCGCGCGATCGGATCGTCGAGATCCTTCTCCTCGGCGCGGCGCAGCACCTGCTTCAGCGGATTGGGCTGGGTGATGACGTGATGCGAGGCGTAGGTCTTGACCTGGATCGCCGGGGCCTTGTCTTTCGCCATCTCGATATCCCCTGATGATGCCGACCAACGCAAATCGACTCATTGCCCCGATTCATAGCCGAGGAACTGGGCGCTCTGGGCGTCGATCCCCGGATTGCGTTAACGCGGGCTCACTGCCGCGCTCCTAAACTGCGGAGCGCGCCTTATCCAGAAGTGACGGCTGCTGGAAGATCTCGGCCTCGCCGCCGATCCGACGCTCTGGCCCGATATAAGCGGTGTTGGTGTTGCGGCGCCGGTCCGGACCGAAGTAGGTCTTGGTCTTGATGAACGGACGCGGATTGGCAACCACGTTGAGGATGCGCTGATACAGTCCCTTCGCCGAGATCGGCTTGGCGAGGAATTCCGTCACGCCGGCATCGCGCGCGACGGTGACGCGGCGCTTCTCCGAATGTCCCGTCAGCATGATGATCGGCGCGTAGGGGTTGCCCTTGGCTTCGGGCTGCCGGATCATCTGCGCAAGCTCGAGCCCGTCGAAGATCGGCATCGCCCAGTCGGTGATGACGATGTCGGGGGAGAAATGAGTATACATCTCGAGTGCGGTCGCGCCGTCCTCGGCCTCGTTGACCTCGCGGGCGCCGAACGAATGCAGCAGCGTGCGCAGGATGCGGCGCATGTGCGGATTGTCGTCGCAGACGAGAAAGCGCAGCTTGTTGAAGTCGATGCGGTACATTTGGCCGGCCTGAAAGGATCACCGGTGATGGCGGTATACCCGCATTAACCATACGGAGCCGCGGGTTAACAAAGCGTTGCCCGGGGCGGCGAAGGAGGAAAAAGGCGCGGAAAAGCGCCCGATGTCAGTAGCCGAACTGCTCGCTCAGGATCCGCTCTTCCAGGCTGTGGCCGGCGTCGAACAGCATCCGCATCGAGATCGTCTTGTCGGAGAGCACCTCGACTCGCTGGACATTGCGGACCTCGTCATGATCCGCCACCGCCGCGACTGGGCGCTTGTCGCCTTCGAGCACCTCGATGATCACATAGGCCGTGTTCGGAAGCAGGGCGCCGCGCCAGCGCCGCGGCCGGAAGGCGCTGATCGGCGTCAGCGCCAGCAGCGCGGCGTTGATCGGCAGGATCGGGCCCTGCACCGAGAGGTTATAGGCGGTGGAGCCTGCGGGCGTGGCAACGAGCACGCCGTCGGCGATCAGCTCCGGCATGCGCTCGCGCTCATCGATCAGGATGCGCAGCCGCGCCGTCTGCGCCGTCTGGCGAAACAGGTAGACCTCGTTGATGGCGTGGTGGATGTGAACGACGCCAGCGGCATCGGTCGCCCGCATCAGCAGCGGATGGATCACCGATTCCTGCGCCGCTTCGAGCCGCCCGTGCAGATCGATCGTGCTGAACTCGTTCATCAGGAAGCCGACCGTGCCGCGATGCATGCCGTAGATCGGCTTTCCCGAGCGCATGTGGTCGTGCAGCGTCTGCAGCATCAGGCCATCGCCGCCGAGCGCGACCACGACGTCCGCCAGGTCCGGATCGGAGTTGCCGTACAGCGCGGAGAGCTGCGCCAGTGCGGCCTGGGCTTCGGCACTCGGACTCGCGACGAAGGCGATCCGCTCATATCGCTTGGACGTGGTCATGCGTCGCAGGGCTCGCTGGTCGGTTGGCCGGTAACAGGCGCCGTGTCGTCTAGCCGACCTTGCCCGTGCTTGTCCATCGCGGCCGGTATCCTGGGGCAATGGGGCCGGGATGAGGCTGATATGGCCCGGACGTGTGCGCACGCGCGGAAGTCATCGTGGCGTCACTTTTCCTGTAGGCTGCGCACCGGATCCCAGGCCAAGGACCCGGTCGCCAAGCTTGCTTTCACCCGCTCCGCGAAGAAGTGGCTTGGAGCATCGCTCGGTGCGCCCCGCGCGAAGCAGTCGACCGCTTGCGGCAGTTCGCCGGCGCGCCAATGCGCGAGGCCTGCGGCGTAGCCGGTGAGGAGAGCCTGTTCCTCCGGCGTGAGCTCGGCTGCGCGGCCATGCAGCTCGTAGATCTTCAACGACTGCTCGCGCCCCTTGACCCGGATGGTGTCGAGCTCGCGCCAGGCAAACTCGTTTCCGGCGAGCGTCACCGTGCTCTCGGAGGCAATGATCGTGGTGCCGTAGAACTTGTTGGCGCCCTCGAGCCGCGAGGCCACGTTCACGGCGTCGCTCATGACGGAATAGTTGAAGCGACGTTGTGAGCCGAAATTGCCGACCAGCGCGGCGCCGCTGTTGATGCCGATGCGCTGCGCCACCTTGATGCCCTGGAATGCCGTCGACATCAGGTTGAGCTCGGCGAGCTTCGCCTTGCAGTCGAGCGCCGCACGCGCCGCGCTGCGTGCATGGTCGGGATCGTCGAGCGGAGCGCCGAACACGGCGACCACGGAGTCGCCGATGTATTTGTCGACATAGCCGTCGTGGCTTTCGATGACGTCGGTCATGGCCGAGAGATATTCATTGGTGAGCGCCATGAGCTGCTCCGGCGTCATCTGCTCGGCGAGGCGCGAGAAGCCCTCGATGTCGGAGAAGAATACGGTGACCTCGCGGGTCTCGCCGCCGAGCTGCGGCAGCCGGCGCGAGGCCAGCATGCGGTCGATCTCGTGCGGTGCGAGATAATAGGCAAAGCTCTTCTGCAGCAGCCTCCGGTCCTTGTCGGTGACCATGAAGCGATAGCCGGTGGTCGCAGCCAGCGCGAGCACGCCGGCCGCGAGCGGCTCCACCAAGGGCAGCGCGTAGGCATGGTCGAAGAGGGCGGTGGCGAGCGCGGTGTAGAGCAGCGCGAGCCCTGCCAGGATGGCCGCCGCAGAGGCGGGGCGCAGCAATCGCGCGAGCAGCGCAGCCAACAGGGCGATGGTTGCGGCGATGGCGAAGATCGCTGGGCGTCCGAGCTCGGTGGCCGCGTCCTGCCGCACCAGATTGTTCACCGCCGTGGCGTGGATGTAGACGCCGGCAATGGTGCTGCGGGCGAACGTCTCGTTGATCCTGCGCTCGTCCAGCACGCAGCGCGGCCGGCGCGCGCCCTCGGCGCGGGTCGCGAAGCGCTTCGAGGTGAGCCGCCGATCCTCGATCCCGACGGTGCCAAGCAGGACGACCTTGCCGGCGAACTCGCGGCGGAAATAGTCCTTGTCGCCCTTGAGCGCGCAAGCGCGCAAATCGGCGAACGAGTACGTCGGGATATCCTGGGCGCCGCCCGAGAAATTCAGGGTCATGGTGCCCGGCACGCTGCCGGGCACCATGTACGCACCGAGTGCAATGCCATCAGCGGCAATGACCGGCGCGGTGCCGGTTGCGCGCCCCGCCAATTCCAGCGCCATGCTCGGAACTGCCTTGCCATCGACCGACAGCGTCAACGGATGGCGGCGGACGACATCATCGCTGTCGGTATAGGTGTTGAGCGGACGAAGGTTCTGCTGCTGGCGCACCGCGATGCGCTGGCCGGGCGCGGGCAGGATCGGCGGCTCGGCAAAAATCTCGCCCAGCACCACCTTGCCGCCGGCGGCCGCGGCAGCGAGCGCGCGCAGGAAGTCGCGATCGAAGCCGCGCGTCTTCTCGCCGAGAGTGCTGTCGCCGAGCGGAATCTCCGACTGCTCGATCGAAGTCTGGAACACGATGTCGAAGCCGACCACCTTGGCGCCGCCGTCGAGGACGGCCGTCAGCACGCGCCCGATCTCGCCGGTCCAGGTCAACAGCGGCGCGCCCTTGAAGGGGGGCGCCTGGTAGCTCTCCTCGTCGACCGCGATCACCACCGCCGGACTCGCTGCTGCATCGTGGCGGTTGCCGAAGGTCTCGAAGCGCAGCCATGTCAGCGCATCCAGCGACAGGCCGCGGCCGCGCTCGAAGAGGGGCGACACGAACAGGCCCGCGCACGCCAGCGCGATGGCGATGACGGCAAGCGCGTCGCGCGTCCGACGTCCGATCGCCACCGACGGGAGCCTTCGGTCTCAGTTGAACCGGATCAATCGCCCGACCGCAGGGCCTGGGCCCGCCTTGGCCTGTGCGTCGACCTTGAACACGATGCGCAAGTTGCTGAAGCTCGCGACATAGGTGCCGCCGGGAGTGAGCGGGTGACTGGTGCCGGCGAAATCGTAGAATCGTCCCTTGTATTGCCGGCCCGAGAGCTCGACCTGCTGGCGCTCGCCGGGCTGGTCGAGGCGTTCGACGGTCAGCGTGCCGCGCCCTTTGGCCTCGAAGATGGGCGACGCGCTGTAGATGATCGCTTGCGCCACCGGCGCGCTGTCCGGCCCGACGCTGCGCACGATCGTGGCCGCGACCTCGCTGGTCTCACGCGAGGTGGCCTGCGCATGGCTGGCGTCGCAATTGACGATGTCGCTCTTGAGCGTCGCGCCGTCGACCGTGCTTTCGCCGGGTCCGACGGTGACACTGCCGGAGCCGTTGACCGTCTCGCGCCGGCAGGATTTGAGGTAGCTCATCACCACGGCGCCATCCGGGCCGAGCTTGATCACCTGGCCGGGCGCGACATAGTCCATCAGCTCGGCGCCGGCCACATCCCCCTGGACGTCCTCGACCAGCGCCGCCGGCGGACCGGCCCAGGCCGCCGGCGGTCCAATCATGGCCGGTCCGGCGAGCCCGATGAGGGCTGCGATGATGAGCGTCGGCAACTTCATGATGAACTCCGTGATCGCAATCGGCGGCGCGCCTCTTGGCCCAAACCTGGGTGTCCCAGTGGTGGGACGCCGGAGGCGATGGAGAGGTTCGAGCCCATAACACACCTTACGAAGAACGGGCACTGCTCCGGATGTGACCTGGATCACGGAAGAGTTGGTTGAGCTTGGTCCCAAGCCGCGGTTCATGCGTTTGTAAAGCAAGCGATAAAGGGTAGCGCGTTGCGCCAATCCATCGTCCAGGGAGTGAGTTGATGGCAGGTTCGAGATCGTCCGTCGTGTGGTCCCGTGTGATGGCCCTGACCTTGACGGCGTTGCTCGCCGGCCAAGCCGTATACGCGCAGGACGCGCCGCCGGCGGCGCAGGACACCACGGCTCCCGGCGCGCACCGAACCGGATCGGCCGGCAATCGCGCCGCAAGCCCGCCGAGCTCGCCATCGGCAGCCGAGCAGCACAAGCTCCCGGCGGATTCCACCACGACCCAAAAGGTCGAGCTGCCCGATCGCACGCTGTCGTTCACGGCGACTGCCGGTTCGATCCGCCTCTTCGACGACAAGAGCGAGCCGCAGGCGGACATCGCCTACACCTCCTATCAGCTCGATGGTACTGATCGCGCCAGCCGCCCGGTGACCTTCTTCTTCAACGGCGGCCCAGGCGCCTCATCCGCCTATCTGCAACTCGGCAATGCCGGTCCGTGGCGGATCGGAATCGATGCGGCCAGCGTGACGCCCTCGTCGAAGCCGGAGCTGATGCCCAATGCCGACACCTGGCTCGACTTTACCGATCTCGTGTTCATCGATCCTGTCGGGACCGGCTACAGCCGTTTCGTCGCGACCGGCGACGAGGTGCGCAAACGGTTCTTCTCGGTCGACGGCGACGTACGTTCGCTGTCGCTCGTGGTGCGTCGCTGGCTGGAGAAGCACGACCGGCTCGCCTCGCCCAAATTCATCACGGCCGAGAGCTATGGCGGCATTCGCGGTCCGAAGATCGTCAACAACCTTCAACATGACCAGGGGATCGGCGTCAGCGGCCTGATCCTGCTCTCACCACTGATGGACTTTCGCGATTATTCCGGCTCGAGCCTGATGCAATATGTCGCGAGCCTGCCAAGCTATGCCGCCGTCGCGAAGCAGATGAAGGGGCCGGTCACCCGCGCCGATCTTGCCGACGTCGAGCGCTACGCCAGCGGCGACTTCCTGCTCGACCTCGTCAAGGGCGAGGCCGATACGGAAGCGACCAACCGGCTCGCCGACAGGGTCGCGAGCCTCACCGGCATCGACCAGGCGGTCAGCCGCAGGCTGGCCGGCCGGTTCGACGTCTCGGAGTTTCGCCGCGAGTTCGACCGCAAGAACGGCCGCATCGCCGGACGCTATGACGGCTCGGTGCTTGGCATCGATCCCTATCCGGATTCGAGTCGCTCGCGCAGCTCCGATCCATCCGGGGATGTGCTGACCGCGCCGCTGACCAGTGCCGCGGTCGAGCTGACGCGCAGGCTGAACTGGCACCCCGACGGCTCCTACGAGCTGCTGAGCGGGGCCGTGAACCGGTCATGGGATTTCGGCCGGAGCATCAGCCCGCCGGAGTCCACCGGCGAGCTCCGGCAGATCCTCGCGCTCGATCCCAAGCTGAAGCTGCTGGTCGGCCACGGCCTGTTCGATCTCGCCACGCCGTATTACGGCTCGAAGATACTGCTCGACCAATTGCCGGCCTTCGCGCGACCGCCGCGGGTCAAGCTCGTGGTCTATCCGGGCGGGCACATGTTCTATTCCCGCGACGATGCGCGGAAAGCGTTCCGCGGTGAGGCCGAGGCGTTGATGAAGGAGGGCAGGGAGGAGGCCCGATGAGTGCAGCGACACCCGGGCTATGAGTCCTTCTTGCGCCGGCCCTTCGGATACTTCCGCTCCATCTCGGCCTTCACGACGCGCTCGGGCCGTATCCGTGCGCCGGCGAGCCAGATCTCGCCGACGCCGGACTTGGTGCGCACGCGCCTGACCGCCTCGCCATGGCTGGCATAGCCGGCCGCCTGCACGATGCGCCCGGTGTCGCGTCCGGTCACCTCGATGCGGGCGGCATCGAGGAACGGGTTGATGAACACCGGATTGGCGACCATGACCTGCGCGCCGAAGGGGACGAGATCGACGGCGCCCCACAGCGTCCACCAGCGCCCGGTCCAGTCGCGCGTCTTGCGCGACGGCGCGCCATGGGTGGCGAAGGCCTGCAGGATGAACTTGACACCGTTGGCCCAGCCCGGCGCCCAGCCGTCGACGGCATTGGTCAGCACGGTGATCGTGATCTCGCGCGAGGGGATGACTGACGTCCGCGAGATGTAGCCCTGGAAGCCGCCGCCATGGCCGAACCAGTCGAAGCCGGCCGTCGTCCCGCTCATCAGGGCCAGGCCGTAATAGGCCTCTTCGATGTCCTGTGGGACGCGCCATTGCCTCCGGACCATCTCGCGGCGGCTCGCGACCGACAGCAGGCTCTTCTTTGCGTTCGGCGCGAGCTGGGCGAAGAAGCGGGCGGTGTCGGCCGCGGTCGCGACGATGCCGGCGGCCGCCATGATCGCGTTGGTCGGATTGTCGCCGGGAATCACGACCCGGCGGCCCACGGGCACGATGCGCGAATGCCCGCGCGCGAACGGGACACCCTTGCCGAGCAGCGTCATGTCGGGCGCGCTTTCGCGCAAGGCCAGCGGCGTCATGATCTCGCGCTGCAGCCAGGCCGGGTAGGGCTCGCCGGTGATCGCCTCGATGACCAGGCCGAGCAGGCCGTAGCCATGGTTGGAATATTTGAACCGGCTGTTGGGATCGATCGCCGGCGGCTGCTTCAGCTCGGCCAGCAGCTCGTCCTTGTCGAGATAGGATCGGCCGTCGGTGAACTGGCCGGAATCCTTGCCGTCGCGGATCAGGCCCGCCGTGTGCGACAGCAGCTGGTTCAATGTTGCTGCGGCGACATCCGGATGCAAATCCTTGACGTAGCCGCCGACCGGATCGTCCAGCTTCAACCGCTTCTGCTCGCGCAGGCGCATGATTCCGGCGGCGGTGAACGCCTTGGTGTGCGAGGCGATACGGAAGCGGTGCCGCGGCGTCAGCTTCTCGCCGCTGTCGAGATTGGCGTGGCCAAAGGCCGCCTCCAGGACGATCTCACCGCGATGGGCAATCGCAAGGATGCAGCCGGGTTGCTCCGAAACGGCGACCTGAAAGGCCAGCCAATCCTTGATGTAATCGAGTGCTGCGCCCAGCCAGGACTCCACGAGGCAATCTCCCGTTCAAAAGACGTGATGAAAATGGACTGCACGACATCCCATCCATAGCGGCCCGAAGGGCAGCGGACAAAGAAAATGGCGCAACCCCTTCGGGTTGCGCCACTGTCGAGATCGGATCTGGTCCGATCGCGTCTTAGTAGACGAGGCCGGTGCCCGGCTGCTTCTCGAGCGCGTCGGCCAGCGAGCGATATTCTGCGCTGTTGGTGCCGGCGAGCTGCGCCACCTTGTCGAGGTGGTACTTGGCCTGCTCGCGGTTGCCCTGTTCGAGCTGCCACAGGCCATAATACTGCCAGGTCCGCACGTGGTTCGGATCATCCGCCAGGGCCTGCTCGTAGTACTGCTTGGAGGCCTGGTAGTTGCCGAGCTTGCGGTAGGAGTAGCCGATCAGGTTGGCAACGTCAGCGACGTCCTCGCGGTTCAGCGCCTTGAGCTGCTGGATCGCGGTGGCGTAGTCGCCGCGATCGTAGATCGAGGTGTAGGCAGTGCGATAGGCCGCCAGGAACTTCGGATCTTCGATGCTCGAGCTCTTGTCCTTCTTCTTCTTGCCTGAATCCGACGCCGGCGGCGACGACGGGGTATCGCTGCCCGCGGCATAGGCCTTCGACAGAAGCAGCGGCCCGGAGGCCACGGCCATCGAGAACAGAGCCAGCGTGGCAATCCTGATCGCAGACTTTTTCATTCGTATCTCCCGAGTTGTCGATCCAACAGGTGACTGCGTACGGAGAAGAACTCCCGCAGCTGCGAAATATTCCCGGCCATTTGCGCGCATTTTGCGCCGCGATCGGTTCATTATACGGACGACATGATGACAGACCAGTCACCTCGATGACTATCCCTTCATGTCCATGAACTGAAAACACCACTTTACTTCAGGGGCGGTTCAGTGCCGGTTCCCTATCGTTGCCTCCATGATCACGAGCCCATCCAGACTGGATGGTGCCTCCAGATCTTCACATCACGGAGACGACCATGCTGAAGTCAATGTCTGTTGCTCTGCTCGCCGCGTCGATCCTGGCTGCGCCCGCGTTCGCTGCTGGTCCTGCAAAAACCGACACGTCCGCGAAGTCCAGCCAGATCACTGGCACCGCGAAGACCGATGTGAGCAAGACCGATGCGGCCAAGACCTACGCCACCAAGCCGGGCGCGACGCAGGCCGGCGACAAGGCCAACGAGATGAAGCCCACCGTCGGCAAGACGAAGACCAAGCCGCATGCCTCGCTTGTCCGCCACAAGCATCGCCACGTGGCGCATCTCAGCCATCACAACAAGGTGAGCTTCAAGCGCGTGACGCCGGCGACCCGCCGCGGCTGATCCGGCCAAGGTCACGCAGAGCCGATCTGGTCGTTGACCGCCGGAGCGCGCCAGAGCGCTCCGGCGGCAGCGGCTTGACGAAGGCGTGAGCCGGGACGGATTTCCCGGCCTCTGGCTTTGAGCTAGAACGGCCGCGGGATTGGCTTTCAAGAGTTGGGCGCCTTGGGGATGGGGAGAACGAGCTGGTGGCCGGCAACCGCGCTGGCGCTGCTGTTGGCGGGGTGCGCCAGCGGAGGTCCCGCCGCGTTCATGAGAGAGGACAATCGCGGCATCTCCTACACCGGCGATCGTGGCGTCGGCAGCCAGCCGTTTCCGGCCAACCACCGCAGCGAGATCCTGTCCTATCTCAGGACCTACCTGAACAATCCGGTCGGGGTGCGCGACGGCGTCATGGCGGAGCCGGTGCAACGGACGGTCGGTGGCCGGCTGCGCTATGTGAGCTGCCTCCGCTATGCGGCGCGCGAGTCCGACGGCAGCTACCGTCCGGCGCAGGAGCGCGCGGCGGTGTTCGTCGACGGCCGGTTCGATCGTCTGGTCGAGGATGCAGGCGAGCTCTGTGCCGGGTCGACCTACGCGCCATTCCCGGAGCTTGCCGGCCTCACGCGTTAGGCCGCGACGTCCTCGGCCGCCTGCCACGTCGTCGCAGCACCTTGCCAAGCGGCTTGCCCGATCACAAATCGGGGATGGCCCGAACGCTTTGCTGCCTCGCGGCGACCAAATATCGGGCGCGGCGTCAGCTTCACGAAATATTCGGGAAGCCTATGGAACAAAAGGCCTTTGTTGCCCTCTGGTGACACCGCAGCAGCAATCACAGCTGTGTCACCGCCGCCGGGCAACCCAAATGCGGCCATGATGTTCGATAGATGTCGCAGACGAATAACGGGGACGTCCCATGAAGCGGTTTTTATTCAGTGCAGTGGCCCTGACCACATTGGCTGCCCCGGCTTTCGCCGCCGACATGCCTCCGCGCACCTACACCAAGGCGCCCGTCTACACGCCGCCCCAGGCGATCTACAACTGGACCGGCTTCTATCTCGGTGGTCACCTTGGTGGCGCCTTCGCGGGCAATAATAGCCTGGAAGGCAACAACGGCCGCTTCCTCGGCGGCGTGCAGGGCGGCTTCGACTACCAGTTTGCCCCGAACTGGGTGCTCGGCATCGAAGCCCAGTACAGCTGGATGGATCGCAATACGACCAATTTCGGCTTCCCGGGGGCTGCGGTCGTGACCTCGACCGGCGCCAACCAGCTCGGCTCGGTCACCGGCCGTCTTGGCTACACCTGGGGACCGGCCTTGCTCTATGCCAAGGGCGGCTACGCCTGGCGGGACGGTAACAATCTCGGGGTGAGCGTCGCCGGCGTGCCGACGGGTTTCACCACGTCGGGCAATACCAAGGATGGCTACACCGTCGGTGCCGGCCTCGAATACATGTTCGCACCGAACTGGTCGGCCAAGGCCGAGTATCAATATTACAATTTCGGCAATACGACCTTCACGGCTGGGCCGGCTCCGGTTGTGGGCAGCCGCTTCAACAGCGACGAGCATACGGTCAAGGTCGGCGTGAACTACCGCTTCGGCTGGGGCGGACCGGCCGCCAGCAAGTACTAAGCGAGGTCACCGAGCCCGCGGCCGGCGGCTTCCGGCGGGGACCGGATCACGCCTCACTTCCAACACGCCCGCGCCATCTGGTGCGGGTGTATTGCTGTCCGGCGGTTGGCCGTCGATGGTTTCGGGATCGCTCACGCAGTGCAAAAAAATTTTCAAACCTTCGTGAAACTTTCGCCATCAGTTGATATTATCAGTCCGCTGGTTTGATGGATCATCCCACATGCGTATCTTGGTGTCCGTGCTGTTGTTGTCGGCGGCTGTTTTGCCGTGCTCCGCCCAGACCGTTCTGAAGTCCGAACCGTTGATGCTGGCCCCCTACGAGGTGGCGCTGGTGCAAACCGCGTCCTGCCCGTCGGGCAAGGTTCTGAAGGTGACCGGTGCGATCCGCGGCGTCAGCCGCAAGCGCGCCTGTGTCGCCCTTCCGGCCGAGACGGTATCGCTGGCGACGGCGACGCCCTGAGAACGGGCTTCATGGCGACCTTCCAGCTGCGGCTCCGGCTGCCCGCTGATCGCGAGTCTGTCTGTCGAAAAATCTTTGATGAAAGCAAGCCGTCCGCGGGAGCGGACGGGCATAACGGCGTGCATGTCTTCGGCCGCCTACGCGCGCCGGGACTCGGGGAATAGCCGCGCAGGGCTTATGCAGTGTGACCCAAGGCGGGCTTCCGCCGCAGCCGGTCAGGATGCGAACGGGATGTTGAACTCCTGCTCGGCTTCGGCACGGTTCTGCCAGGGATCTTCCTCGGGCTCGGCGGCGCAGGGTCTGATCTCGTAATCATTGTCGAGCTGCAGATGCGCGGTCGATCGCGCATTGATCATCACGTCCACCACAAGCCCGCTCTGCCGCGCCAGCCGCCAGACATCCCCTTCGGTCGGATAGGCTTTGCTCAACTTGGCGTCGTTGCAAAATAGCGCGTAGGGCATTCCAAGCAGCTCCAGAGAAGCGAAGGATGAACCGAGAATGAACGGCACGTGTAGCGAGACACTGGCGCGCCTGGGGCAGGAAGGGGGCCTTTTCGGCGCGGCCGAGTCGTAAACGAGTCCTAAATTTTTGAAAAAAGAATCCGTGGGACTCCGGGGCTAGAATCGCCAGATGGTTAAGCTCATGGGAACCGATCTCCACATCTTTTGCGGGCGGATCCAGCTGACGCTCGCCTTTGGGCTGCTGCTCGCCTTCGTCGCCAATGTGGCGCTGCTGTGCGCCTGGCTGTGAGCGGGCGCGTCGATTGCGGGATTCGTTCTTTTGTGCACTCTCGGCCGTTGTGCACCTCTGGCGCGGCCGGCTTTAGTCCTCAGGGAGGGCGCTCCGTTCGGCCGATGCTTTCAGGCGCGCGAGTGTCGCGCTGAAATATTCCTGGCGCTCCCGGTTGAAGCGCTCCTGGTGGGCCCGGAAGCGAGCAACCCGGGCACGAATCTCTGCCTGCATGTCGCGCTGCAGATCGAGCTGCGAGGCGATGCTCGTGAAACGCTCCGGGGGAGCTGGGCTCAGGGCTGAGGACGAAGCCTCGGACGCGATGGAGTGGGGCGCACTCGGCCTTGCAGCCTCCGCGACCGCGCCGGGGATCTCGCCTTGCGCGTTGCCGCCGCGCCATGCCCCGATTTCGGCTCGGGCGGCGAGCACACGCTCCAAGGTGACATGCGTCGGTCGCTCGACCGCGGCCTGCTGCGGCGTAACGGGGGTGCCGGCTGGAACGGCAGGCAGCTCGAACTGGGCGAAGTCGGCCGGCTTTCCGGTGACCGACTGCACGAAGGCCATGGTCTGCGCGATCAGTGCATCACGCTCTTCCTTCCACGTCATGACGCTTGTCCCCCGATGCCTCAATTGCAACAAAAGCGGCTGACGAAATCAAGTTGAAGACCAGTGACTTCTGGGGATAAGCAGGAGTTCTAGATGAGATGTGACAACAATGTTGCCACAGTCTGAACTCGTTTCGTCCCCCACCCGCGGAAGGTG
Organism: Bradyrhizobium sp. SZCCHNR2028; assembly: GCF_032380995.1. NCBI lineage: Bacteria > Pseudomonadati > Pseudomonadota > Alphaproteobacteria > Hyphomicrobiales > Nitrobacteraceae > Bradyrhizobium > Bradyrhizobium sp. SZCCHNR2028. The sequence continues at coordinate 243,579 of NZ_JAUHJF010000003.1, read as the reverse complement.
ATAGCAGAAATTCAATCCCGCGCAGATGGTTCCTGAGGCGCGGCGGTTTTTTCCGGAGCTCTTCTTGACAGAGGAGGGTGGCTCGCCCCTATGACGGAGCCGCCTCGGTGTCGGGGCATCTTCCTGCTCGCAACCTTCGTGCGCCGCCCGGGCACTTCGCAGTCTTCGATGGACAACCCTTCACGCTCCGAGCGGTCGCGCAAGGCCGCGCTCACCGCCGCTCTTACCATCATCGCCCGCGATGGTCCGGGGCGGCTGACGCTCGACGCCATCGCCCGCGAGAGCGGGCTGAGCAAGGGCGGGCTGATGCACCAGTTCCCCAACAAGGAAGCGGTGCTCAAGGCTCTGCTGGAACAGCAATTCCTGCATTTCGACGAATTCGCCACCAGGTACAGGGCTGAAGCCGGCAAAGCGGTTGATCAGCCCGAGCTCGCGACGCAGATCGCGATCTCGCGGGAGCTGATCGCCCAGCAATATTCGGTGGCGCAGGCCATGCTCGGCGCGCTCGCCCAGGAGCCGGGATTGCTGGCCGATGCCCGTGCCAAGGATGCCGAGAGAGTAGCCGAGATCCGCGGCGAGGCCGAGGACGCCGATCTCGCGGTCCTAAGATGGGCGGCGGCCCGTGGGCTTGCGTTGATGACGATGCTGCGCGTCTCGCCGCTGGAGCAGCCGGACCTGGACCGCCTGTTTGCCCGCCTGCTCGACGACCGCCAATGGACGGGGTTCGAGCACCGCGTCCCGTCCGACCGCTGATCTGCCTCGAAAGCCGCTTCTTCGGCAGGCGCCGGGTCGCATCCCACCGAGACATTAACGCAATCTTCACCGAGCTTCTTTACAAACCGTCTGGTCGGTTTTATTGATTGGGCGCTGGTTGTGCTTCGCAACAAGCCGCGCAGGTGAGGAGAAAGGGAATGACGGTTCGACTCCGGGTGTCCGGCTTTGCGGCGATTGCCGCGGCGGGTCTTTGCGCCGGCTGCAATACGGTGACGCCGGTGGCTTATTCCGAGGTGGCCTCGGCGCGTTATCTGGCGCCGAATTCCGCCGATCCTTCGGGGCGGGTGCCGTACCGCTACGCGGTTGCCGCGGACTGGCGCAGCTATGACAAGGTGATGCTCGATCCGGTCGTGATCTATCGCGGCAGGGATCACCAGTTCGGCGACATGTCCGAGCAGGACAAGGCGAGGCTCGCCGCCTACATGCGGTCGCGCTTCCTGGAAAGTCTGTCGGCGCGCTTCCGGGTCGTGAGCCAGCGAGGGCCGGCCACGTTGCGCGTGCGGCTCACCCTGACCGGCGCCGTCGCCAACACGCCGGTGCTCGGCACCGCCTCGCGCTTTGATCTCGCCGGCGCCGTCTACAACGGTGTGCAGAGCGCCCGCGACGGCGAGGGGCTGCTGACCGGCTCGGTGTTCTACGCGGCCGAGATCTTCGATGCCGCGAGCGGGCGGCTGCTGAACGCTTTCGTCAGCAAGCAATATCCCTCTCCCTACGACATCAAGGCCAGCGTCGGCGCGCTCGCGGCCGCAGAAGCCGGGATCGACAAGGGGGCCGATGCCCTGGTCGCGCAGCTCCAATGAGCGGGCAGTGCAGACGAATCGACCGGGGCCCCAGAAGGCGGCCCGCCGCGCAGCCGTCTTTCGCGTGCTTTCGCATCGAGGGCACCGGCAAATGTCCGGCAGCCATTGGCGACGTCAATCTCGCCGTACGAGCGCGTGGCTCGAGGCCGTGGAGACAACGGGGTCCCTGGACATGACATTGAGATTCGTTCTGCGCGTTGGCCTGCGCATCGTCGTCAGCCTGCTGCTGTCGATGGCGGAGGGCCGCGGTCACGCCGCTCCCATCAGCGATCCGCTCGGCACATGGTTGACCGAGGACGGCCGCGCCCGCGTCCGCATCGAGCGTTGTGGCGCCATGGCCGATCGCGTCTGCGGCTACATCGTCTGGATGAAGGAGACGGCGGATGCCAAGGGGCAGCCGTTCCGTGACCGGCTGAATCCGGATCCGGCCAGGCGCGGCCGTCTGCTGCTCGGCCACCAGATGCTGCTCGGCCTGAAGCTGAACGCCGACGGCCGCCACAGCGGCGAGGTCTACAACGCCGAGGACGGCAAGACCTATGCCGTCTCGATCTGGCGCGAGGGCCCGAAGATGCTGGCGGTCAAGGGCTGTCTGCTCGGGCTGTTCTGCGCGACGCAAGGCTGGGTGCTGGTGACGGATCAGGTGCCCGGCCAACTCATCGGAGCGACCGGCGAGGGCGGCGGGCCGTTGCCGGATCCAGAGTGGACTGCGCCCAAGCCGCCGTCGGCGACCGGCATCGCCAAGCCAGCGGTCAGGACGAGGGCGAATTGACGCCTAAGGCCGATGATAGCGATTGCTGCAGCAAATCCCAACTTCACGGAAGCTGGTGCCGGCTGAGGGGATTGAACCCCCGACCTTCGGTTTACAAAACCGCTGCTCTACCGCTGAGCTAAGCCGGCGAATGCACATTGGTGGCGAAGATCTCGTCCTCAGATTGCGACGAGGTCTCGCGAAGCGCGGTGTTCCTACCAGAGTTGATGCAGTCCGGCTACTCCCCGCGTGAGGGCCGCTTCTCCCATCAACCCAGCAAAAAGGGCGGCCGTTGGGCCGCCCCTGTCGGAGCCGATCATCGAAGCCGCTCCGGCGCGATCTTTACTGGCAGATGTGCATCAGCCCGTCGCTGCCCTTGAACATGGTGCCGGGGCGGCAGACCAGGCCGTTGCGGGTCGCGTAGCTGTTCCAGTCGCCATAGTAGCCGTTCGGGCCGCGATCATAGCTCGGTTGGCCGTAAGAGGGGCCGGGACTGTAGGCATAGGCATCCGCGGTCCGGAACGGCGCCGTGGCGATGGCGCCGGCGGTTCCGATGGCTGCGCCTGCGATGCCAGCAGCGGTGCCGACCGCTCCAGCGGCGACGTCAGCCGGCCAGAAGCCGCTGTTGCGGCGATCCCAGCCGTTGTTGTTCCATCCGGTATTCCACCCGGCATCGGTGCGCTGCTGCATCATCGCCCCGTCCTGGCGGGCCATGTGCCGATGCTGCATCATTCCTTCCTGCTGGTGGTTCATATGCCGGTGATGCATGTCGCGCGCCATGGCCGGGCCGGCGAGCGCCGTTGCGAGTACAGCAGCCCCGAGAATAGCAAATCGTGTCATGGAATACTCCGTCGTTGCGCCCCACCTGCTAAGCGCAAGCCGGCCCCGTCGTTCCCGCCGCGCCGGGAATGTTTTGGAACGACATGAGGCCATCGCTTTGCGAGGCCGGAGCAGCGGTTGCGGTCCGGCTTGCTCCGACCCGAAGGCTGTTAGTCCCGCGGACAGGGCAGGCGGGGTTGATGCTGGCAGTATTGTCGCTCTCGGCTGATGATCAGCCATTAACCCTCGCGCTCGAACCCCACCGGGGCTTTAACCCGGAATGGTGGCTCGCGCGTTAGTCTTACCAGCAGATTGATGTGCGCGTTTAACCCATCGGGGCGCGCGTTGCGGTATTGGTAGGATGGCAACCGGGGCGTGAATTCATGCGTATTACAACGGCTCTTGTGATTCTGATTGGAGCGTCTTCCGCCGCGCTCGCCAGCGAAGGCTTCGAGATCGTCATTCCGCAGCGGCCCGGCGTGCCCGTCGTCATCAACGGCATCGATGCGTCCTACGCCGTTGTCGAAGGCCAGTACGGTCTTGGCAGGGGCAATTACATGCAGCCGACGATCTATGGCGGTCGACCGGTCGAGCCCGAGCCCCATGTCGGCCATTACTATCCGACTCTCGGAGCGAGGCCGGGCTATGGCCGCATGGAGATCGAGCCGCCGGCCGATCGCAAGCTGCCGAAGCCGGCCGAGAGCTATTCGCGCTCATGGGGTGCCCAGTCGCAGATGCAGCCGCCGGAGCCGGCGGTGCCGATGTATCCGCCTGCCGTCATCCTGGCTCCGCCTGATGGCGGCCCGCGCGGGTATTCTAATTCACCGCCGGCCTACCGCCGCTAGCGAGCAGCTCGCCATCAACAGTCAAATCAAGCAAAAATAGGTCAACAGGAGAGAGTTATGCGTGGAATAATTTCAGGACTTGTCGCCATTGCCGGTCTGGCCGCCGCTGGCAGCGCGCCGGCCGCCGCCTGCGGCGCCTCCGCCTGCACGCCGTGCGGCTACGCCACGCCGTGCGCGCCGCAGGTCGCCTATCAGCCGACGGTCACTTATCAGCCGACCGTGACCTACCAGCCCACGGTGACGTATCAGCCGCAATACTTCTATCAGCCCGGCTACACCTATGGCCACGGCTGCGGTGCCTGCGGCGCGAGCTATGAGCGGCTGCCCGAGCCGACGCGGCAGTACTACTATGTCAACCAGGGTCCGACCTACAGCGGTCCCGGCGCCTTCGCGCCGTATCCGGCCTATGAGGAGCAGGCGCTCCCGGTCTATCGCTATCACCACCGCCGGCATGCTTATGAGGCGACCCGCGTCGCCCCCGAAGTGGTATATGCCCAGCCCCGCCACGCCTATCGCTGGGGCGCCTCGCCTTATTATCACGGCCAGCGTGTGCTGCGCCGCTACTACTGATCAGCCGCACCTTCGTTCACGCCAGCGCCCGCGCGCCGCATGCGCGCGGGCGCTTCGTCATTTCGGCATCAATCCGATGCGGGTCGCGCCGACATAGAGTGCGAGCACGGCGGCATTGGAGACGTTGAGGCTCTTGATGGCGCCGGGCATGTCGAGCCGTGCCACGACGCTGCAGGTCTCGCGCGTCAACTGCCGCAGGCCCTTGCCCTCGGCGCCCAGCACCAGCGCGAGTGGCTCGCGCAAGGCGACCGCCGCGATGTCCTCCTCGCCCGCGCTGTCCAGCCCCACTGTCTGAAAGCCGCGTTCGTTCAGCCGCGTCAGCGCGCGGGCGAGGTTCTGCACCGTGACGATCGGCACCAGCTCCAGCGCGCCGGAGGCGGACTTGGCCAGCACGCCGGTGGCCTCGGGGCTGTGGCGCCCGGTGGTGACGACGGCCTTCACGCCGAACGCCGCCGCCGAGCGCAGGATGGCGCCGACATTGTGCGGATCGGTGATCTGGTCGAGCACCAGGATCAGCCCCTCGGCCGCGAGCGTGTCGATGTCCGGCGAGGGCAGGGGATCGGCCTCCGCCAACAGGCCCTGGTGCACGGCGTCCGGACCGAGCCGCTGGTCGATCTGGCTGGGACGCACGATCTCGGGCGTCACCCTTGTCTCGATCCGCTCGTCGGCGAGCCGGCGGGCAGCGTTCTCGGTCAGGTAAAGCTTGCGAATCCTCCGCTTCGGATTGGCCAGCGCCAGGGTCACGGTGTGCCAGCCATAGAGAATGATGGGGCCATCCGAGTCCTGACCGCGCTCCCGCCACGGCTGGGGGCGCTCGAATCCGCGCGGTTTGCCGGAGAATTTACCGCCCGGACGGCGAAAAGGTGGCTTTCGGTCGCGTTCGCTCATGGCCCGAGCTTCTGTCACGGCCTGCGGATTCTGGCAATTTGGCACCGCTGAGACGGGAAAATTCGTCGTCCCTTGGTTGACTTCGAGGGGCGGGTTCGATCATAACCACCCCGGCCGCGCGCGCCCACTCATCCGGGCCCCGCGGTCTTACCGTCTCCATGGCGCTGATGGTCCCGACGCTGCTATTCCGCGGCCGGCCCGAATTGCCGTCGATACGGGGGAGTGTCCCGAGTGGCAAAGGGAGCTGACTGTAAATCAGCCGCCTCATGGCTTCGCAGGTTCGAGTCCTGCCTCCCCCACCAACTTACTGCCTCTCAGCTCCATGAGATTTTGCAAGGATCGGGGACCCCCTGGGCATTGCCGCCGCATTCCCTGCAGACGGAGCGCCGAAATCAATGGGGCGCATCTGGGTCATGGCGAGATCCGGAAATCCAACGGTCGATCGTGACCTCCATTGTATCCTTGGTTGTTCCTCGATCCCTCGGCGGCAATCGCTCACGGCTGCCATGACGACGCGCCAGAACCCAGGCTCCGGACAAGCCGGCTTGGCAACGGTGGGCTATTGATCGCTTGTTGCCGGTCCACCCTCGCGGGGTGAGGTTCCGGCTGCCACAGCCGAGTTAATGCCGCGAAAGCGATCGATATATTGAAGCAACCACGGAAAACGCGACATTCTCTGTCGCGAGATTTTCTTTATGAAAAAAATAGCTGGCTTTAAATCAACCGCGTCGGCTTCGCGTCATTCCCACCGCATTGATTTTGCTTCAGAATCCTGAATCTTTCGCCTCGAAGAATGTGGCGGAGCGTAGCTATTCTGCCACAACCGGGCGGTTTTTCGTCGCAACTGTGGCGAGTCGCGTTGCGAGCTGATCTCACGTTTGTTATCGGTTCCATATGTTCAAGAGCATATATACACCGATTTTGATATGTGTTGTGGGAATGAGCTTTAGCCCGGCATTGGGCGCTGAGCCGTTCACCATCCAGGACGCCATCAACCAGGCGGTGAAGACCAATCCCGGTGTCGGGGAGGCCGCCGCCAACCGGCGGGCCACCGAAGCCGAGCTTCGCCAGTCCCAGGGGACGCTGCTGCCGCAGGTCCGGCTCGATGCGAGCGCCGGGCCCGAGATGCTCAAGCAGTATGTTTCACCGGCGCCGGCCAATAATGGCCGCTACCTGCGCGGCCGCGAGGCCGGCGTGGTGGTCCGTCAGCTGCTGTTCGATGGCTTTTCCTCGATCAATGAAGTGTGGCGCCAGGCTGCGCGGGTCGATGCCGCCGCGTACCGCGTGCTGGAGCGAACCGAGCTGATCGGTCTCGATGCCGCCGAGGCCTATGTCGACGTGGTGCGCTACTCCAGGCTGGTCGCGCTGGCCGAGAAGAACCTCAAGGTTCATCTCGAGCTGCGCAGGAACGTGCTGGCCCGTTTCCAGGGCGGCCGGGCCGGCGAGGGCGACACCCAGCAGGCCGAGGAGCGGGTCGCTGCAGCGCAGGCCGTGCTCGAAGAATTCCGTCTCAGCCTGGAAGTGGCGCGGGCGAAGTACCGCAAGGTCGTCGGCGTCGAGCCCTATAACCTGCGTTTCCCCGGCCGGCTGTCCGACATGCCGAGAGACAAGGCGGAATCGCTCGACATCGCCTACAAGTTCAATCCGACCCTGCGCGCCGCCGCGGCGGATGTGACGGCTGCCAAGCGGGGCTTCGATGCCACGACCGGCACCTTCCTGCCGACGCTTTCGCTCGAAGGCCGCGCGACGACCGGCAAGGAATCGATCACTTACACCAATCGCTACGACGAGGTCAGCGGCAAGGTCGTTGCGTCCTGGGATATCTTCAACGGCGGTCAGAACAGCTGGCGCCGTGAGGAAGCCGCGCAGCGGATGATCCAGGAGCAGCAGAAGCACGCTCGGCTGCAGCGCGATGCGCTGGAGTCGATCGACAAGGCCTGGGCGGCCCGGATCATCACCGCCGATCGCGTCGCCGCCCTCGTGCGCGATGTCGAAGCAGCCCGTCGCACCTTCGTCGCCTACAACAAGGAATACGAACTTGGCCAGCGCACGCTGATCGATCTCCTGAACTCGCAGAACCAGTACTTCAATGCCAACGTGTCGCTGGTGTCGGCGCGCGGTGTGGTTGTGTTCGCTGACTATCAGCTGCTCGCCGCGATGGGCCAGATGCTCAACTACCTGAAGACCGGGCATCCTCCGGAGACCGAGCCGGTGGACACGCCGAGCGGCTTCATCGGCTATAGCCTGGCGCCTGTTCGGCTGAGCGCGCCTGCGCCCGGACCGCAGCCGCTGAGCTCCGCCGGTCCGGTGCCGATGTTCGGCCTGCATGATGGTACGCCGAAGCATCCTGCGCCGATTACCTTTGGCGATCGGTGGGCCTCGAGCGATCCTGAGGATACGACGCTATTCGTCGCGTCCGGAAAGTACGGCGGATTCGCTCAGAGCCCCAACGGGCACGCGCCGAAATAGGTGAGACTAACAAAGCCGGTGCATGTCGCGCCGGCTTTTCACCATACGCATTTACTTTGCGCTGAGATTGTCGAGAAGCACCTGCAAAAATCTTGAAAAAGCCAGGTGCGAGCCAAAGAATTGGGCTAAGGCAAATTATTAGCAAGAAGCAATGGGTGCAGGTCCGCGCTGCTCGGTGGGCCAGATGGGTTTTCGAGGCGTCGTTGAATATTCGTCCGACAAGGTTCGAGCTCGAAGAGACGGCCCACGTGATGCCGCAGATGAGCGCAGCCGCAGCAGCAACTGATCCTCTCAGCGACAGTCTGCTTTACCTCGCAGCTCATCATGGCCGCGCCTTGAGCCGCAGCGCGCTGCTATCCGGACTGCCGCTCGACAGCGGCGTGCTCAGCATCGCGCTCTACGAGCGCGCCGCGCAGCGCGCCGGGCTCGAGGCGCAACTGGTCGAACGGCCGCTGAGCGAGATCCCCGCGCTGGTGCTGCCTTGCGTGCTGATGTTTCACGACGGCACCACGCGCATCCTGCTGACGATCGACGAGGCCGCCGGCCGCCTCACCATCGTCGATCCCTCGCGTCGTGAACAGCCGGCGATCGAGCGCTTCGAGGCGGTCGCGGCGCGATATGTCGGCTTCGCCTATCTAGTGCGGCCCGCCACAGTCGCCGATCCGCGCGTGGCGGCAGCCGGCGAGGTGCCGAAGACGCACTGGTTCTGGTCCGTGGTCAGCCGCTTCGGCGCCAATTACGGCCATGTCGCGATCGCCGCGTTCATCGTCAACATCCTGGCGCTGGCCGCGCCGCTGTTCACGATGAGCGTCTACGACCGCGTGATCCCGAACGGCGCGATCCCCTCATTGGTCGCACTCGGCATCGGCCTTCTCCTCGCCATCGGATTCGACTTCCTGCTCAAGGTGGTGCGCAGCCGCATCATCGACATGACAGGCAAGAAGATCGACGTGGTGCTTGCCGCGAACATCTTCGAGCACGTGATGTCGCTGAAGATGGACAAGCGGCCGCCATCGGTCGGCATCCTCGCCAACCAGCTGCGCGACTTTGATTCGGTTCGCGAGTTCTTCACCTCCGGCACCGTGGTGTCGGCGACCGACATGCTGTTCGCGGTCGTGTTCATCATCGTGCTGTTCATCATCGCGGGTCCCATCGCATGGATTCCGCTGCTGATGCTGCCGGTGATGATCGCCGTCGGGCTGCTGATCCAGCGGCCGCTCGAACGCGCGATGCGGCAGATGCAGGCGCAGTCCGCCGCGCGTCACGGCATTCTGGTGGAATCGCTGAACGGAATGGAGACGGTCCGCGCGGTGGCCGGCGAGAGCCGGGTGCAGACGGTGTGGGAGCGCTCGGTGGCGGCGCAGGCGCGCTCCAGCGAGGACGTCCAGTTCTGGGCGTCGATGGCCATGACCGCGGCGAGCGTCGCCAGCCAGTTCTGCAGCCTGCTGCTGGTCGTGGTCGGCGTGTTCCTGATCCTCGACGGCAAGCTCTCGGTCGGTGCGCTGGTGGCGGCCAACATGCTGTCGGGTCGCGTGCTCGGTCCGATCGCAGGCATCGCCGGCCTGATGACGCGCTTCACCCAGACGACGTCGGCGCTGCGCTCGATCGACCGGCTGATGTCCATGGACCGTGAGCGTCCGCCGGAAAAGATCTACGTCGCGCGTGAGATCAACCAGGGCCGCATCCAGTTCAAGAACGTCAGCTTCTCCTATCCGGGAAGCCAGACCAAGGCGCTCGACAACGTCTCCTTCGATATCAAGCCGGGCGAGAAGATCGGCATCATCGGTCGGGTCGGCTCGGGCAAGACCACCGTCGGCCGCCTCGCCACTGCGTTCTATCCGCCGACCGAAGGCAGCATCCTGATCGACGGGATCGACATCCAGCAGTACGACCCGGCCGATCTGCGCGCCGGCATCGGCTTCGTGCTGCAGGACACCGACCTGTTCTACGGCAAGCTGCGCGACAACATCACGCTCGGCCGCCCAGCGGCGACCGATGAGGAGGTGCTCGAGGCAGCGCGGCTCGCCGGCGTCGAAACCTTCATCGCCGGCCACCCGCAGGGCTATGAGATGATGATCGCCGAAGGCGGCCGCAGCCTGTCGGGCGGGCAGAAGCAGGCGATCGGGCTGGCGCGTGTCCTGATCCGCAAGCCGCGCGTGCTATTCCTCGACGAGCCGACTGCACATTTCGACGTCCGCAGCGAGGGCGAATTTCTCGAGCGCCTGAAGTCGCTGGCCAAAGGCGAGATGTCCATCATCGTCTCGACCCACCGGCCTTCGTTGTTGTCGCTGGTCGACCGCATCCTGGTGTTCGACTCCGGCAAGATCGTCGCCGACGGTCCGACCGCGCAGATCCTCACCATGCTGCGTCCGCAGCAGCCCGCGGCGGCGCCGGCCGCGAGCCACGCGGTGAAGCCGGTCCAGGGGACGCGGTGACATGGCGCTCAGCGATTTCGCGTTCTCCAACGACATCAGGGCTGCCGTCGAGCTGCGCACGCCGAAGACGGCGCGGATGCTGCTGCTGGCCTCGCTCGGCCTGTTCTTCACCTTCCTGATCTGGGCGCATTTCGCCGTGCTCGATGAGGTCAAGCGCGGCAATGGCAAGGTCGTGCCGTCGCGCCAGACCCAGGTGGTTCAATCGCTGGAAGGCGGCATCATCGCCGATCTCCTGGTGCAGGAAGGCGCGATCGTCGAAAAGGATCAGCCGCTGGCGCGGATCGAGGACACCAATTTCGCGTCGCAGTTCGGCGAGATCCGCGAGCGCCGCGGCGCGATGGCGGCGCGGGTGATCCGGCTGGCGGCGGAGACCGAGGGCCGCAGCCCGGTCGAGTTTCCCGAGGAGCTCGTCGCGGACGCCCCGCGCGCGGTGCAGACCGAGCGCGCCGTGTTCGACGCCCATGCGCGCAAGCTCGCGCAGGACATCGACGTCGTGCAGCAGCAGGAGCAGCAGAAGAGCAAGGAGATCGACGAGCTCAGGGCCACCGAGAAGCGCTTCTCGGAGACGTTGGCACTGCTCAATCGCGAATTGGGGCTGACCCGCAAGCTGTTCGACCAGAAGGTGGTGCCGGAGATCGAGATGCTCCGCGCCGACCGCCAGGCCACCGACATGCGGGGGCAGCTCGCGGTGGTGCAGGCGAGCATCGTGAAGACCGAGGCCGCCGTGCAGGAGGCGCGCGCGCGCCGGCTCAACATCGTCACGGCGTTTCGCGCCCAGGCCGAGGACGATCTCGCCAAGTCGCGCGGCGATCTCGCCGTGCTCGACGAGAACATCAAGTCGGCCCAGGACCGGGTGCGGCGGACCGAACTGCGCTCGCCCGTGCGCGGCATCGTCAACAGGCTCAACGTCACCACCATCGGCGCCGTGGTCGCGCCAGGCGCCAGCCTGATGGAGATCACGCCGCTCGATGACACGCTGCTGGTCGAAGGCCGCATCCGTCCGCAGGACATCGCCTTCATCCGTCCCAACCACGAGGCGGTGGTCAAGCTCAGCGCCTATGATTCCTCAGTGTACGGCTCCTTGCACGGGCGCGTCGAGCGCATCAGCGCCGATACCATCACCGACGAGAAGGGCGACAAGAACGAGCGTGGCGAGACCTTCTATCGGGTGATGGTGCGCACCGAGAAGAACCATCTCGGGACCGCCCAGCAGCCGCTTCCGATCATCCCGGGCATGGTCGCGACCGTCGAGATCCTGACGGGCAAGAAATCGGTGCTGGACTATCTGGTCAAGCCTGCCCGCATGCTGCGCGACGAGGCGCTGCGGGAGCGCTGACCGCAGGCGCGGGCAGCTCGTGTGAGTGCAGCGATACCCGGTTCTCCGCGAAAAATATGTGAGATCCCAGAAGTCGCTGCGCTGATCCGCGGCGGAGCGAGCCGGCTTGCGTTACCAAATTCTGAATCGTTCAAATGCGACGCGATTTGGTCGGCCGCGATTAGTCGCGTTCGCAGCTTGGCCGCGAACATCACCGCGGTTTAACCGGCCCGAAGCCGCGCCGGCCCTATCCCTGATCCGATAACAACCGGGACAGGGATCGACGCGATGACGTCGGCCGATGCCCGGAGCATACAGGGCGTCACTGATGTTGCGGATCGATCGGCCGCGGGTTCGCCCGCGCGCGCTGGGGCTTGCGCTTGTGTTGTCAGTCGTGGCCGGTTGTGCCGGCGCTGCGTTTGCCGAGACTTCAAATCGTAGATCTCTGCAGGGTACTGCGGATAGCGCGCTGCCGGTGCCGCCGCCCGTCCGTTTCTTCACCATCAATGCCGTGCTCGCCAAGCACGACGGCCTGCGTCGCGCGGCCTCCGGGCCTGTGGAAGTGGCATCGACCGACCCGGCCGGCCGCGCCGGATCAGTCAGCGACGCCCCGCAGGGGCCGGCGGTCGCTAATCCCAGCGACGAGCCGTTCGGCCTGGTGACGTTCCGCGCACCCGAAGGCGTGCTGTGGGTGAAATGGCGCGGCATCCAGGCTGCGATGGCGAGCGAGCGGATGTCGACCGACCGCTGCAACGGCGATGACGCGCGCTGCTCGGCGTCGGAGCGCTTCTTCGTCGCGCTGATGCGATCGGCGGCTGCCGCCAGCGAAGGTCGTGCACGCGCGGAAATCATCAATCGCGGCGTCAACCAGGCGGTGCGCTACGTCAGCGACGATCAGCAACACGGCCTGCCGGACGTCTGGAGTTCGCCACTGCAGACCTTTCGCAGCGGCCTCGGTGACTGCGAGGACTACGCGATCGCGAAATACGCGTTGTTGCTGGCGGCGGGAACGCCGGAATCCGATCTCAAGCTGCTTCTGGTCCGCGACCTCGCCGTAAGGCAGGATCATGCGGTCGTCGCAGTGCGGCTCGACGGCAAGTGGCTCGTGCTCGACAATCGGCGGGCCGCTCTGATGGAAGGTCGCGATCTGCAGTCCTTCATGCCGTTGTTTGCGATCGATCACCGCGGCGTCAGCCTGTTCGCGGCGCCCTATGCCGAGCGGCCGCACCACGAAAGCGAGAGCGACGTCACGCCGGCGGCCGAAGCCGACATCGGCGGCGGCCGTGATCCGGGCCGACCGTTGCTGCTCTGAATGTCGCAGCCGAACGACTTGTAGCCGGCGCCGTTTGCGGTCTTAATGCGCGCCGGGAAGCTGGCGAGCAGGGGGCCGCGGTGAATATCAAGCAAGTCATGGTTTGCGGGGCAGTGGTCCTGTCGGCGATCGGTGGGATGATCGGCATCGCGCAGGCCGACGCCGTGGTGCTGCCGGGCGCGGCGTTTGCGATCGCCTGCGAGAATGGCGGCAGTTACGCGCTGCGCTCTCGTCCCGTGCTCGCGCCGGGCGAGATCGTCACCGCGCAGCTCTACCTCCATCCTCGCCACGCGATTCCGGTCCGTCTCGTTCCGATGGGCGACGGCTATCGCTACGCAGGCCGCGGCGTGTGGCTCGATGGTATCGGTGACCAGGCGCTGTTGTATTTGCGCAAATATGAACCGGTCGCCTGCGTGGTCAGCCGCATCTGAGGCATTCTGCCGCTGCACAATCTCTTTCAAGAATAGTTCCCGCCTTTCGCAAATAATTCGCGAGAGGCGGAGTTCCATTTCGGCCATTTTTCATGGCGCTCAGCTCATATTCACGACAGCGTGCGTGGTGTTCCGCAAGTATTGCGCGTGGAACAACTGCGGATCAGTAGTAATTCTCCAGGCCAAAACCCGATTTAATCTTGTCTTTCCGGCTGCGCCATGCGTAGCGCGGAAGCATAGGCGCGGACTAATTTACCTTCATAAATGCCGCTGCACTTGACTGCATTTACCCAAAGTCCCTAAAGTCTGATTAACAAGAACCGGTAATATTGACCCGTATTCTCGTTTAATAATAGTTTAACGATAGAAATGGGAGCGCCACCAAAGCGCCCCATATTTGGAGGTTTTGGCGCATGAATGCTCCTGTCCTGCTGGCCCAGTTGACCGGCACGTCCTCGCAGCCATCCAGCGCCTCTGCAAAGCACCTCAAGATCGGCAAACCGCCGGGCAACCAAGCCACTACGGTTCATCTCGACGGTCAGAGCCAGATCGATTTCAGCGACATCGCCAGCGAGCGGCTGACCTTCGTCAAGATCGGCAACCGCCTCATCATCCTGTTCGACAATCAGTCGACGGTGTCCATCGACCCGGTTTTCGATACCAACGGCGCCCCGCTGAAGGACGTCAGCTTCGAGGTCGGCCCCGACCGAATCATCAATGGCGATCAGTTCGCCGAGCTGTTTCCCATCACCACCGACCAGTCGGTGCTGCCCGCCGCGGGAACGCCCGGTGCGCCGGGCGTGCCTGCCGGAGCGAACTTCGGGACGTTCAAGATCGATGCGCTGATCGGCGGCACGCCGCTTGGGCTGCTGGGAGCCGAGGACACCACCACCAAATTCGGCGACAATCCGGTCACGCCGAATCCGACGCCGATTGCCGGCGTCGCCGACAGCGTGGTGCTCAATGAGGACGGCCTGTCCGAAGGCCGGCCCGGCGGCAGCGGCGACATCGGCGGCGTGGCGACGAGCTTTACCGGTTCGCTGAACGTCGACTTCGGCACCGACGTGATCGGCCGCGCCTTTGCGTTTGCGGCGTCACAGCCTGGTCTTGCCGGGCTGACGTCCGGCGGCCAGGAGGTGCATTTTGCGATCACCACCGTCAACGGCCAGCCGGAGCTGATCGGCTATATCGGCAGTGATCCCTCGATCGTCGCCAACCAGGTCTTCACCGTCACGCTCGACGCCAACGCGACGATCGCGGGGACCTATACGGTCACGCTGCTGCAGCCGCTCGATCATCCGGTCTTCGGCACCGAAGACACGCTGAACCTCACCATCAACGTCATCGCCATCGACGGCAGCGGCGACACCGCGCCGGTGACGATCGTGATCGGCGTCAACGACGATTCGCCGGTCGCCGGCACCGTCGAGGCGATCAACGTCGCCGAGCACACCGGCGGCGGCAGCGAAGGCGGCGGCGAGAGCGAGCTCGTCGCCAAGGTCGTGGGCGGCGACGGCTTCGAGCCGACCACGGCGAGCGTGGATCTCCACATCGGCTGGGGCGCCGACAACGGCAACAGCAAGGTCGATGGCGGCTCCAACGGGACCGTGGTCGACGGCGACCGCTCGCTGGTGTTCGACGCGTCCGAGATCGCGACGTTGCAGGCGCTGGGCCTGACCTCGAACGGCGAGGCCATCTCCTACACGCTGTCGGCCAACGGCACCGAGATCATCGCGACCGCAGGTGAGGGTGAGGGCGCGCGCACCATCTTCACCGTGTCGCTGTCCGACACCGGCTCCGGCAGCGCCACCTTCACGCTGTCCGACAATATCGACCACAACGGCGCCAACGACGCGTCGCTGCCGCTGACCTTCAAGGTGGTCGCGACGGACGCCGACGGCGACCCCGTCAACAGCGCCTTCACCGTCAATGTCGCCGATGACGGCCCGAGCTTCGGCGAGAAGCCGAGCTATTCGGTGGTCGATGAAGACGGTCTCGGCAATGCCGGCAACAGCTACGCCGACGGCCATGATGCCTATGGCGAAGACCTGACGGTCACCGATACGCTCGGAATCCGCTGGGGCTCCGACGACGCCAACAACAATGTCGACGGCGGCATCAACGCAACGCCGGTCAATGGCGACCGCGCCGTCACCTTCGCCGCAAACGTGGTGACCTCGCTCGAGGCGCAGGATCTGACCTCCGACGGCTTTGCCCTGCGCTACGAAGTGTCGGGGAACGGCACCGTGCTGACCGCCTATCGCTATGATGCCGCGCACGAGACCTATGTCGATGCCAACGGCAAGCCGCTGGAAGGCGAGGGGCTGTCGGGCGCCGTGGTGTTCACGGTGTCGCTGTCCGACCAGGGTCATGGCTCCTATACCTTCGCGCTGTCGGGCAACCTGGATCACCCGGTGCACGGCACCGAGGATGACATCACCCTCAACATCGGTTTCGTCGCCACCGATTCCGATGGCGATGCGATCACCGACACCTTCACGGTGAAGGTCAATGACGACGCCCCGAGCTTCGGCGAGAAGCCGAGCTATTCGGTGGTCGACGAGGACGGCCTCGGCAACGCCGGCAACAGCTACAAGGATGACGGCGACGCCTATGGCGAAGACCTGAAGATCACCGATACGCTCGGCATTCGCTGGGGCGCCGACAGCGCCAACAGCCATGTCGATGGCGGCATCGATGGCACGCCGGTCAACGGCGACCGCGCCGTGACCTTCGCGGCCGACGTGGTCGCGACGCTCGACGCCCAGAATCTCGCCTCGAACGGCTTCGGTCTCACCTACGTCGTGTCCGACAACGGAACGCTGCTCACGGCCTATCGCTACGACGCCGAGCATGAGACCTATGTCGGCGCCGACGGCAAGCCGACGGATTCGGCCCACGCGACGGTGTTCACCGTGGCGCTGTCCGATCAGGATCACGGCTCCTACACGTTCGAGCTGAAGGGCAATCTCGATCACCCGGTGCACGGCACCGAGGACGACATCACGCTCAACATCGGCTTCGTCGCCACGGATTCCGACGGTGACGCGGTGACCGACAGCTTCACCCTGAAAGTCAACGACGACGCGCCGGTGTTCGGCGATGCGCCGAGCGCCGGTGTGGTCGACGAGGACGGCCTCGGCAATGCCGGCGACAGCTACGTGGAAGGCAGCGACGTCGCCGGCGCCGATCTGACGGTGACCAAGACGCTCGCCATCCTGTGGGGCGCCGATAGCGCCAACAGCCATGTCGACGGCGGCATTGATGGCGCGTCGGTCAAGGGCGATCGCGCCGTCACTTTCGCCGCGGACACGGTTCCCTCGCTCGAGGAGCTGGGGCTGACGTCGAACGGGATTGCGCTGAGCTATCAGGTCTCCGAGAACGGCACGCTGCTGACCGCCTATCGCTACGATGCCGCCCACGAGACCTATGTCGACGCGAACGGCAAGCCGACGGAGGACCTCGCCAGCGCCACGGTGTTCACCGTCTCGCTGTCGGATCTGGACAACGGCTCCTACACCTTCAACCTTACCGGCAATCTCGACCATTCGGTCCACGGCAGCGAGGATAATCAAGGGCTGTATTTCGGCTTCGTTGCCACCGATTCCGACGGCGACGCAATCCACGGCAGCTTCAATGTCGAGGTCAATGACGACGCCCCGGTGTTTGGCGAGCGCGTCAGCTACTCCGTGGTCGACGAGGATGGTCTCGGCAATCCCGGCAATTCCTACGCGGATGGCAACGACGCTGCGGGCGCCAATCTGACGGTGACCGACTTTCTCGGCATCCGTTGGGGCGCCGGCAGCGCCAACAGCCATGTCGACGGCGGCATCAACGGTGCGCCGGTCAACGGCGACCGCGCCGTCACCTTCGCCGTCGACGTGGTCTCGACGCTTACCGCCCAGCATCTGACGTCGAACGGCGTCGCGCTGACCTACACCGTGTCCGCCGGCGGCACGATGCTGACCGCCTACCGCTACGATGAAGCGCATCACACCTACGTCGACGGCGAGGGCCATGCCACCGGTGATCCGGCCACGGCTGCGGTGTTCACGGTGTCGCTGTCCGACCAGGGGCAGGGGTCCTACAGCTTCACGCTGATCGACAACGTCGATCATCCGGCCCACAACACCGAGGACGACGTCACGCTCACCCTCGGCTTCGTCGCCACGGATTCGGATGGCGATGCGGTCTCCGACACCTTCAAGGTCAAGATCAACGACGACGCGCCAGTGCTGAACCGGGAGATGGCCACCGGCGTGGTCGATGAGGACGGGCTAGCCACCGGGCTCGCCGGCGGACCTGGCGATGTTCCCGGCCAGAACACGGTCGCAACGGGCGATCTCGGCATCTCCTGGGGCAGCGACAGCGCCAACAATCTCGGCAATGTCGGGATCACCGGTGCGTCATCGGTGAACGGCGACCGCGCCGTCACCTTCGCATCCGACGCCACCACGACGCTCGCCGCGCAGCACCTGACCTCGAACGGCGTCGCGTTGACCTACGGCGTCAGCGAAGGCGGCACGTTGATCACGGCCTACCGCTTCGACGGACAGCACTACATCGACGGCAACGGCAACTGGACCAGCAACAAGGCCAATGCCGCCGTGTTCACTGTGAAGCTGTCCGACCTCGATTCCGGGTCCTACAGCTTCACGCTGCTCGACAATCTCGACCACCCGGTGCCCAACACCGAGGACAGCATCGCGCTGACGTTGAAATACGTCGCCACCGATTCCGACGGCGATCAGGTCAGCGGCACGTTCAAGGTCAGCGTCAACGACGACAGCCCGGAGGCGCATACCGGGGCGGCCAAGAGCATCAGCGAAGCCGATCTCAACTCCGGTGGCGGCGATTGCGGCCCCGATTTCGGCGGCCACGATGGCGGCAGCCGCGATCCCCAGGTGACCGGCGCGCTCAACATCAAATGGGGTGCCGACAACAACGACAGCGGCGCCGCCGATCGCTCGGTCCGCTTCGCCAACACGTCCAACGCTGCCGCCGACGTCCATGTGACCAACGGCAGCGATGTCGGCCTCAGCGGCCTGACCTCGGACGGTCAGCAGGTGAAATACGCCTTCGATCATGGCGTGCTGGTCGGCTACACCGGCAACAGCCTCAATTTCGGGCAGCGCGTGTTCGAAGTCTCGCTCGATGACGACGGTACCGGCACCTACACCTTCAAGCTGCTCGGCAATCTCGATCATCCGGCCGGGCAGGGCAGCAACGTCGTCAAGCTGACGTTCGACTACACCGCGACCGATTCCGACGGCGATTCGAGCAGCAGCACGTTCACCGTCACCGTGGTCGACGACGTCCCGACGATCGGGCACGCCGAGAGCGAGACCGTCAGCGAAGCCAACCTTCCGACCGATCTCTACGACGTCCTGTTCCCGGATTCGCCGTACTCCACCGTGCAGACCGGCCGCCTCGCGATTTCCTGGGGCGCCGACGACAATGATTCCGGCGCGACCAACAACCGCTCGGTGGCGTTCTTCGACACGACCGCACCGGAAGGGCTGACGTCCAACGGCCATGCGATCAGCTATGTGGTCTCGTCCGACGGCACCACGCTGAGCGCGGTCACCACCGATCACCGCACCGTTTTCACCGTCACGCTGAGCGATGACGGCGACGGCAGCTACAAGTTCACGCTGCTCGACAACCTCGACCATGGCAAGTCGGGCACCGACAGCCTGGCGCTGAGCTTCGGCTTCAAGGCCACCGATTCCGACGGCGACAGCTCCGCGAGCAGCTTCACGGTGGCGGTGACCGACGACGTGCCGACCGTCGGCTGCGCCGAGGACGAGACCGTCAGCGAGGCCAGCCTGCCGACCGACGGCTACGACACCAGCCATCCGGATGCATCGAACTCGACGGTCCAGACCGGCAGCCTCGACATTTCCTGGGGGGCCGACGACAACAATACGGGCGTGGGGCACAACCGCGCGGTGGCCTTCACCACTGCCGCCGGCGCCACGGGCCTGACCTCCGACGGCTCGGCGATCAGCTACACGATCTCCAGCGACGGCACCTTGCTGACGGCCGTCACCGCGGATCACCGCACCGTCTTCACCATCCAGTTGTCCGACAGCGGTGATGGCAGCTACAAGTTCACGCTGTACGACAACATCGACCACCCGGCGTCCGGCCAGAACGACGACAGCCTGCCGCTGACGTTCGGCTTCAAGGCCACGGATTCCGACGGCGACAGCGTCACCAGCAGCTTCAAGGTCACGGTGCTCGACACCACGCCGGTCGCTGCGGCCGGCGACGCCAAGACCGTCGATGAGGACGATCTGCCGGGCGGCACCGATGCCTCCAAGGAGCCGACCGCGGTCAGCGGCGACCTCAACATCAGCTGGGGCTCCGACGACAGCAACAAGACCTCGGGCGGCGGGCTCGGCGACCGCTCGGTCACCTTCCGCTACACGAGCGCGGGCGCGAATGTCGACGCCGAGGACAGTTCGGGCCGCAATCTGACGCTGACGTCGGATGGCCAGACGGTGAAGTACACCTTCGAGAACGGCGTGCTCGTCGGCTACACCGGCGGCGATCTCGCCCACGGCGCCCGCGTGTTCGAAGTGTCGCTGAGCGACCAGAACGACGGCTCCTACAACTTCAAGCTGCTCGGCACTCTGGACCATCCCGCCGGCAGCGGCGAGAACATCGTCAAGCTGTCGTTCAGCTTCACGGCGACTGATGGCGACGGCGACACGTCCAGCAACAGCTTCGTCGTCTCGGTCAAGGACGACGTGCCGGTGCTCGGTTCGCCGACCGCCGCGACGCTGACCGAGAACGCCACCGGCTCTGCTGGCGCGGAGGTGTTTCAGACCCAGACCGCGGCCGATGTCGCGCTCAACATCAATTGGGGTGCCGACGACAGCAATTCGGGCGCGGCCAATCGCAGCGTCGCATTCGATAGCGCGATCCATACCGGCGACGTGGTCAAGACCGCCGGCGCAGGCAGCCCGACGCTGACGTCGAACGGCACGGCGGTGCAGTTCATCCGCGTGTCGGACACCGAGATCTGGGGCGTCGCCAACGACAATGGCGGCCAGCTCACGACGAATGACCGCAAGGTGTTCCACATCACGCTGTCCGACGATGGCTCCGGCAGCTACACCTTCGAGCTCCTGGACAATGTCGATCACGTCGGCTCGGGCCAGACCAATGCACTGTCGCTGAAGCTCGGCTTCACCGCGACCGATGCCGATGGCGATACCGCCTCCGGCGGCAACTTCACCGTCACCATCAATGACGACAACGGCCGGCCCGCGATCGGCACGTCTGATGCCGGGACCGTCGACGAGGATGGGCTTTCCGGCGGCAACACCGGAGCGGCCACCGGCGACGTCGCCGGTGCCAATGTCGCGGCCAACGGCTCGCTGGCGATCTCCTGGGGCGCCGACGACAACAACAGCGGCGGCGTGAACCGCGCGGTCGCGTTCAGCGGCATCACCAACGGCCAGAGCGCCACGTCGGACGCGGGCGCGCTGACGGTCGAGGGCGTCCAGGTGAAGCTCTGGGTCGTCGGCAATACGGTCTATGGTTACACCGGCAGCAATCCGACCAACGGCAACCCGCCGTCGGTGGCCAGCCAGGTGTTCAAGGTCTCGCTCGATGATTCCGGTGCAGGCAGCTACAGCTTCACGCTGCTGAAGCACGTCGATCATCCGGCCGGCCAGAACGAGAACGACGTCAAGCTGACCTTCAGCTTCACCGCCACCGATGCGGATGGCGATAGCGCCAGCTCGTCATTCGCGGTGACGATCGACGACGATACCCCCGTTGCGACCGCGACGGTGTTGAGAGCCGCGGTCTACGAGAGCGAGCTGCCGAACGGAACGGTGGTGACCGCGACCGGCAACCATGGCGGCGACCTCAACGGCGACGGCAACGGCAACGATTCCTACTTCACCGGCAATCTGAGCTCGCTGGTGTCGTTCGGCGCCGACAAGCCCGGCACCTATACGGTCGAGAAGACCAACCTCGCGCCCGAGCTGCTGTCGCTGACGTCGGGCGGCGTGGCGCTGACCTACAGCATGGGGGTCGACAACACGCTGATCGCCAAGGCTGGCAGCGTCACGATCTTCGAATTCCAGGTCGATGCCAACACCGGCCAGTATTCGTTCCGTCTGAAGGGCGCGCTGGACCACGTCGGCACCGGCCATGACAACACGCTGACGCTCGACCTGTCGACGGCGGTGACCGCCACCGATTCCGACGGCGATTCCGTTGCGCTGCACGATCAGATCATCATCACCGTCAACGATGACAGCCCGCAGTCGCAGGACGTCGACACCGTCGCGATCTCGGAGGCAGCCGGCAGCGTCTCGACCGGCGCGGTCGATCTGCGCATCACCTATGGGGCCGATGGCGACAGCCCCGGGCCGTCGGTGACGTTCTTCGGCGCGTCGCCGGTGCGCGTCTACGATGCAGCCGACCACCAGCTCTCCGGACTGACATCGCTCGGCTTCGGCCTGACCTATGTGATGTCGGCGGATCACACGACGCTGACCGCCTATCGCATGAGCGGTGGCAGCTACATCGGCCAGAATGGTCTGGTGACCGGCAACGCGGCTGATGCCGCGGTCTTCACGGTGA
This sequence comes from Bradyrhizobium sp. SZCCHNR2028, assembly GCF_032380995.1. Lineage (NCBI taxonomy): Bacteria > Pseudomonadati > Pseudomonadota > Alphaproteobacteria > Hyphomicrobiales > Nitrobacteraceae > Bradyrhizobium > Bradyrhizobium sp. SZCCHNR2028. The sequence goes on along the minus strand of NZ_JAUHJF010000003.1, from coordinate 221,566 downwards.
CGCTGTCGGAGGCCGGCACCGGCTCCTACAACTTCACCTTGCTACAGCCGCTCGATCACCCCGCGCCGATCGGGACCTCGAGCGTCGCCGATCAGTATCTCGACATCAATTTCGCCTTCGCGGTCGAAGATCGCGACCACGACGTCTTCACGAACAATTTCACCGTCCGGGTCGATGCCGCCGGCACCGTGACCACGACGCGTTATGACGCGCCGAATTCGCCGGTGTTCGTCAATCTCGGCGACAGCGCGGCGACGGTCGTTGGCGAGACGGTCGGGGCTCACAGCGTGACCGACCGCGCCGCGGTGACCGACAAGGTGGTCGGCACCGACAAGCTCGGCGGCGTGACCGAGGCCCACGGCTCAAATGGCGACGACATTCTGGTCGGCGGCAACGGCGTGGGCGGCGATGCCCTGTTTGGCGGCGCCGGCAACGACATCATCATCGGCGGAGGAGGTGGCGACCGGCTGTTCGGCGGCGCTGGCAACGACACCTTCCTCTACACGGTGGGCGACGGCAGCGACGTCATCGATGGCGGCTCGGAGTCTGGCACGACCTTTCCGAACTACGACGTGCTCGCGATCACGGGCGATGGAAATGCGCGCAATTTCACCATCGGCAAGACCTCGACCGGTACCGAGATCAATCCGACGCTGAACGATCCGTCCGCCAGCAACGCCACCGACATTTTGGTGCGCTATGACGGTCCGAACGGCGCGACCATCCGCGCCGACGAGATCGAGCGCATCACCATCACCGGCGGCACCGCCAGCGACACGGTGACGATCACCGATATCAGCGGCACGGCGATCGCGCCGTCGACCATCGTGTTCAACGGCGGCTCCGGCAACGACACGCTGGATCTCGTCCGGTTTGCCGGCAACACCAGCGTTGTGTCCGACGGCGGCTCTGACACCGACACGGTGAAGTTCGGCTTCAAGTTCGCCGAGGCGACCTACACCAAGGTGTTCGCGACGGACGGCGTGACGCTGATCGGCGTTCAGGTCACCCACAACGGCCTGACCGATACGTTCACGAATTACGAGAGCTTTGCCTTCACCGACGGCACCCGTTCGCTCGCGGGTGTCTTCAACACGCCGCCGGTGGCTCATGACGACGCGGTCCAGGCGAGTGAGGATAGCCCGCTCACCGTCAACGCGCTGCTCAGCCTGCTCAACAACGACACCGACGTCGACAACAACACCTTAACCGTCACCGGCGTGTCGAACGCGACGCACGGCACCGTTTCGCTCTCCAACGGCAATCCGGTGTTCACGCCGGACAAGAACTTCTCGGGCGTCGCCGGCTTCGATTACACGGTCAGCGACGGCGATGGCGGGACCGCGACCGCGCATGTCACGGTCGACGTCGCACCGAAGGCGGACGCGCTGACGCTGGGCTTCATGGATCTCGGCCCGGCCTCGGGTGCCGAGGACACCACGATCAACCTGAAGCTCATCAGTGCCGCCGTCACCGATACCGACGGCTCCGAAAGCCTGCGGCTGCTGATTTCGGGCTATCCGGCCGGTGCGACCTTCTCGGTCGGCCATGCCGGAACCGGCGCTGACGCCGGCAAGTGGGTGATCGATAGCGCCGCCGCGATCGCCGCGTTCGACAGCCACCCGCTGCAGATCACGCCGCCCGCGAACTACAACGGCACGTTCTCGTTGTCGGTGGTCGCGGAGGTCACCGACCAGGCTACGTTGTCGGACGGCAACGTCCACACCGACGTCGTCAACACCGCACTGCAGACGATCGATGTCACGGTGACCCCGGTCAACGACGCGCCGCAGATCCATGCGCCGACGCAGGTGACGACGAACGAGGATACGCCATTCGCCTTCACCGGCGCGAACGCGTTCTCCTTCTCCGATGCGGACGGCGATGTCGTCGAGTCCGTGAGGTTCGACATCTCCGGCGGCACGTTCGCGATCCCGTCTCTCGGCGTCTACAACGCCAGCCAGACGCTCGCGATGAGCGGGTTCAAGATCAGCGATCTGAACGCCATTCTGGCGTCGGCGGTGTTCACGCCATCAGCCGATAACGATGCGACGGGATCGGTCACGATCACCATCAACGACAACGGCAATGTCGGCGGTGGCAATCTGAGCGCGACGCAGACGATCACGATCAACATCAACCCGATCGAGGATGCTCCCACGGCCGTGGATGACACGGCCAGTGTGAACGAGGACACGACGTTGACCGTGTCCGATCCGACGCAGGGCGTTCTGCACAACGACCGCGACCCGGACACCGGCGACACGCTGAGCGTGGTGGCGGGCGACTTCACGACGGCCAAGGGCGGTACGATTCACTTCAATGCCGACGGCACCTATGTCTACAAGCCCAAGGCCGACTTCTATGGCGCGGATACCGTGGATTACACGGTGCGTGATGCGGCCGGACAGACGGACATCGGCACGCTGACGATCAACGTGGTGCCGGTCAACGATGCACCGGAGATCCATGCCCCGACGCACGTGACCGCCGATGAAGGCGCGTCGTTCGCTTTCACCGGCGCGAACGCGATCACCTTCTCCGACGCGGACGGCAATGTCGTCGAGTCCGTGAGGTTCGACATCTCCGGCGGCACGCTGTCCATTCCGTTGCTCGGCGTCTTCAACGCCGAGCAGACGCTCGCGATGAGCGGGTTCAAGATCAACGATCTGAATACCTATCTGGCATCGGCGGTGTTCACGCCGAACAGCGACCAGCCGGGGTCGGTCACGATCACCATCAACGACAACGGCAATGTTGGCGGCGGCAATCTGAGTGCCACCCAGACGGTCAGCGTCGAGGTCATCCCCGCCAACCACCCGCCGGTGGCGAACTCCGACACCCATGCGGTGCTCGAGGATGACACGCTCAACATCTCAGTTGCGAATGGCGTCATCCGCGGCTCGACCGGCGGCTCGGTGGCCGACAGCGACGTCGACAACCCCGTCAGCTCGCTCGTCGTGTCCGGCGTCGTGGCCGGCACCGGCAGCGTGACGCAGGGGGCGGGCGTCGGCACCTCGATCGAGGGCGCCTACGGCCATCTGACGCTGAATTCGGACGGCTCCTACACCTATGTCGCCGACAAGGCCGATGCGCTGGCGGCGGGCGTGCCCGCGGTGGACACCTTCACCTATACCGACAAGGATCCGTCGGGCGCGGTGTCGAACACGGCGACGCTCAAGATCACGGTCACCGGCGTCAACGACGCGGCCGTGATCAGCGGCGACGCCACCGGCACCATCGCCGAGGAGGGCGGCATCGCCAACAGCCAGAGCAGCCCGCTCTACGGCATCGCCCGCGGCGACCTCAATGCGACCGACGTCGACGGGCACAACGATGTGTGGCAGGCGACGTCCTCGAACACGGCCAACGGCTGCGGCTGGTACGAGATCGGCAGCGATGGCAGGTGGACCTACGGCATCTATAACAACGACCCGAGAATCCAGGCGCTGAAGGAAGGCGAAACCACGCTGACCGACAGCTTCACGGTCTACACGGAGGACGGCACCGCCAAGACGGTGACGATCCAGATCCTCGGCAACAATGATGCGCCGGTCCTGCAGAACGCGCTGACCGACCGCAGCTCGGCGGAAGATCAGCCGTTCAGCTTCACCATCCCGTCGAACACGTTTGCCGATGTCGATGGCCGCTTCGATGGCACCGCGAACCTGCTGACGCTGTCGGCGAACCTCAGCGACGGCAGCAACCTGCCGGCGTGGTTGCACTTCGACGCCACGACCGGCACCTTCAGCGGCACCCCGCCGGCCAATTTCGTAGGCACGGTCAACGTCACGGTCTACGCCAGCGACGGCGAATATGCCGTCTCGGACGCCTTCACGCTGACCATCACGCCGGTCAATGACGGCGCTGCGAGCGTGACGGTGTCGGGCACGGCGACGCAGGGCCAGACGCTGACCGCCAATCTCGGCAGCGATCCGGATGGCGCCGCGTCGAACGTCGTCTATCACTGGCTGCGGGACGGCGCCGTCATCAACGGCGCAACCGGCTCGACCTATACGCTGGGGTCCAACGACGTCGGCCACAAGATCTCGGCCAACGTTACCTATACCGACGGCCAGGGCTTTGCCGAGAACGTGACCAGCGGCCAGACCGGCTCGGTCACGGCGCCGAACCACGCGCCGACCTTCGGAGCCGGAACGACCGCGGCAAGCGTCACCGAGGACGCCTCCTATGCGGCGCCGAGCGGCAACCTGATCCAGAACGGCTCGTTCGGCTACTACAACGGCAACTTCTACACGCTGGATGCGTGGACGGTCGGGGGCGCCCATGCCGTCACCGTCGTGGGCGGCCGCACGGATGGCGGCTCGGCCGACTTCTACGGCGCATCGAGCTCGATGAGCCAGACCATCAGCACCGTCGTCGGCGTGACCTATACCGTCGACTTCTACGTGATGACCTACGGTACGGCCGTGACATCATCCGTTGATGGAACACCCCTTCTGACGACGAGTGCCTGGAACTTTGGCTGGACGGAGCAGACCTACCAGTTCACGGCGACCTCGACGTCGACGACGATCAAGTTCGCGAGCGCAGGTGGTGCCGTCATCGACGACATCTCGCTGCAACCCAGCACGGTCGTGACACCGGGCGTGGAGCGGGCGTCCGGCGCGATCGCCTTCACCGACGTAGACGGCGATGCCCAGACCGTGACCTACACGACACCGGCCGGCAGCAACTACTACGGCTCGTTCAACGCCACGGTCGACAATACCGGCCACAAGGTGAACTGGACGTTCACCGTCAACGACGCCGACATCCAGTCGCTGCGCGCCGGCGACCATATCGATCAGACCTACACGGTGAAGATCGACGACGGTCACGGCGGGACGACGACGCAGACCGTCACCGTCACGGTGAACGGCGTCAACGATGCGGCGTCGATCGCGGGCACGGCAAGCGGGACGGTCAAGGAGGACGGCACGCTGACGGCCGGCGGGACCCTGACGGTTACCGACGTCGATAGTGGGGAAGCCCAGTTCCAGACGCCCGCTTCACTGGCGGGGACGTATGGCACCTTCACCTTCAACGCGGTGACCGGGGCCTGGGGCTATACGCTGAACAATTCGGCCGCCAACGTCCAGGCGCTCAACAATGGCGACGTCAAGCACGACACGCTGACCGTGAAGTCGGTCGACGGCACGGCCAGCCAGGTCATCGACGTGACCATCAACGGCACGAACGAGCCGGCGCCGTTGGCCGTCGTGGACACCACGAGCGCCGACGGACGCTATGCGCTGTCGCAGAACACCGACTCGCCGAACGTGATCAGCCTGAATGCGGCAACGCTGTTCTCAGGCGGAACGGGGACGGTCACCTACACCTACAGCCTCGTCTACAGCTCGACCGGCGACGATAGCTGGATCCATCGGACCGGAAACCAGTTCACCGGCGATCCGAACAACAGCGATGCGGGCCTGTACGTCTACAAGGTCACGGCCACCGACTCGGTATCGTCCGTATCGACCTATCTCGCCTTCAACGCGCTCGACAATGGTGCGCTCAATCTCACCATCAACTCGCTGTCGGACAAGTCGTGGGTGGTCGGCTCGGCGCCGTGGCTGTCCGGCTACAGTGCCAACGACGGCGACGCGATCACCGCCACGGTCGACAACACGCTCGAGGCCAATGCCAACAACGGCTACGACGTGATGATCGGGTCGAGCGGCGGCAACAACTTCAACGGCGGCGCCGACGATGACGGCATCTACGGCCTCGGCGGCAACGACACGCTGCTCGGCGGCTCCGGCAACGACTATATCAACGGCGGCGCCGGCAACGACTCCATCCGCGGCGGCAGCGGCAACGACGTCACCATCGGCGGCTCCGGCAACGACACCTTCTATTGGGGCGTCAACGACGGCGTCGACACGGTCGACGGCGGCATCGGCGCCGACACGTTCGTCATCGAGGGGACGTCGTCGCAGGATCTGATCTATGTCACGGTTGCCGGCGGCGTGATCACCGACGTCAACGGAACCAAGCTCAGCAATATCGAGGCCGTGACCGCCGATCTCGGCAGCAACAACGGCGATACGCTGACCTACATCACCGGCGAGGACGTGACGGTCAATCTCGGAGCCGGCACGGCCACCGGCTTCGGCTCAATCGCCAATATCGAGCGCGTGACCGGTGGCTCGGGCGACGACATCCTGATCGGCAGCAGTGCTGCCAACACGATCAATGGCGGCGACGGCGACGACATCATCCGCGGCGGCGGCGGCAACGACACCATCGATGGCGCGGCAGGGATCGACCTGCTCGACTTCTCGGATGCCACGGCCGGTTTTACGTTGACGCTGACTCAAAGCTCGACCGCCACGAATGTGTCCATTCCTGGTCTCGGCACGGACAGCTACAAGAATATGGAAGGCGTGATCGGTTCGAACTACAATGATACGATCAATGGGTCGGGCAGCGCTGACGTTCTCATCGGCGGCGCCGGCTCCGACCAGCTCACGGGCAACGGCGGGTCCGACACGTTCAAGTGGAACGCCGGCGATCTCGCCGGCGGCGGGCTCGACACCATCCTGGATTTCCAGACCGGGACCTCCGGCGACGTCATCGACCTCTCGGGCCTCTTGGCCAGCGTGTCCGGCAACCATGCCGACGCGGTGCGCTTCGTCGACAGCGGCGGGCACACCAGCCTGGCCTCGGCCAACGGCAGTGGCGTTCTGAACAACGGCGACCTGACGCTGCAGATCAACGCCGGCTCCGGCTGGACCAACGTCGCGACGATCAAGGACACCGGCGGCAACCTCACGGCCGGCGACGACGTGATCAAGATGATCATCGACAACAGCCACGCCCAGACGCAGGTCCACGTCTGACCCGGCCGGCTTGGGACAAGCAGAAGCAAAGGGCCGCCCATGAGGTGGCCCTTTTCTCATGGAGGCGGCGTCGCCGATGCGCTGCGGCTCAGATCTTCTGCCCCGCCGGCCCGACGCCGACGTTGATCATGATCCGCTGCACTTCGGTGCGGCCCTGCGGGAACTTGACCTCGAGCGTCACCGTGTCGGTGCCGGCGAAGTCGGCCCTCGACTGATAGAAGGCGATGAAGCCCGGCACCTCCAGGGCGAGGCACTGCTTGTAGTTGGTCGCGCTGACCTTGCCGCGCTTGATCGTGACGGTGCCGTTGCCCGGCGCCGTCAGCAGACGGATGGAGGGAAGGGGGCCGGACGAGCAGTCGGGCTGGACGTTGAGATAGATCCCGACCTGGATCGGCTTGCCGGCGACGCCCTTGGCGTTGCGTTCGACCGTGGTCTGAGCGGGACCGGGCGCGGGAGCAGGCGTCTGGGCTTGCGCCGCGGCTGCGGTGGCTGCCGCCAGCAGCGCCGCGACGGCTATTCCCGCGAACGCTGCCCGCCATTCTCCTCGCAACAGTTTCATCACCGTCCTCAGCCCCGCATGGTCCCTCAGCGCCGCCAGATTGCCGTATTCGAGCTGATCGTTCAACGGATTGCCGAACTTGCGGCCGACTTCAGCAAACTTCCTTCACGTCCGCCACGGCATCGCCGGCGCGGTGTCATCGGATGGGTCCGATGACGTCATGACTGTTTCCCGCTGTTGCCATTCGTGTCTGCGCAACTCGTCCGCCTCGAGGAATGCGCGGAGTGGACGACATTGGAACGCAGTCATCGGGCTGACATCGATGCCCTTCGGGCGATCGCTGTCGTCATCGTCATTCTCTTTCATCTGAAGATCACGGGTTTCGAGGCCGGCTATGCCGGCGTCGACATCTTCTTCGTCATCTCCGGCTATCTCATCACCGGGCAGATCCTGCGCGACGTCGCTGCGCAGCGCTTCTCGCTGTCGGACTTCTATCTGCGGCGGGCGCGGCGCATCCTGCCGGCGCTGGTCACGACGACAGCGGCGACGTTCGCGGTCGGCTGGCTGTTTCTGTCGCCGGAAGCCCTGCGCCAGCTCGCCAAGGAGGCGACGCACGGGCTGCTCTCGATCGCCAACATCCAGTATTGGCGCGAGGCCAGCGCCTATTTCGCACCGAGCGCGGATCAGTTGCCGCTGCTGCATTTGTGGTCGCTGTCTGCGGAGGTCCAATTCTACGCGCTGGCGCCGCTGCTCCTGATGTGGGCCGGTACGCGTCGGCATGTGTTCCGTGCCATTGCGGCGATCGGGTTGTTGTCCTTTGCCGCGGCCGCACTCTGGTTGCCGCGCGACCCAGAGGCCGTGTTCTTCCTGACGCCGTTCCGGGTGTTCGAATTCGCGCTCGGCGCGCTCGCCATTCCGCTCGAGGCCCGCCTGGCAGCGTCGCCGCGCGCACGCCTGCTCGCCGCCGCCTGTGGCGATGTCGTCCTGGCCGGCAGCCTCCTCGTGATCGGCCGCTATCAGTCCCTTGCGGGCGTCGCCGCGCTGCTGCCCTGCATCGCCACCGCTGTCATCATCGCGGCCAACGCGCCGACATCGCTGGTGATGGTCCGCCCGGTTCGCGTCGTCGGCGCCGCCTCCTATTCGCTGTATCTCGTGCACTGGCCAGTGATCTTCTTCGTCCGTTTCATCTTTGGCGATGCGGCGCAGACCGCGGCGGGACAGGCGGCGCAGCTCGCGCTGATGGCGGTGCTGACCACGCTGATGTTCGTCATCGTCGAGCGGCCGCTGCGGCGGCTGCCGTGGCCGAGGGGCGCGCAGGTGGCGAGCTTTGCGACCGTGCTCATCGTGGGTGCCGCGCTCACCCATGTGACGTTCCGCGCCAACGGCGTCGTGTCGCGGCTGCCGGACGACCAGCTCGCGCTGTTCCAGCTGCAGGGCTTCGGCCTCAACAAATGCGGCCGCACCTTCGGCCGTCTCTGCGCGTTCGGCGATCTCGACGGCACGCGCGGCGTCGAGCTGCTCGGCGATTCCTATGTCCAGCAATATGTCGCCGCGCTCGATGCGACGCTGAAGGCGCGCGGCATGATCGGGCACGTCTCCACCATGAGCGGATGTCCCACGCTCGCCGGGCTCACCGCGGAGGGACCGCGCGCCCAGGTCTGCGCCGAGCTGCGCGACAGCGAGCTGCCGCGGATCCGGCAGTCGCAGGCCGATTTCGTCGTGATCGGGCAGGCGTGGCAGCATTATCTCGATCTCGGCGATGGGCCGGCAGCGCAGGCCCGCAACGCCGCGGTCGCCGCTCATCTTGCCGAGACGATCCGTCTGCTCGACCGGCCGGGCCGGCATTTCCTCGTCGTCGGCGGCCAGGTCCGTCCGGTGAATTGCGCCTTCGATCAGCTACGCATGCTGCCGGGGCCGCGCTGGCATGCGCCCGCCAAGCCGTGCGATGCCGTGCCGAAGAGCGAGGCGGTGGCGACCAACCGCATCATCGATGCCGTCCTGTCGGAGGCGATCAGGCCGTTGGCCAAGGTGACGCTGCTCAGGCCCTCGGAGGTCTATTGCGACCAGGATTGCCCGGTCGTGGAGGGGGGCGTGTGGCTGTTCCAGGATGCCGGCCATTTCACCGTGGCAGGGGCCCAGCGCATGGGCGAGCGCGCCGCGCCGGTGTTCGCGAGGTTCTTGTCGGACGACTAGGTGGCGCTATTCGCTATCGGTTGCGGCGCTTGCGGCCGCGGCCAATGCCGGCGACGCCGCGACGATCCGTGCGCCTGCGAGCTCCGAGCCCTGCGCCGTGAGGTGACCATCGTCCCAGGCGAGCGGCGCGCCGTCGGTGGTCTGGAGCACGCAATCTCCTGCCGGACACAGCAGCGCGAGCAGCGAAACGTATTCGGTCTGCGCCACGTCCGTCAGCAGCGTGCGCATGAAGTCGTCGACCTCGCCGAGCAGATCCAGCATGTGCCCGTCGGTACCGACGCCGAACCGCTTCGCCGCGATCAGCAGATGCGGCAGCGGACGATCGAATTGCGGGCCCGGCCCGACCACCACCACCTTGCTGCCGGTGTCCGCAATCGCCTTGATCGTGGCGAGCAGGCTCGCCTGTGCGGCCGGCGTCGTCGCGGTGCGCGTCCAATTGCCCGAGAGCACGACGATGTCGGGCGTGAGCTCGCGCACCAGCCGAGGCAGCCGGCGGTTGAAATTCGTGCAGGCGGCGGACTGGCCCGCTTCGGCGTGAGGGACGCATTGCGCAAGGCTGGCGCGCAGTAGCGAGGCCTGGGGCATGGCTCGCGTCAGGCCATGGATGAGGTGAGCGGCGTGACTGTCGCCCCACACCAGGATGCGCGGGCGCGGGCCTTTGGCAAGGCATGACGGCTGCAGCGCCTCGAACGTCTGGCCCGGATCGAGGAAGCAGGTGCCGCTCTCATAGACGGACTTATGATCGTAGCTGATGAATTCCGCTATCGCCCGCTCCCGCGGCGAGAAGCGGGCGGGAAAGCCGGCAAGTCCGATGATCGAGAGTGACGCCAGCAGCACGACCGATGCGCTCGCGACCAGCGCGCGCGCCGCGATCGGCGACTGCGCGCGCCTCGCCGGCTGCTCGATCAGATAGAAGCTCGTCAGCGCCAGCACGGTGCAGGCTCCAAGCAGCGCCAGCTTGTCCGCGATCGAGCTCGGCGGACCCCAGACGGCCGTCGCCAGCGAGACGACGGGCCAGTGCCAGAGATAGAGCGAGTAGGACCACAGCCCGATCGCGATCATCGGTTTGACCGCGGTCAGCACGGCCTTGCTCGGGGTCGGATTGGCCCAGATCACGGCGGCGGCGCCGAGGCACGGCAGCAGCGCGGCCGTGCCGGGATAGGGCGTGTGCGGCGAGAACAGGTTGACGGCGGCGGCGAGTGCGGTCCAGCCCAGTGCTGCCACCGCAATCCTGAGCCGTTGGCTTTGCGGTGCCGGCAGGGCTTCCACGGCCAGCAGCGCGCCGAGCGCGAGCTCCCAGACCCGGGCCGGCAACAGAAAGAACGCGGCGGCGGGTTGCAGCCGGGTCTGGATCACACAGAGCAGGAACGAGGTCGCGCAGACCGCGGCGAAGCTCGCAAGCATCAGCGACCGCCGCAGCGCGAAGGCGGCGAGCGCCAGCATGGGGAACAGCAGATAGTACTGCTCCTCGACCCCGAGCGACCAGGTGTGCAGCAGCGGCTTGGTGATGGCGGCGGCGTCGAAATAGCCCTGCTGCGACCACAGCAGGATGTTGGAGCAGAAGACGAGGACGGCCAGCGCTTGGTGCGCCACGGACACTGCATCTCGCGGCAACAGGATCACGCTGGCGCCGAGCAGGGTGACGCACAGCATCGCGAGGGCGGCGGGCAGGATGCGCCGGGCGCGGCGCCGGTAGAACGCCGCGAACGAGAACGTTCCGGTCCGCACCTCCGCATGAATGATCCGCGTGATGAGGAAGCCCGAGATGACGAAGAAGATGTCGACGCCGACATAGCCGCTGCGAAACGGCGAGATGTCGTAGTGGAACGCGATCACCGAGATCACTGCGAAGCCGCGCAGGCAGTCGATGTCGGGACGATAGTCGGTTGCGCTCAATGGGTCTGTCCGGACGCTCGCATCTGGCGGCGGCCGTCAATGCCCAACGGTCGCCGCACGCGGGCGACCCTGTTAGGCTCCGATTGCAACCGCATTGAGGGATTCCTGCGGCACGGTTGATCGTGCAAACAGGACACAATGCCATCGAATTGACATCGCAGCGGGAATCCGCGGCGTGCCTTCACAGACTTGCCTCAATGGCGTGATGGCCTTGTCGGAGTTCATGCGTCGAGCGAGCGTGTCATGCGTACATTGGGGCGGAAGGCCGGCTGGGCCGGATTGTTGTGCGGCGTTGTTCTATTTCAGATTGTAGTTGGCGGTTCGCTTGCGCGAAGCGCCGAGCCGGGCGGCTCCTCACCATCCGCAGGCGAGGTGGCCAAGGATCAGGGCAAGGACAGCGGGCCGTTCGGCGGATGCGAGCCGATCGGGTTGACGGCATCGGGCGAGCTGGTGTTCCCGCTGGAATGCAAGAAACTGATCAAGAAGCCGGCCGAGGCGCCCGTTGCCGAGGACAAGATCCCTGCAGACGACAAGACCGCGTCGGTCAATCCCGGACCGTCCGTTCCGAGCCAAGCTGCCAGCGCCGACATTTCGGCCGGTCCCGAGGTCAAGCCTGCCGCGGCTGCGGAGGCGGCTGCGACGACATCCGCCGCCTCGGCTGAGCCGAAGCAGGCCGCAGTTACGGACAAGCAGGATGCGGCTCCGAAGGCCGCCGCAGCAGAGCCAGTCGCCGGCAAGCCGTCCCTGACCAAGCCGTCCGTGAAATCGCCGTCGACGGCGGCGGCAGCAGCGACCAAGCCGTCCTCTGCCAAGCCGTCCTCCGCCAAGACGGTCGCGGCCAATCCGCCCGCGACGACGCCATCCCCAGCCAGGGCCTCATCGGGCAAGCCGTCCTCCGGCAAGGCGGCCCAGGCGCAGGCCGTTGTGGTCGCCGTCAGGGATGCAGCGGTCAAGGATGGCGGCAGGACATCGCGCATGGTCGCCAGCCGGCCGATGATCGTGATGGCGAGGCCTGCGGCCGCAACCCCGACCGCGGCCCGGCTGCATCCGGAGGACAAGCCCCGGCTGCGCACAGCGGGTGTGCCGGCCTGCGTCCAGTTCCGCAGCTACAACCCGGCGACGCGCAGCTATCGCGGCTTCGATGGCCATATCTATGCGTGCCGGTGAGGGCTGCCGCTCGATCGCCGGTTTGGTCTGGAGGGCGGCGAGTGACGTGACAGCCTGCCGCCCAAGGGCGGCAGCGAGGTCGGGCGGTGCGGCGCCGGAGCTGCTATAGAACGTGAGTCTTCATCTCCGTTCCCCGCCGCGGTCGCTTCCGATTCGACATGACAGAGCCTCAGTCCCACCTGTTCGAGATGCGCCGGCTGGAATCGCTGTCCAACACCATCTTCGGTGTGGCGATGACGCTTCTCGCCTACGACCTGCCGAAGCCCAATTTCGCGCATATGCCCGGCTGGATCGACCTGGCGCATACCTATTCCGGCCGTCTCGCCGGGCTGGTCCTCAGCTTCATCATCGCCGGCGTGTTCTGGATCAGCCACCACCGGCGGCTGGCCCGGCAGCCGTTCGCGGGCCGGCCCGTGGTCATCCTGAATCTGTTCTTCCTGTTGTCGATCGTGCTGCTGCCGGTGACCAACGGGCTCTACGGCGGCTACAGGCTGAGCAGCGCGGTCGCCGTCCTCTATGGCCTGCATCTGACGATCATTGCGTCGCTGAACGCCGCGCTGTGGTGGCTCGCGCTTCCAAGCGGCCGCCATGCCGAGATCGCCGGCGCGATCTTTCCCGTCATCGTGTTCGTGCCGGGCATCGTGATCGCAGCGCTTGCACCGGAGTACGTGCAGTATTTCTGGATGCTCGGCTTCGGCGGCTTCCTGGCGCGGCGGTTCGTCCGCAGTGAGCCGGAGCCCCCGGCACCGTCCGCCGGGGAACGGGCGGAGGTGCCATAAAAAACGCGGCGAGCCGTGAGACCCGCCGCGCTTCCGTTCTTGAACTCGCTGGTCCAGGGCCGAGACCGCCCCGTTGCCAAGCCGCGATGGCGCAATCCGCTGACGAATCACGCCCTCAAACGTCGCTCATGAAGAGCCGCTCAGCGGGCGATCCCAGCGAGGTGACAGCGCTTGGTGAAAGACACTGGATCACCTCCTTTCGTTGTTGATGGTCACGCCAATATAGGACGGTCCGGCCGGCGAGGGTAGGGGCAGATTACGGAACCGGGCCGCCGCCGGCGTGCCGCGCCGCGGTCTCGGTGTCGTGCGCTGCCATCGCTTCGGGCCGTTCCATCAGGCCCGATCCGGGACCCATCCGCTTCGAAACCCCGCCCCGAAGAGGTTGAGACCCGCCGCGGACCATGTTAGGGAACGCCCTGATGCGGGTGTAGCTCAATGGTAGAGCAGCAGCCTTCCAAGCTGAATACGAGGGTTCGATTCCCTTCACCCGCTCCAGTATTTTCAGCCACTTAGCCAAAGGTAGGTTCTCTTTGGTGGCAAGTATGGTGGCAACCATTTTACCTGACGATTCATTTTCAAATAGAACACTGACCCATGAGAATCATGCTGGACAGTAATGTGCATGATCTGGTTGCGGCCGATCAGGTTGTGATCGGAGCGATTCAGGAGCGCATCGCGGACGGTCAATTGACGCTCGTTAGCACCCACGTTCAGCGCGATGAGCTGTCGCTGGCTCCAGAGCCGAAGCGCGCTGCTTTGTTGGAGATATACGGACTGGCTGGGAAGGTATCGACAACCGGCGCAATTTGGGACGTTTCAGAGTGGGATGAATGCAGTTGGGGCCGCAATGCAGTCAACGCCTCAATCGTCGCGCACATGGCAGGAAATACGAAGCACGCGGAAGACGCGCTGATAGCTGCAACGGCTGCGGACGAGTCTGATGTTTTGGTAACAAACGAAACCCGGCTCGCCGCAAGAATTCATCGCGCCGGGTTTTCGGTCAAGGTTTGGTCGTGGAGTGAATTCGTCGGGTGGTTGACTGTTTGCCGGCCCGAACTGTGACCTCTTACTTGTTAGCCGTCACCACCGCTGCGTCAACGCCAGCCAGCATGACGCCGCACTAGATTTGGCCTGGTCGCTACGAACTCCACGTCAGCCCTTTAGCTGGTAGCCAACCTTCCCAATCCGGAGGCAGTTGGGAATAGCTCGCTTGTTTTCTGTAGCTCCCAACGACGGGTATCAGGTTGTCGCAGGAGCAGAACTTGTCGACGACAGCTTCCTTGATGGCATGAGCGGCTCTCTTTCCCAGTCTGGCTTCTTCGCTGCGGAACCTTGTCCAAAGCAAGACTTCGATGAACTCATGGACGAGAACGCTGTTGAAATCCAATCCCTTCATTTCCGGATAGCTTACGACCAACCGCGGCGCCATCGATGCGCCATTGTGCGACCCGCCCGGACCAAACTTGGTGACATGGACGCGCACGACCTTTGGCAACTGTCGCGTAAGCTGCGCAACGAAATCGGAAGCAAATCGATCCTCCACCCGCCGCCATGACTGCACGACGCGCTCCAAACTGGCGCCCGGCAAGTCGTGACGCACGATCGCGTCGCGCAGTCTCTCATCTGAAAACTGAGCTATACCTTGCTCGATCTCCGCTTTGAGTGCATCTGGCCAGGTCACATCATATTTCTCGGTTCGAAAGAATTCGAGATTTCCAAGTTGGAAGCGGACGTGTGAGGCCTCGTCTTCGATCGTTGAAGAAAAGCGGAACTCCATGATGGCTACCTTCGTGAAACGCCAGTTGAACGACCGTCGACCGGAGCCGACGTGCCCCGATGCAAGGGTTCAATTCCCTTTATTTCAAATATTTCCAGCTCCGAGAAGCCGTTGCAGCGTCGGTCACATTGGCCGAATCGCCTAGTCGCAAGAGACGCGGTTGCCCATCCGTCGGCACGTCCTGCCGTCGCTGAAGTAGGTCGTGTTTCCGATCGTATGCGCCGACGTGCCGTCGCTGTAGTAGGTGTGATTGTCGATCTGCTGCGAGCTGCTGCCGTCGTTGTTGTAGGTGAAGCGCCCGATCTGCTGTGACGAGGAGCCGTCGTTCCAATAGGTGTTGTTGCCGATCCGCTGCCCCGAGGTCCCGTCGTCGCACAGGATCTGGTTGCCGATGAACTGGCAGGTCTCGGCCTGGGCCGCTGTCGCCGCCCACAGGCCGAACGCGATCGCGAGAACGTTGCGCATGAGGTCGATTCCCGAAGTTGCAACATCCAATCGCAACCCACGTGCGAGCGCAACGGAAAACGATCCGCGGTGATCTGCGCGGATCAACGTCCGGCGCCGCGCGTCCTGGTCTTGCCGGCGGCTCCGCCGACCCGGAACGCCCGCATCTGGCCACTCAGGAAGCGCAGCAGGTGACCGGCGGCATGCGGCAGCTCGCGGCCGCGCCGGGTGATGACGCAGGCTTCGCTCGAGGCCAGCAGGCGGTTGTCGACCGGCACGGCAGCGAGTGAGCCGTCGGCAAGATCGGCGGCGATCGAGAAGGCGGGCAAGAGCGTCAGGCCGAGGCCGCTCTTGACGAAGTGGCGGAGCACGTTGATCGAGCTGGTGGTCAGCTTCGGCGACAGAGCGATACGTTCGGCGGCCTCCGCCATCGCCACGATCTGGCGGGTGCCGTAGCTCGGATGCATCAGTCCGAGCGGGTGGTCGGCGAGCTCGCGCAGGCGCAAGGGACGGCCGAGCCGCGCCAGCGCGTGATCCGGCGGCATGATCGCGCACAGCGGCTGCCGGCTCGCGGTGGCGATCCGGATGCGGGGATCGGCGCCCGGATTGAACACCAGCCCGATGTGATGGCGATCCTCGGCAACGGCATTGACGACCTCGTTGGTGCCGGCGAGATCGAACGCCATGGTGAGGTCGGGATGGCGCTGCCAGAACCGGCCGAGCGGGCCGGACATCAGGTCGCTAACGAAACCCTCGCCGAGCACGATGTCGACATGGCCGCGCTTGAGGCCCTGCAATTCGCGAAGCTTGGCGACGGTGTCGGTCTGGTCGGCCTGCCATTGTCGGAAGCGCTCGACCAGCAGCGCGCCGGCCTCGGTGGCGCGGATGCCGCGGCTGAGCCGCTCGAGCAGGGTCAGGCCGAGCTCCTTCTCCAGCAGTGCGATCTGCCGGCTGATCACCGACGCGTTGACGTCGAGCGCTTCCGCGGCGGCGCGCACCGAGCCGAGGCGGATCGCCTCGTGCAGATAGTGCAGGCGGTGGTGATCGAGCAGGGCGGACATGGCTTCGGAAACTGTTGACCTCAGGGCAACACTAGCGGCGGAGGGCGCTGATGTCTGCCCCGGAATCGTGCGGCTACGCTGCCGAGGCAAATCCTGGCAGGAGGCCTCGTGACCCCGATCGGCATCATCGGACTTGGCAAGATGGGGCGCGGCATGGCGCTGACGCTGAAGGGTGCCGGCTTTGCCGTCACCGGCTATGACGCGCTCGCCGCGACGCGCGCGGCGCTGGCGGCCGAGGGCATCGCGATTGCCGACGGCATTGGCGGCGTGATCGCCGCCGCCGACATCGTCATCCTGTCGCTGCCGACCGCCGGCATCGTCGCCGATGTCGTGGAGGGCGCCGGCGGCATCCTCGCGCAGGCCAGGGCCGGTGTCATCATCGTCGACACCTCGACCTCGCATCCCGAGACCTCGCGCCGGCTCGCAGCCCTTCTCAAGGCGCGCGGCATGGGCTTCGTCGATGCGCCCGTCAGCGGCGGGCCGAAGGGCGCGGCGGCGGGCACCATGACGATGGTGATCGGTGCCGACGGCGATGATCTTGCGCGCGTGCTGCCGGTGCTGGAGCGGATGAGCGCCAAGCGCGTCCATGTCGGCGGCGTCGGCGCCGGCAACGTCGCCAAGATCGTCAACAATCTCCTCTGCGCCGCGCACCTGCTCACCGCCGCGGAGGCGCTGCGCATCGCCGATGCGGCGGGCGTCGATGCCGAGCGGCTGCTGGAAGGTCTGAATGCCGGCTCCGGCCGCTCCGGCGTCACGCTCGTCAACGTGCCCAACTGGATTCTCAACGGCGCCTTCGACTCCGGCTTCACCATGCAGCTGATGCGCAAGGACGTCAGGCTCGCGGCGCAGTTCATCGGCGAGCTCGGACTGTCGCTGCCGATGGCCGCCGACACCGCGCGCATCTGGGCGGACAGCGCCGCCAGCATCGCCGACACCGATGATTTCAACCGCATCGTCGAGCTGCAGCTCGGTCCGATGCCGAAGCCGTGAGCGTGCCGCCATGACCCATTTCATCGATCCCCGCCTGCGCGCCGCCACGCTGCCGTTCTGGCCTGACTTGGAGGCCGTTGGTTCCCATGTCGGCGGTGACCTGATCGTCGGCGATGGCGCGACGGTCTCGGTGAATGATCCCGCCACCGGCAGATTGCTGTTCACCTATGCCGATGCCGGTGCCGACGTGGCGGCCAAGGCGGCTGCTGCTGCGGGGGCGGGGCAGGCGGAATGGGTGAAGCTGACCGCCGCGGGCCGCGGCCGCGTGATGCAGGCGGTGGCGCGGGCGATCCTCGCCGCGGCCGAGCCGCTGGCGCATTTGGAAGCGCTGTCCGCCGGCAAGCCGATCCGCGACACCAGGGGCGAGGTCGCCAAGGTCGCGGAGATGTTCGAGTACTATGCCGGCTGGGCCGACAAATTCCACGGCGACGTCATCCCGGTGCCCTCAAGCCATCTCAACTACACGCGTCGCGAGCCGATGGGCGTGGTGCTGCAGATCACGCCGTGGAATGCGCCGATCTTCACCGCGGGCTGGCAGATCGCGCCAGCGATCAGCATGGGCAACGCCGTGCTGCTCAAGCCCTCGGAGCTGACGCCGCTGACCTCGCTGGCGCTGGCAGGCATCGCCGAACGCGCGGGCCTGCCGAAGGGCGTCGTCAACGTGCTCGCGGGTTTCGGCCACACCACGGGGCAGGCGGCGCTGGCGCAGCCTGCGGTCAAAAAGGTCGTGTTTGTCGGTTCGGTGCCGACCGGGCGGCTGATCGGCGAGGCTGCGGCGCGCAGGCTGTTGCCGTCGGTGCTCGAGCTCGGCGGCAAGTCCGCCAACATCGTGTTCGCCGATGCCGATCTCGAACGCGCCGCCGTCGGCGCGCAGGCCGCGATCTTCGGCGGCGCCGGACAGAGCTGCGTCGCCGGCTCCAGGCTGCTGGTGCAGGGCGCGGTCTATGACCGCTTCGTCGATCTGGTCGCGAAAGGCGCGGCGAAGATCAGATGCGGCGATCCGCTGTCGGCGGACACCGAGATCGGTCCGATCAACAACGCCAAGCAATATGATCACGTGCTGTCGATGATCCGTGAAGGCGCGGCCGAGGGGGCCGAGGTCGTCGCTGGCGCAACTGGCGTGGCGCAGGACGGCGGATATTTCGTCAAGCCGACCGTGCTCAAGAACGTCACCAACGCCATGGGCATCGCGCGCAAGGAGGTGTTCGGTCCGGTCGTCGCCGCGATCCGCTTCGACACCGAGGCGGAGGCGATCGCGATCGCCAATGATAGCGAGTTCGGCCTCGCGGGCGCGGTGTGGACCAGGGATGTCGCGCGCGCGCATCGCGTCGCAGCACAGGTCAAGGCCGGGACGTTCTGGATCAACGCCTACAAGACCATCAACGTCGCCTCGCCGTTCGGCGGCTACAACAACAGCGGCCATGGCCGCTCCTCCGGCATCGAGGCGCTCTACGAATACACGCAGGTGAAGAGCGTGTGGGTCGAGACCGCGGCCGAGCCGGCCGTGGCGTTCGGCTACGCGCCGGGCTTGCGCGATTGAGCCGGCATGGCATGATCGGTGCAAGAGCTGCGCGCCACGGAACGATCACTTAGTTCCGAAATAAGGAACGGAAACATGCCGCGCTTCGTCAACGTTGCCATTGGTCAGCTCGGCCCGATTGCCAAGAACGAAACACGCACCGCGGTGGTTGCGCGACTGATGGCGTTGATGCGGCAGGCGCACGCCAATGGCTGCGACCTGATCGTCTATCCCGAGCTGGCGCTGACGACGTTCTTCCCGCGCTGGTACATGGCCGATCAGGCCGAGATCGACCTCTATTTCGAGCGCGAGATGCCGGGGCCGGAGACGCAGGCCTTGTTCGCGCTCGCGAAGGAGCTGCGCATCGGCTTCTGCCTGGGCTATGCCGAGCTGGCGCTCGAGGACGGCATCGTACACCGCTACAACACGGCCATTCTCGTCGACAAGGCCGGCGCGATCGTCTCGAAATACCGCAAGGTGCATCTGCCGGGCCATGCCGAGCACGAGCCGTGGCGCAAGTTCCAACATCTGGAAAAGCGCTATTTCGAGCCGGGCAAAAGTTTCGGCGTCGCCAGCGCCTTTGGCGGCGTGATCGGCATGGCGATCTGCAACGACCGCCGCTGGCCCGAGACTTATCGCGTCATGGGCCTGCAGGGCGTCGAGATGGTGCTGATCGGCTACAACACGCCGGTGCACAATCCGCCCGCACCGGAGCATGACGACCTTTCGCTGTTCCACAACCGCCTGGTGATGCAGTCCGGTGCCTATCAGAACGGCACCTGGGTGATCGGCGTCGCCAAGGGCGGCATCGAGGAGGGCATCGACCACATCGCCGGCAGCTGCATCATCGCACCCTCGGGCGAGATCGTGGCGGCCTGCGCCACCAAGGGCGACGAGATCGCGCTGGCGCGCTGTGACCTCGATTTGTGCAGATCCTATAAGCAGACGATCTTCAATTTCGACGTCCACCGCCAGCCGCAAGCCTATGGCATGATCGTCGAACGCAAGGGCGAGCGGCTGATGGCGGATGGCTCGCCGGTGCGCAAGCCGTGATGCGGCCAGCTGGCACACTGCGTAGGGTGGGCAAAGGCGCAGCCGTGCTGTTTCCAAATGTGAGACCGCAATGGCGCCGTGTGCACCGTCTTGCGGCGGAGTGTGCGGCGCGATGGTGGGCACGGCGCCACGGTGACCTCGGACGTGGAGGGATTATCGCATCGCCTTTGCCCACCCTACGGCACCTGCGCCCTTGCGCCTCATGCCTCATTTGCGTTCAAATGAATCCCCTTCGCGCGCATGGCATGGGCCTTGCTTACAATTTCGGCAATTGAACTCAGGCAAGTTGCATCAGGAGAGAACATGGATCGCAGAACGGTATTGAAGGGATTGGCGGGCGCGAGTGGCCTGGCGCTGACGGGGTTCGCGGCGCCGGCGATCGCGCAAGGCGCGTCCGCACGGACGCTGCGTTTCGTGCCGCAGGCCAATCTCGCCAATTTCGATCCGATCTGGGGCACGCAATATGTCGTGCGCAACGCGGCCGCGATGGTGTGGGATACGCTGTACGGCATCGACGACCAGTTCGTGCCGCAGCGCCAGATGGTGGAATCCGAGCAGGTGTCCGACGACGGCCTGACCTGGACCTTCAAGCTGCGTCCCGGCCTGAAATTCCACGACGGCGAGCCGGTGCTCGCCAAGGACGTCGTCGCCAGCCTCACGCGCTGGTCGGCGCGCGATCCGATGGGGCTGATGCTGAAGGCGCTGCAGAACGAGCTCACGGCCGTCGACGACAAGACCTTCAAATGGGTGTTGAAGCAGCCCTATCCGAAGATGCTGTTCGCGCTCGGCAAGGGCAATGCGCCTTGCGCCTTCATCATGCCCGAGCGCATTGCGCAGACCGACCCGTTCAAGCAGATGTCGGAATATGTCGGCTCTGGCCCGTTCAAGTTCGTCAAGGGCGAGTGGGTGCCGGGCGCCAAGGCCGTGTTCGAGAAGTTCACCGACTACGTGCCGCGCCAGGAGAAGCCGGTGTGGCTCGCCGGCGGCAAGCAGGTGCTGGTCGATCGCGTCGAATGGGTGATCATGCCGGATCCCGCGACCGCGGCCGCCGCGTTGCAGAACGGCGAGGTCGACTGGTGGGAGAACCCGATCACCGATCTCGTGCCGGTGCTGAAGGGCAACAAGAACATCGGCGTCGACATCGGCGATCCCCTGGGCAATGTCGGCTCGTTCCGCATGAACCACCTGCATGCGCCGTTCAACAACGTGAAGGCGCGCCAGGCGATCCTGATGGCGATGAGCCAGGAAGATTATATGCGCGCGCTGGTCGGCGACGACAACGCGCTGTGGAAGCCGCTGCCCGGCTTCTTCACGCCGGACACGCCGCTCTATACCGAGGCGGGCGGCGACATCCTCAAAGGCAAACGCGATTTCGCGGCGGCCAAGAAGCTGCTCGAGGAGGCCGGCTATAAGGGTGAGCCGATCACCTGCGTCGTCGCGCAGGACCAGCCGATCACCAAGGCGTTCGGCGACGTTACCGCCGATCTCCTGAAGAAGCTCGGCATGACCGTCGACTTCGTCGCCACCGATTGGGGCACCGTCGGCGCCCGCCGCGCGCAGAAGACGCCGCCTTCGCAAGGCGGCTGGCACATGTTCCACACTTGGCACGCAGGCGCCGACTGCATCAACCCGGCCGCCTACACCGCGCTGCGCGCCAATGGCGACAAGGCCTGGTTCGGCTGGCCGACCAGCGAGCCCGTGGAAAAGGAGATCACCAACTGGTTCGCCGCCAAGTCGCTCGACGAGGAGAAGGCGGTTGCCGCGCGCATCAACAAGGCCGCGCTCGACGACGTCGT
The DNA here is from genome assembly GCF_032380995.1 of Bradyrhizobium sp. SZCCHNR2028. Classification (NCBI taxonomy): domain Bacteria; kingdom Pseudomonadati; phylum Pseudomonadota; class Alphaproteobacteria; order Hyphomicrobiales; family Nitrobacteraceae; genus Bradyrhizobium; species Bradyrhizobium sp. SZCCHNR2028. The sequence continues at coordinate 199,544 of NZ_JAUHJF010000003.1, read as the reverse complement.
GTTCGCGCCGACCGGCTTCTTCCTCGGCTACACCGCGTGGCGCAAGAACGTCTCCGGCGTGACCAAGGGGCCGATCCCGCTGTTCTGGGGCGTGTCGAAGACGGCGTAAAGCGAAAGACGTCTCATGCTCGCTTATGCGCTCCGACGAGTCCTGTCGACGCTGCCGGTGATGGCGATCGTCGCGCTGTTCGTCTTCAGCCTGCTGTACATCGCGCCGGGCGATCCGGCCGTTGTCATCGCAGGCGACCAGGCGAGTCCGGCCGACGTCGAGCGCATCCGCGCCAATCTCGGACTGGACCAGCCATTCCTGGTCCAGTTCGGCAGTTGGGTGTGGCGTCTGCTGCACTTCGATCTGGGCACCTCGATCTTCACCAACCTGCCGGTGTCGGCCCTGATCGCCCAGCGGATCGAGCCGACCTTGTCGCTGATGATGGTGACTTTGGTCCTCACCATCATCGTCGCGGTGCCGCTCGGCGTCATCGCGGCGTGGAAGGCAGGGACCTGGATCGACCGCATCATCATGGCCTTTGCCGTGTTCGGCTTCTCGGTGCCGGTGTTCGTGGTCGGCTACATCCTGGCCTATGTGTTCGCGCTGAAGTTCGACTGGCTTCCGGTGCAGGGCTACACGCCGCTGGCCCAAGGCGTCTGGCCGTGGCTGCAGAACCTGATCCTGCCGGCGGTCGCGCTCGGCTGCGTCTACATCGCGCTGATCGCGCGCATCACCCGCGCCGCGATGCTCGAGGTGCTGCAGCAGGACTATATCCGCACCGCGCGCGCCAAGGGGTTGGGGCAGGGTGGCATCCTGTTCATTCATGCGCTGAAGAATGCCGCGGTGCCGATTGTCACCGTGGTCGGCATCGGCATCGCGCTTCTGATCGGCGGCGCCGTCGTCACCGAGAGCGTGTTCGCGATCCCTGGTCTCGGCCGGCTCACCATCGATGCGATCCTGCGCCGTGACTATCCGGTGATCCAGGGCATCGTGCTGCTGTTCAGCTTCGTCTACGTGCTCGTCAATCTCCTGATCGACATCACCTACACCCTGGTCGACCCGAGGATCCGCTATTGACCGCCACGACATCCACATCGCCGCCGCCGGGCCTCGTCCTCGCCCCTGTTCTGCCCGACCTGATGGTTGCGCCGAAGATCCGGCGCGGCGCCGTCGGCTTCCTGCGCAACCATCCGACGGTGGCGATCGGCGGCGCGCTGCTGCTGCTGCTCGTCATCATCGGCGTGTTCGCGCCATTCCTCTTCACCGTCGATCCCACCGCGATCGCGCCGGCCAAGCGAACGCGGCTGCCGTCGCCGGATTTCTGGTTCGGCACCGATGCGCTCGGCCGCGACATCTATTCCCGCGTGCTCTATGGCACCCGTGTCTCGCTCACGGTTGGCCTCGCGGTGGCGCTTGGCGCCTCCTTGATCGGGCTCACGATCGGTCTCGTCGCCGGCTTCGTGCGCTGGGCCGACGGCGTGCTGATGCGCTGCATGGACGGGCTGATGTCGATCCCGCCGATTTTGCTGGCGGTGGCGCTGATGGCGCTGACGCGCGGCAGCGTCGGCAACGTCATCCTCGCCATCACCATCGCCGAGATCCCGCGCGTCGCGCGGCTGGTGCGCGGCGTCGTGCTGTCGTTGCGAGAGCAGCCCTATGTCGATGGCGCCGTCGCCTCGGGCACGCGCACGCCGATGGTCATCCTGCGCCACATCCTGCCGAACACGACCGCGCCGATGCTGGTGCAGGCGACCTACATCTGCGCCAGCGCCATGATCACCGAGGCGATCCTCTCCTTCATCGGCGCCGGCACGCCGCCGACCATTCCGTCCTGGGGCAACATCATGGCCGAGGGCCGCGCGCTGTGGCAGGTCAAGCCCTACATCGTGTTCTTCCCGGCGGCGTTCCTGTCGGTCACCGTGCTCGCGGTGAACCTAGTCGGCGACGGCCTGCGCGACGCGCTCGACCCGCGCATGGCGAAGAACCCATGAGCAGCGCAGTCAGAGACCGCCGGGAGCTCAAATGATGCCATTGCTCGAGGTCGAGAATCTGCAGGTTCATTTCCGCACCCCCACCGGCATCAACCGCGCCGTCGACGGCGTGTCGTTCCACGTCAATCCCGGCGAGACGCTCGCCATCGTCGGTGAATCCGGCTGCGGCAAGTCGGTCACGTCGATGTCGATGATGCGCCTGATCCCGGAGCCGCCCGGCAAGATCGCCGGCTCCATCCGCCTCGAGGGCAGGGAGATCCTGACGCTCTCCGACCGCGAGATGCGCGCGCTTCGCGGCAACGACATCTCGATGATCTTCCAGGAGCCGATGACCAGCCTCAACCCGGTGCTGACGGTTGGCCGCCAGATCGGCGAGACCTTGCGGCTGCATCAGGGGCTCGACCAGGCGCAGGCGGAGGCGCGCGCGGTGGAGATGCTGACCCTGGTCGGCATCCCCGAGCCGGCACGGCGCGTGCGCGAATATCCGCATCAGCTCTCCGGCGGCATGCGCCAGCGCGTGATGATCGCGATGGCGCTCGCCTGCAATCCAAAGCTCCTGATCGCCGACGAGCCGACCACCGCGCTCGACGTCACCATCCAGGCGCAGATCCTCAAGCTGATGCTGGAACTGAAGCAGCGCGTCGGCGCGGCGATCATCCTGATCACCCATGATCTCGGCGTCGTTGCCGAGGTCGCCGAGCGGGTGATGGTGATGTATGCGGGCCGCAAGGTCGAAGAAGCGCCGGTGAGGGAACTGTTCCGCAGCCCCCGCCATCCCTACACGCAGGGCCTGCTCGGCGCGCTGCCGAAGCTCGGCTCGTCGCTGTCGGGCGAGATCAAGCGGCTCGCGGAGATTCCCGGCCAGGTGCCGGACCTCAAGCAGCGCATCGAGGGCTGCGTGTTCGCCGGCCGCTGCGCGCTTGCCACCGATGTGTGCCGGCAATATGCGCCGGGGCTGGAGCAGAAGGCGCCGCACCACATCGCTGCCTGTCACTTCGCCGCCAAGGAGCAGGCCGCCGCATGAGCGCTCCCTTGCTGCAGGTCAACGACCTCAAGAAGCATTTTCCGATCCGCAGCGGCCTGTTCGGCCGAGCCAAGAGCCGGGTGCACGCCGTCGACGGCGTGTCGTTCGAGATCGCGCGCGGCGAGACCCTGTCGCTGGTCGGCGAATCCGGCTGCGGCAAGTCGACCGTCGGCCGCGCCATCCTGCGGCTGTTCGACATCACGGCCGGACAGATCGTGCTCGACGGCCTGCGCATCGACGATCTCGGCCCGCACCGCCTGCGCGAGATGCGCCGCCGCGTGCAGGTCGTGTTCCAGGATCCGTTCTCCAGCCTCAATCCGCGGATGCGCATCCGCGACATCCTCGCCGAGCCGATCAACAATTTCGGCCTCGCCAAGACTGCGGCCGAGCGCGATGCGCGCATTGCCGAGCTGATGGAGATCGTCCGGCTGCCGCGCGACGCCGTGAACCGCCGCCCGCACGAATTCTCCGGCGGCCAGCGCCAGCGCATCGGCATTGCACGCGCGCTCGCCGCCAAGCCCGACCTGATCGTTTGTGACGAGGCGGTGTCGGCGCTCGACGTCTCCGTCAAGGCGCAGATCGTCAACCTGCTGCAGGATTTGCAGCGCGAGTTCGGCCTCGCGCTCCTCTTCATCAGCCACGACCTCGCCATCGTCGAGCACATGACGCACCGCGTCGCCGTGATGTATCTCGGCCGCATCGTCGAGCTCGCCCCGCGCCGCCAGATCTTCGCGTCCCCCGGCCATCCCTACACCAGGGCGCTTCTCTCAGCCGTCCCAATTCCCGAGCCCGGCGCCGAGCGCACCCCGATCATTCTCAAGGGCGATGTTCCCAGCCCCGTCAACCCGCCCAAGGGCTGCCGCTTCAACACCCGCTGCCCGCTCGCATTCGACCGCTGCCGAGTGGAGGCGCCCGAGCTGCGTCTGAAGGGCGAGGACCAGTGGGTGGCGTGCCATCTGGAGAATGTGTAGTTGTAGTCGTGTAGGCGCTACGCGGCGAAAGCCGCGCAGCGACGTGCCCACCGCCCGGTGCGAATGACAGCTTGACGCACGAGACCGTCGCGCCAATCGTCGTTGCAAGCGCAGCGAAGCAATCCAGAATTGTTCCGCGGCGGCAGTCTGGATTGCTTCATTGCGCTCGTCATGACGGAGGAGAGATGGTGCGTTTCTCGCGCGGATCTGTCTGGGTGCGGCGCGTAGCCCGCATGGGCGATAGCCGGCGCGCGGGACGCGCGTCGGCGCCAGTGACATGCGGGGTCTCACGTGCCGTGTCGGTGAACCCGGATGTCGCTGCGCTCATCCGGGCTACGTGGCGACTGATCCGCGTCTCCGCTCTCCCGCCAACCTCCGTTGTCGTCCCGAGCAAGCCACGACGGCGCGAAGCGGCGGCAGGGCGCCGACCCGAGACCTATACTCCGTAAAGGCCATTGGGCTGCGGACGGCGGGCCATCTCGTGTCACCAATCCCCCGTGGTTATGGGTCCCTGCGTACGCCGGGAAGACAGCGGAGTTTTGGGAGGCTGCGAGACTCTGCGGCGAGCGGCCGCGATGCGCGTGGGGGACCCTGGGACCCATCGGCCGCACCGGCCTCGTCAATCGACGGCACGCGGCCCCGTCTCCAGCGGTGGAAGGCGGCATCGCTGCGCCGCGTGCCGGCGCTGCACCCCATGTTTGAGGAACGGTACCACAGCCGTGCCCGGTTCCGACCAGCCGTCGGCTCACCGGGGTACGGCCTCGGCCGCTTTAGGCTGCAAGCGATCGACTGAATTTCGTCCAATAGAACGTCGCAAAGCGCGATCTGCGACAACAGGGTGGCCTCTGTCGATTGGAGCGACGTCGGCCGATCGAGGCGCAGCTTTGCTGCGCGGAGTCTACTTAGCGATTTCAATACAGCCTGATTGGACAGGTCGCCGCCTCGAATATCGGTCATTTTTTTCTGCACCACGACTACACCAGACCCGTCGCATCAGGACCGATTTGGTTCAAAGCAATCGGTATGCCACGAAGGGGGCCGGGAGCGGACAACGCGACCTTGCGGATCCCTCCGGCGTCTGCAAAGCAGCGCCCAGGGACATCAATTGGCGGTTTGCAGTCGGTTCCGAATTTAGAACCTGGCACGTTGAGTTGACGATTTGCGTGCCTGATTGGCAACTTATCGCTTTTGGTCGAGCGATTGGCGACCTGCTGATAACGTATTGCAGTCGTGCCAGACTGGAAGATGATCGCTGTGCCCGGCGAGGGGATGACCTGGTGCACTGCCACTGAACTGGTAATCCCTACAAGATAAGTAATAGAATGCAACGTGACCGTCTTGATAAGCATGATAAGGACTCACTTCATATCGCCTCATATCGACAGGCGTGTGGACGTTGCCAGGCTCGCGTTGTGACAAGGTCATAAGTTCATCGCTTCGGTGACCTGCTTCGCAATATCGAGTATCTCAAGCGCCCAGCGTCGACGGTTGGGGGCGCTTGTCTTGATCACCTGATCCCCATTCCCTCAAAGCCGTCGAGCAGCACGCGAACGACGCCAGCTCAAGCTTGAGAGCCAATCATGAGGACTGTGTCCCATAGGAAACGTGAGACACTGGCGGTGTGTCAGTGGGCAGGATGATCACCGCCTCGTCCAGCACGGACCTCATGAGTTCCACGTCGTCGGGCTGAAATACTGGTCCCGTGCCGCCACGTTCGTCTCCTCTCTTGCGGCCGCAGAGAAGACCTGCGGCCTGTTCATCTCAACGAGATTGAAGCGCGTCGCGCAGCGATTTTGAAGTCATTCTCAAGTCCAGTCTCTGCAAACTTTGCTCAGAATTAGCTGCATCACTAGCCAATTACCCTTTCGAATTAACATGTGAGAAACGGGAACCTGATGGAACTGGGGCGCCTGCCGCCTGACGAAAGTGTTTCGGAGGTTGACTTGGATCAGCCCGGAAGACGTACGCTCCAATATTTTGGCAAAAGCCATATAAGAGTGGGGACCGATCCTCCGATGAACCTCGACCGATCCGTGAGCCCGCTGAGCCGCGCTCCCGCCATTCGTACAGACGATCCGGAGGCGATGGAGCACGCGTTGCGTACGGTCTACGGGGCAACTGGATTCGCAGTCTCCAACGCAGATGGCTTCCAGGGGGTGGGCAACTACCTTCAGCTTGCGAGCATCGGCCTCGGCTTTTGTGCATATGGCGGCGCAAGGTCAGTCGTCGAGTTCCCGGAGAGCGACTTCGCGCGCCTGCAAATTGGCCTCAAAGGCAGCGCTGTGACCATTCTGAATGGCACGGCGATCGCGGTAACCGAGCGGCAGTCCTGCATAGTTGCGCCGGGCGAGCCCAACAAGATTGTGTTCGAGCCAGGTTATGAGCAGCTCATTCTTCGAATAAGCGCGAGGGCGTTGGAGCAGACATTGACGACGCTGCTCGGCGCAAAGCCAGCCGGTGTCCTCAAGTTTGATCCCATAGCGGCTGCGGTGCAGCCGAACGCTCTGGTCTTGCGCGATCTGGCGATGTTCCTCGCTCATCAGTTGGATGCGGCGGCGACAGAGCTGCCACGCACGGTGCTCGTCGAACTGGAGCAGGCTCTCATCGTTTCCTTCCTGTCGGCTCACCGCCACAATTTCAGCGAGCTGTTGGAGAGAGCCGAAAAGGACGTCGTGCCGCGGATCGTCCGGCTGGCCGAAGAGTATATCGAGGCCTCTTGGGACCGCGCCATCACGATCGAGGCGCTGGCATCACAGACAGGCGTCAGCATCCGCGCGCTCTATACTGCTTTCAAGAAGAGCCGCGGATACTCGCCGATGGCGTTTGCGAAAACGGTGCGATTGCGACGGGCAAAGCAGATGCTCTCGGGGGCAGATCAGCGCACCTCCGTCTCTGCAGTCGCCTTCAATTGCGGCTTCGGAAATCTCGGACACTTCGCAAGAGACTATCGCGACATGTTCGGTGAGCTTCCATCCGAAACTCTGTCGCGCGGGCGGCGCGCCGCCTAGCTCGCCTGACAGAAGCGCCGGCCAGGACCATTCCCAAGAGCGCCGGGGCCGGCAACGCGCGGTGGGCAGGTTGTGCCCGGCGAAGCTTGCTGATGATGTCCAGTAGTCGCAGCCAGGCTGGGCCTCCGTGCTGTGTCTGGAGGCAAAGCGACCGAACTGCGACATTACGGGCGACGTGTCATAATCATTGCGCTCGGCGGCGGACATGCTGCAGGGCGGGTCAAGGCGTGCACGCGACGATTCGCCGGATAGCGACATTCCATGGCGATTCACGCACCTCCCGCTCGGCGATGCGGGGCAGCGGCACCCCCGCTCGCCCAGCCTGCGATTGAAGGCTTCGCACCCTGCGACCGGCCTGCCACACCAATACAGCCAATCGTCCATATGCCGTGCCGTCGCCGGGCGGGTGCATTGTCAGGAGCCCTTATGGCGATTAAAGATTCCGACCCAGACCGCGTCGGCACCGCAAGCCTTCCCGCGCGGTCATGCGTTCGATGAGGCCGCCATGCATCTTGCCCATGATCCCACAGCGCCGGCGGCAGCAGGGATCAGCTTCGACCAGTTCTTGGTCGTCGACATCCGCGTCGGCACCATCGTCGCGGCCGAGCCCTATCCGGAGGCGCGCAAACCGTCGCTGAAGCTGACGATCGATTTCGGGCCCGGCATCGGCACCAGGCGCTCCAGCGCCCAGATCGCCACGCTCTACGATCCAGCCACCCTGATCGGCCGCCAGGTCGCCGGCGTCGTCAATTTCCCGCCGCGCCAGATCGGCAAGTTCATGTCCGAGGTGCTGACGCTCGGCTTCCCGGACGAGGCCGGCAACGTCGTGCTGTTCCAGCCGGACAAGCCCGTGCCGAATGGCGCGCGGCTGTTCTGAGCGCCGGGGAGAGCCGACCATCATGGATATGCTGCTCGAACCTGTTACGCTGCCGCCATTCCCCGAAGGATTGAGGATTTCGCTGCGGCAGATGCATCTTCTCCAGGCTCCCATGGGCGGCACCCTGGTGACCGGCGGCGCTACCTTCCGCGTGTTCGCGCCGCATGCCAAGGCGGTCTACGTCTCCGGCCCGTTCAACGACTGGGCGCAGGACGCGAGCTGCCGCCTAGCGCCGATCGGCAACGGCCATTGGGCGATCTTCATCCCCGGCCTGAAGGACGGCGACGCCTACATGTACTTCGTCGAAGGCGAGGGCACCTCGGGCTACAAGCGCGATCCGCATGCGCGGCTCTTGACCGTCGATCCGCCGTTCCCGCAATCGCATTCGGTGCTGCGTAATCCCAACGCGTTTCCCTGGCACGACACCGCGTTCACACCGCCGCCTTATAGCGAGCTCGTGATCTACCAGCTCCACGTCGGCACCTTCGACATGAAGGCGGGCAATCCCGACGGCTGCTTCTTCGACGTGATCGAGCGCGTGCCGCACCTGGCGAAGCTCGGCATCAACGCCATCGAGCTGCTGCCGGTGCAGGAATTCCCGACCATGTTCAGCATGGGCTACAACGGCACCGACCTGTTCAGCCCGGAAACCGACTATGGCGAGGCCGAGGAGGCGCATCTCGCCGCCTATGTCGCCCGCACCAATGAGATCCTGGTCGCGGCTGGCGCGGCGCCTTACGCCGGCGTCGACACCGTGCGTCATTGCGACGACCAACTGCGCGCCTTGATCGACGTCTGTCATGTCCATGGCATCGCGGTGCTGTTCGACGTCGTCTACAACCACGCCGGCGGCGGTTTTGATGAGAACAGCATCTGGTTCTTCGACCGTCAGGCCTATGGCGATCCCAATCGCAGCCTGTACTTCACCGACCAGGGCTGGGCCGGCGGCCAGGTGTTCGCCTATTGGAACGCCGACGTTCGGCAGTACCTCGTCGACAATGCCGTGATGCTGTACCGCGAGTACCACGCCGACGGCCTGCGCTTCGACGAGGTCAGCGTGATGGACCGCTTCGGCGGCTGGGCGACCTGCCAGCAGCTCACCGAGGTGCTGCGCGCCGAGAAGCCCGACGCGTTCCAGATCGCCGAATATTGGCCGGTGAACCCGTGGGTGGTGAGGGACATCGCACAAGGTGGCGCCGGCTTCGACGCGACCTGGAGCGACGGCCTGCGCCTTGCTGTGCGCGGCGCCGTCGCCAGCGCGGCCGGAGGCGCCGGCGCTGCCGTTGCGATGCAGCCGATCGCCGCGGCGATCGCCGATCTCAGCCTCGACAAGCGCTGGCGCGCGGTGAACTCGATCGAGAACCACGACATCGTCTATGCCGGCCGCGAGCCGCGCATCCCGCGCCTCGCCGATCCCGTCGACAGCCGCTGCTGGTATGCGCGCAGCCGCAGCCGCGTCGCCACGGGCCTGTTGCTGACCGCGCCGGGCATCCCGATGCTGTTCATGGGCCAGGAACTGTTCGAGGACAGACCATGGAGCGACACGCCGAACCCCGACACAACGATCAGTTGGGCGCTGCTTGACGGCGAGGACAAGATCACCGCCGATGCGATGCGCTTTACCAGCGAACTGATCGCGATCCGCCGCACCCATCCGGCGCTGACCGCCGAAGGCTGCGCCATCGTCCACGTCCATGACGGCAACCGCGTGCTCGCCTTTCACCGCTGGGATGGCCAGGGCGACGACGTCGTCGTAATCGTGAGCCTGAGCGAGACGCCATGGCGCGACTACGCGATCGGCTTTCCGGCGGCCGGGCAGTGGAAAGAGGTGTTCAACAGCGACGTCTACGACAATTGGGTCAATCCGGATGTCGTCGGCAACAATGGCGCTGTGATCGCAGGCGGCCCGGCGCTGCACGGCCAGCCGTGCTCGGCGATGGTGACGATCCCGGCGAACGGCGTGCTGGTGTTTGCGCGGGCGTAACGGCCGTAGGGTGGGCAAAGGCGCAGCCGTGCTCTGTCCACGACCCAGATCGGGATTGCGCCGTGCCCACCATCTTTGCCGTCGAGCGCGCCGATCCACGGTGGGCACGCTGCCGCCTTCGGCGGCCGCTTTGCCCACCCTACGGCCGCGCGCCCGCAGCGACGACATGTGGAAGATGGACGCTTGGTCTTTCCTCCGTCATTGCGAGCGCAGCGAAGCAATCCAGAATCTTTCCGCAGAGACAGTCTGGATTGCGTCGCTGCGCTCGCAATGACGCGGCAAGAGCGCGTTACGCTGCCAACGACGCGACCTGCGGGACCAAACTACACGATCAACCGTCCTTGTCGCTCCGCAATCCCGATCACGGCCTCGGTCCCGGCATTGAAATCGAGATGGTCGGCCTCGATGCCATCGGAGAAGATGACGCCGTTCTCGGGCATCAGCGAGCGCAGGCGCAGGGTCTCTGCGCCCCTGAGGCCTCCGCAGACCAGGGAGGTCTGCGAGGTCTTGCTCGGGAACGGCTCGCGCACGGCGAAACGAAGCGCGCGGGCGTCCCAGGGCAGGGGAGTGTAGTCGCCGCCCGTCGTGCGGCCACCGAAGCTGCCGGCGATGGCGAGCGCGCCGGTGACGATGCTCTTGAACCAGGCGGTCGAGCCGAGCCCCGTTGCCACGATCAGGCCGCTGGAGGACTGCCGCTCATGGCCGTCGCGTGTCGCGATCTCGTAACGGGCCGAGACATGGGTGCGCGCGCCGATGAAGAGGTCGTTGACGGCGTGCAGCACCTGGCCGTCGGCGAGGCTTGCGCGTGCCATGGTCACCGCCTTGGCGGCGCGCTTGTCGGCGGCGACCTCGGGCAGCAGGCTCGCGAGGTTCTCCGGCGCGAACGGCAGCAGCACGCCGTCATGCCGGGCCGCGTCCGGGTTCAGGCCGAGCAACGGCTGGCCGTCGAGATATTTCATCGTGTTGGCGACGAGGCCGTCCGGGCCGAGCGCCGCGACGATGTCGGCCGGGCCGAACAGGAAGTTCGGCAGGAAGCTGCGGTCGACGATCTGGTAGCGGCCCCAGCGTTCCAGCGTCTGGACGCTGGTCAAGCGCGCGGCCTGGTAGGCCGCGTGCTCGCGCTCATAGTCGGAGAAGTCGGCACCGAGATGCTCGACATAGAAGCGGGCCTGGTCCGCGGTGAGGAGCCTTGCGATCAGCTCCTCGAGCCGCGTTCTCCTGACAACCAGCACCACCTTGCGGTCATTGCCGGACACGGGCGGCCTCCGCGGGCTTCTGCATCAGGCTGTTCAGCAGCTCGGGCGAGACATTCAACTGCCCGATCTTCTCGGCCTTCTCGGCGAGCCCCGAGAACGCCTGCGCGATCAACTGGCCCGGCTGCATGCCGGTGGCGGCCAGCGCCTGGATCACGCGGGTGTCGACGCCCTCGAAGATCTTCATCAGCGCGCCGACGCGATAGGCTTCGGCATCGGCCAAAGTGCGGGTGTTCGACGCATTCAGCGCGACGAAGTCCTTTCGCTTGGCCTCCAGCCCGATGTCGGCGACCATGCCGGCCTCGCGCAGCTCGTTCTTCTTCGCCGCGACGCTGGCCTCCGCGTCCATCTGCGTCTCGCGGATCGAGCGCTTCTTCTGTTCGACCGCAATCTCGGTATCGAATTCGCTCTCGCGGATCGCCCGCTCGCGCTCCACGGCAAAGTTGCGCCGAGCGAAGATCGCTTCATCGGCGGTCTTCAGAATCGCCTCGCGCGCTTCGGCCTCGAGCGCCTTGGCGGTCTCCGGCGTCGGCTTCACCGCGCGCACGGCGACGCCGAGGATCTCCAGGCCCAGCGCATCGATATCGGCGCGTTGCCTTAGTCCGGTCGCAATCGCCTCGGCAATGCGGTCGGAGGCGCGCAGTGCCTCCTTCAGGGTCATGTCCTTGACCGCCTGCTGTGCCAGCACCTCGACCGCGCCGAGCACGCGCTGCGGTAGCTCTTCCGGGTCGTCGGACTCGTATGTCTTGCCGTCGCGCTTGAGGGTGAAGTTCAGCATCGCCGCTGCCTTCCTCGGCTCACCGATGCGGTAGGTGACCTGGCCCTGGATCGTCAGCGTCTGAAAGTCGCGGGCGATCTGCTGGAAGATGAAGGCGGCGTCGCGGCTGCCAATGGGGATCGCGACCAGCGAGGTCGCGGGCCCGTAATAGAAGGTGGAGAGCCCGGCGCCTTCCTCGACGACGGCGCCGGCGCGGTATTTGAGGAGGTAGGTGGTGGGTTGGGCCTTGATGAAGCGAATGCCGAACATGGCGGCCTCCTGACGTCTGATGGCGTAAGTGTGTTACGCCAACTAAGTAAGTTGGACAGTACAACTAAGCGTGCTAGTGTCAAGGGGCAAAATTCGGCAAGGCGGTCAGGGGGCGGCATGGCGGGACGGCAAGAACCAGGCGGCGGCGCGGGCGAGATCGGGCGAGGCGGGGCCGGGCTTAATTTCCCGCGCCCGTTGACGACGGTCGACGTCGTCATCTTCACGATCCGCCTGGAGGCGCTGCACGTGCTGCTGGTGCGCCGCGGTCACGGCGAGGGTGAGCCGTTCCCGGACGCTTTCGCGCTGCCGGGCGGCTTCGTCGATGTCGACACGGATCGCGATCTCGAAGCCTGCGCCCGGCGCAAGCTCGTCGAGAAGACCGGCGTCGTCAGCCCGTATCTGGAGCAACTCGGCAGCTGGGGCAGCGCGAACCGCGATCCCCGCGGCTGGTCGGCGACCCACGCGTATTTTGCGCTGGTCCCGGCGTCAGCGGCGGAGACGGCGCTCGCCGCGGACGCGCAATGGTTTCCGCTCGACGGGACCGGCGTGAAGCCGAAGCTCGCTTTCGATCATGCGGAGATCCTGCGCGCTGCGGTGCAGCGACTGCGCAACAAGGTCGAGTACACCTCGCTGCCGGCCTATCTGATGCCCGAGGAATTCACCTTGCCCGAACTGCAGCGGACCTACGAGGTCGTGCTGGATCGTGCGCTGGAAAAGAGCGCCTTCCGGACCCGCATGCTGTCGGCCGACCTCATCGAACCGATCGCCAAGATGCGCAAGGGGCCGAACCGGCCGGCGCAGCTCTACCGCCTGAAAAAGACGGCTGCGCCGGTGTATTTCGCGCGGACGTTCAATGCGCCGGAGTGACGCCGCCGGTTTCTCCACGTAGCCCGCATGAGCGCTGCGATAGACCGCGGGCACAATGGTGAGACCGCCGGATCATGCCGAGAAGTCGACCACCAGCGACTTGCTGGACGAGCTCGACGAGCTGGTGCCGCTGGCGCTGTAGGACGAGGTCTTGCTGCTGTTCGAGCTCTGCAGCGCGTCGAGCAGCTTCTTCAACAGCTCCTCGACTTGAGACGATGAGCTCGATGAGGACGACGACGAGGTGCTCGACGTGGTGTCGCTGCTGGCATCGTCGCTCGGTGCGGGCGGCGGACCGCCGGCGCCGCCGCCGGAGAACGCATTGGCGAATACGTTCTTCAATTCGGTCGCCTGGTCGGAGGTGAGCTTGCCGCTGTCGACCTCGCTCTGGATGAGATCGTCGATCTTCGACTGCATCTCCTCGGGAGAGGGCGGCGTGCTGGAGGTCGACGACGAGGACGAGCTGTTGCCGCCGCTCTTCAATGCGGAGTCGATGTCGTCGAGCGCCGACGACAAGGCGGTCTGGTCGGTCGAGCTGACCTTGCCGGCCGAGACTTCCTTGGTGAGCTCCTGTTTGAGCAGGTCGAGCGGCGAAAAGCCGCTCATCGAGGAGGCAGAGATCGAAGTCATGGTGTGCTCCGGGTAAGACATCAAACCTGTCTCCAGCTGTGGTTGTAACGCTTAACGGCTCCTTGTTCCCTGTGTCCGGATGTGTCTGGACTCCCGTCGCACACAAAACGAAGCAAGAAAGTCGGCGCGTGCCCCGGTGATTGCGGGCGCATTCCCAATGGGTGCTACCGGTTCGGTGAGCGTCGCGAATCCGGGTGACATCCTGTGCCGGGCAAGGCCGCATGCCGCCAGCGCAGTGCTCCGGGGCACGAAATGGTGTATCCGCGGGTGACAGGCGGTGCCTCGCAGAGCAAATCCGCCACAAGGAATAAGGCTCCCGGAGGAACTCCATGTCGGCCCTGCCGCTTTCTGGCATCAAGATTCTCGATCTGACGCGCGTGCTCGCCGGACCCTTGTCCGCGCAGATGCTGGCCGATCTCGGCGCCGAGGTGATCAAGATCGAGCGGCCCGGCACGGGAGACGACGCCCGCGCCTTCGGCCCGCCCTACCTCAAGGACCCCGAGGGCAAGGCCAACAATAACAACTCGTTTTACATCTGCGCCAACCGCAACAAGAAGTCGGTGACCGTCAATATCGCGAGCCCGGAGGGGCAGGAGATCATCCGCGCGCTCGCCAAGGATTGCGACGTCTTCATGGAGAACTACAAGGTCGGCGATCTCAAGCGCTATGGCCTCGACTATGAGGCGATCCGCGCGGTCAACCCGGACGTGATCTATTGTTCGGTCACCGGCTTCGGCCAGACCGGGCCGTATGCCCCGCGCGCCGGCTATGACGCGATCTTCCAGGCCATGGGCGGGCTGATGAGTGTCACCGGCCACATGGACGGCGAACCGGGGGCGGGGCCGATGAAGGTCGGGCCGTCGATCGTCGATTACATGACCGGCATGAATACCTCGATCGGCATCCTCTCGGCGCTGTATCACCGCGACGTCAATGGTGGCGGTGGCCAGCACGTCGACGTCTGCCTGTTCGACACCGTGATCGCCTCGCTGTCGCACTACGCCCAGATCTTCCTGGTCAACGGCAAGTCGCCGCCGCGCCGCGGCACCTGGGGCAATGGCGGCATGCCGGCCGGCGTGTTCCGCTGCACCGACGGCGAATTGATGCTGGTGGTCGGCAACGATGCGCAATTCGCGCGCACCTGCGCCGTGTTAGGGGCGCCCGAGCTCGCCACCGATCCGAAATTCGTCAAGAACAACGACCGCGTCGTCAACGGCAAGGAGATCATGGCGATCTTTGCCGGCCTGTTCCTGAAGAACTCGGTGGCGCATTGGCTGGAAGAGCTCGAAAAAGCGGGCGTGCCTTGCGGACCCGTGAACGATTTTGCGCACGTGTTCGCCGATCCGCATGTCCGCTCGCGCGGCATGCAGGTGAAGGTCGAGCACCCGTTCGAGCCGCAGTTGTCCTTGATCCGCAATGCGCTCACCTTCTCGGGCACGCCGATCACGGAGTACCGCGCGCCGCCGCTGCTCGGTGAGCACACCCGGGACGTGCTGGCGCAACTCGGCTATGACGATGCGAAAATCGCAGCGTTGAAGCAGCAGGGCGTGGTGTAGCCGCGTAGCCCGCATGAACGAAAGCGACATGCGGGATCGTCACTACCGCCGGTGAGGACCCCGGATGTCGCTGCGCTCATCCGGGCTGCAGTTTGAAGCAGAGGACGTGGTGTAGCGTACGATCAGTGGGCGTGGCGGTGATGCCGGTGCCGCTTCGCCTTCCACGGGGAATAGGAGTGCGGCGCTTCGAACAACGGGGCCCGCGGCGGCGCGCCCAGCTGCTGCCGTGATTCCTGCAGGCGGCGCTGATAGCCCGGCGAGTTCATGATGCTGGCGGCGGCGCCGCGGGCCAGCACCGGCTCGCTGGCGGTCACCATCGCGAGCGCCGTGGCGGCGACGGCCATGATCAATCGCAGGCGCTGCGTCATCAGGCGAGCTTCCTTCTCATCCAGCGGAGCACGAGGTCTAGCGCGCCTCGCGCGCTGCGACCTTGGCCTGTGACTTTGCCGCCGGTACGCGCGTCGTCAAGCCGAGCACGGCGCCGCGCACCACCCGCGCGATCACATCCTCGACATCGTCGAGGTCGCATCGGCCGTCGGAGAGCTTGGTCAGCCGCTCGCTCTCGCGGATGGTGTGATGCGCCATAGCGAGCGCAAAATGCAGGCCCCAGAACAGGTCGACCTCGGAGCTCTCCGGCAAAGCGCGCTTCATCGCCGCGGCGAACTTCCGCAGATGGTCGATTTCCTTGTTCTTGATGCGGCGGATTGGCGGCACCGATTCGATCGAGGCGCGGATCATGAATTGCGCCACCGCCGAGCGCTGGTTCTCCGGCCCCAGGCAGCCGCGCAGGATCGGGCCGACCAGCGCGCGCAGGATGTCGCTGATGTCGGCGCGGCCGCCGCCGGCATCCTCCGCTGCGCGCAATTCGCGCAGCCGCTCGCGGTTGAGCGCGATCGAGCGGGTCACGAACAGTTCGGCGATCAGCTCGTCCTTGGAGCCGAAATGATAGTTCACCGCGGCGAGGTTGACGTTCGCCTCCGCCACGATGTCGCGCAAGGTCACGTCGGAGAAGCCGCGCTCGGCATAGAGCCGCTCGGCGGCGATCAGGATCGCAGTCCGGGTCTGGTCGGTCGCCATGCTGGTCCTCCCGAACGACGAAGCAGGGTGGGGAGTTGCGTTTCAAACAATTGTATGAAACTATTGTTTGAGACGGCTGGAATGTCAATCGCGGTGCTTCCGCGAGACGACATTTTGGCACTGCAGCGACGGTTCGCGCGGTCGTGTCGCGCGAGATCACACTTGCACGGATGCATCCGGCGGGCCGACACTGCGGTCAAAACAATCTCGAGGAAACCCTGAGGAGAGTCCCATGGACTTCACGATGTCGGCGAAGCAGCAGGAATGGCTGGAGCGCGTGCGCAGCTTCATGACCAAGCATGTCCGCCCGGCGGTGCCGATCTACAAGCAGCAGGACGCCGAGGGCGATCGCTGGAAGGTGATCCCGATCCTGGAGGACCTCAAGGCCAAGGCGAAAGCCGAAGGCCTCTGGAACATGTTCATGCCGCCGTCGGAGCACGAGGATGACGAGTTCCGTGGCGCCGGCCTGACCAATCTCGAATATGCGCTGCTGTCCGAGGAGATGGGCCGCATCTCCTGGGCCTCGGAGGTGTTCAACTGCTCGGCGCCGGACACCGGCAACATGGAGGTGTTCATCCGCTACGGCTCCAAGGAGCAGAAGCGCAAATGGCTGCGCCCGCTGATGGACGGCGAGATCCGCTCGGCCTTCCTGATGACGGAGCCCGCGGTGGCCTCGTCCGATGCCACCAACATCGAAACCCGCATTACGCGTGACGGCGATCATTACGTCATCAACGGCCGCAAATGGTGGTCGTCGGGCGTCGGCGATCCCCGCTGCAAGATCGCGATCCTGATGGGCAAGACCGATCCGTCGGCCGCCAAGCATCAGCAGCAGTCGCAGATCCTGGTGCCGCTCGACACACCCGGCATCAAGGTCGAGAAGATGCTGCCGGTCTTCGGCTTCGACGACGCGCCGCATGGCCACGCCCAGGTGCTGCTCGAGAACGTCCGGGTGCCCAAAGAGAACATCCTGCTCGGCGAGGGCCGCGGCTTCGAGATTGCGCAAGGGAGGCTCGGTCCGGGCCGCATCCATCACTGCATGCGCACCATCGGCAAGGCCGAGGAGTCGCTGGAGAAGATGGTGCGCCGGCTGATGACGCGCCAGGCCTTCGGCAAGAAGATCATCGAGCATTCGGTGTGGGAGCAGCGCATCGGTGAGGCCCGCACCAACATCGAGATGACGCGCCTGCTGTGCCTCAAGGCCGCCGACATGATGGACAAGGTCGGCAACAAGACCGCCCAGGGCGAGATCGCGATGATCAAAGTGGCGGCGCCCAACATGGCGCTGAAGATCATCGACGACGCGATCCAGGCGTTCGGCGGCGCCGGCGTCTCGGACGAGGCGGGTCTTGCCAAGGACTACGCCAACATCCGCACGCTCCGTCTTGCCGACGGCCCGGACGAGGTGCACAACCGCGCCATTGCCCGGCTCGAGATGAAGAAATACGCCAACGAGCCGCGGCACTGACGCAGACCTTGTAGGGTGGGCAAAGCGTCGGCCCGGGCGCGAAAGCGCGCGGGCAGGCGCGTGCCCACCATTCCAGTCTCCGAGAAAAGCGGTGGGCACGCTTCGCTTTGCCCACCCTACGTTCAATATGACCCAAGGGAGTTCGTCGTGGCCGACGGCGTCAAGAAGGACGAAGAATTCTCCGGCACCAAGCCGGTCGAGGAGCGGCACCGCTTCGACGAAGCCAAGCTCGCGGCGTGGATGGCCGAGCATGTCGAGGGCTATGCCGGCCCGCTCACCGTCGAGCAGTTCAAGGGCGGCCAGTCCAATCCGACCTATCGGCTCAACACGCCGGCGCGCTCCTACGTGCTCAGGCGCAAGCCGTTCGGCAAGCTCTTGCCGTCAGCGCATGCGGTCGATCGCGAATTCCGCGTCATCGCCGCGCTCGGCAAGCAGGGCTTTCCCGTCGCCAAGGCCTACGCGCTGTGCAACGACGACAGCGTCATTGGAGCTGCCTTCTACATCATGTCGATGGAGGAGGGCCGGGTGTTCTGGGATCCGACCCTGCCGCATGTCGACGCGCCGCAGCGCCGCGCGATCTTCACCAGCAAGATCGAGACGCTGGCGAAGTTGCACACCTACGATCCCGCCGCAATCGGCCTCGCCGATTTTGGCAAGCCCGGCAACTATTTTGCCCGTCAGGTCGACCGCTGGACCAAGCAGTATCGTGCGTCCGAGACCGAGCACCTTCCCGAAATGGAGAAGCTGATCGAATGGCTGCCGCGCACCTTGCCGGCGCAGCAGCGCGTCTCGATCGTGCATGGCGACTACCGGCTCGACAACATGATCTTCCACGCGACCGAGCCGCGCGTCATCGCGGTGCTCGACTGGGAGCTGTCGACGCTCGGCGATCCCATGGCGGACTTCACCTATCTGCTGATGCAGTGGATCATGCCGGGCCTCGACGGCGTCGACCTGAAGGCCAAGAACATCCCGACCATGGAGGAGGCGGCCGCGATCTATCGCGGCGTCACCGGCACCGAGCTGCCGGACCTCAACTGGTACTTCGCCTACAACCTGTTCCGGCTCGCCGGCATTCTGCAGGGCATCATCGGCCGCATCCGCGACGGCACCGCTGCCAACGACAAGGCGATCGAGTCGGTCAAGCGCATGGTGCCGATGACCAAGCAGGCCTGGGCCTACGCGCAGAAGGCGGGCGCAGCGTAAGGCGCGGGCGGTTCGGCAGCCCGCATGAGCTGACGCCGAAGCTCGGAGAGCGACGGCGGAAGCGACATGCGGGGGCCTCTCGCGCCGGAATGCTGCGTGGAGCGAGCGACCCCGTGGTCGCTGCGTTCGCCCGGGCTTCGAGGCCGCATTCGTCAGCGGCCGCCGCCCCCACCGCCACCGCCTCC
The DNA here is from genome assembly GCF_032380995.1 of Bradyrhizobium sp. SZCCHNR2028. Lineage (NCBI taxonomy): Bacteria > Pseudomonadati > Pseudomonadota > Alphaproteobacteria > Hyphomicrobiales > Nitrobacteraceae > Bradyrhizobium > Bradyrhizobium sp. SZCCHNR2028. The sequence continues at coordinate 180,434 of NZ_JAUHJF010000003.1, read as the reverse complement.
ACCGCCCCCACCAGCCGTGATCATCGCGCTGCTGTAGCGCGGATCGGTCTGCTTCATGTAGGTCGGCGAGGTGTCGCGGCTGCGCGACCGGGAGGCCTGTTGAATCGTCGTTTCGGGAGTGCCGCAGGCGCCCCAGGAGACAAGCTCGCAGCGGGGCAGCTGGACCTCGCGCGCGCTGGCGCTCGTTGCAGCCGCGCCGGCCGCCATGGCAGCGATCAAGGCAAGCGCGGGCAGTTTCGATATCCTCGACATGTGATCCATCCTTCGGTTCGGCGAAGCCGGAATGGTCCGCTTGCGAGGTTCGACGGCGCGCAAGAGAGGGCGGTTCGAGACGCGAAGCAAAAATTGGTGGCAGGCACGCCTGTCGTGGTTTGAACCAGACGGTCGCTCGTTACGACATGGCGCGACCCTGAGCCCGGCGCCTCGCGATGACGGAAGACATGCCGCGCCACGCTCGTCATTCCGGGGCGATGCGGAGCATCGAGCCCGGGCTCCCTCTGGCGCTGAACTCCGCCGTCAAATGGAGTCCGGGCTCGCGCCTCGCCCCGGAATGACGTGTGTGAAGGGATCGAATGTCCAATCGACGTTTTCAACGTCGCAACTCGTCGGTCGATCCCGGAAGTGACACCGGGGATGACCGGCAAGCTGCCGCGCTCAATTCTTCCCCGTTGCCGCACCTTTCCTGGCCGGCGTCGGTGACGCCCCGGGGGCGGGCTCCGGCGCCTGCGGCGTCGCCACCGAGAGGCCGAAGATGCGCCAGTGATTGTCGACGTTCTGGAAGGTCAGGTCGAAATTGATCTGCAGCGGCCGCGTCGGGAAGAAGCCGGTCAGGCGCAGCATCTTGCCGGGATCGAGATAGGGCGGGGTGGAGAGCTGCGGCGCGGCCAACGCCACGGGATAGAGATCGACGTTGCGCCGGCGCAGGTCGATGAAGGCGATCGCGAGATCGGCGGCGGCGTTCCGGGCCTGGAAGTCGGGCGCGGCGAGATCGCGCAGCACCGAGTAGTTGCCACTGCGGTTGGCATCGTTGAGCGACAGCAGCGTCGAGCGGATCAGATAGAGCGCCTGCTCCGGGCTGACCGGCAAGGATGCTTGCGCCGGCGCCTGGGTCGGCGTCGGCGAGGCCGCGGGGCGCGGGTCCTGTGCCTCGGCCGCCGTTGCGGCGACAACGCACAGGATCAGGCCGGCCAGGAGCTTGCCGACGGGCTTGCCAACGAGCTTGCGCAACACCATCGCGAGGCGATCTACCAGCCCACCCGCACGCCGACGCGCGCGCCCAGCAGGTTCTCGTTGGCGCCATAGCCGAGGCCGGCATTGAGCTGCACCCGATCGGTGATCCGCGCCGCGGCGTTGACGGCAACGCCGTTGGTGCTCTGGAAATTGCCCCAGTTCATGGTCACGGCGAAGCGTTCCTGCGGCATTAGGGTCGGCACGCCGGCCATCGCGAACGCCATCGAGACGCCGTTCATCGCCTTGTTGTTGCGGCTCGACAGATCGTTCAGCCGCGTGTTGATGCGGTCGAGGTCGCCGGCCGAGGCAAGCCCGAGGCTGGCGAGCGTCGTGGTGGCGAGATTGCCCGAGGCGTCCGAGGTGACGAGCTGCACCGATCCCGACTGCGCGCTTCTGCTGGCGGCCGAGGTGATGCCGGCGAGCGTGTAGGTGCTGGCGGCGGTCCCAACGGCGACCTGGTTGGCGCGCGTGGTCGCGGCGCCGGTGCCGATCGCGGTGGAGTTGGCGAAGTTCGCGCTCGAGCCCGCGCCGAGCGCGGCCGCATTGTCGCCGGCGGCCGCCGTGCCCGCGCCGATCGCCACCGCATTGGTGCCCGCGACCGCGGTGCCGGAGCCGAGCGCCACGGCGCCTGCGCCGCTGACCGTGCTGTTGTTGCCCATCACCAGCGCACCGACGCCGCTCACCGTGTTGGCATTGCCGACCACCATCGCGTTGGCGGCATTGACGGTGTTGCCGCTGCCCAGGATCGAGGCGCTGTTGGCGCTCGCGGTCGCCGCCACGGTGTTGTTGGAGCCGATCACCTGGATGTTGTCGCCGAAGCCTGCGGCGGCGGTCGTGTTGATCGTGTTGTTGTCGCCATAGACGAAGCTGTTGTTGCCGTTCATCACGTTGGGATCGCCGATGGCGAAGCTGCCATTGCCGTTGACGTGCTGCCCGGTGCCGAAGGCGCCGCTGCTGTTGCCGGTGACGATGTTGCCGCTGCCATAGGCGCTGCTGTCGGTGCCGATGACGCTGCTGTTGGCGCCGACGGTGACGGCGCGGTCGCCGCTCGCCGTCGCCGCATGGCCGATCGCGGTGGCGGCGACGCCGGTGCCGCTGGCAACGGCATTGGTGCCGATCGCGATATTGTTGGACACCGACCCGCTGGCATTGGCGTTGGTGCCGATCGCGATGTTGCGGGAGTCGAGCCCGCTGCTGGCATCGGCGCCGCCGATGGCGATATTGGTCGAGTTGAGGCCGGAGGCGTTGGGGGCGCTGAAGCTCAATGCGCCGCCGCCGACCGCGACGTTGGCGGAGGCCGAGCCGCTGGCGTTGGCACTGACGCCGAGGCCGGTGTTGGCCGAGTTCACGCCGGTGGCGTCGACGCTGATGCCGCAGGCCACGTTGTTTGGCAGAGTCGAGCCGAAGGCGTTGCTGCCCTGGCCGCTGCCGGAGGTGCTCTGGCAGACGAACTGCGCCGCCGCCGGCGCCGGACGAAGCAGGGCGGCACAAGAGAGCAGGACGGCAGCCGCGATCCATCGCAGGCGACCATGATCGGTACGGCGCGCGCGCATTCCAAACCTGCCGCCAGCCGCACGGCCTGTGCCCCGGATCACCTGCATCGAGAGTCCCCCAACCCCATCTGCTTCGGCCCACGAGTCGCCCTGCAAGACCGACCTGCCTGACCGAGAGCCCGGGCGCATCAACGTCGGCAACCCGACATCCGCGCCGCAAGCGCGAACAGTTTAGCGGGTTCCATCGCGCGCAGCTGTGGCCGGCAGGCCACATGGAATATTTTGAAATGCGAGGACGACAGGCAATGGGGGTGCGGCGCTCGCCGGGCCGGCCACGGGGGCGGGCGGAGGCGTCGCGTGCGTTTCTCCCAGTCATTCCGGGGGCGTGCCCTTTGGCGCGAACCGGGAATCCATCGGGCCGCGCGTGCTGTCATGAGATGGAGCCCAGGGCCGACGCCCCGGAAAATGAAATGGGAGGACATGCGGGTTTAAAGCGTCAAGGCGTATAGTCTTCGAACTCCCACATGCCGAGTCGTCCCAGTTTCTCGGCGAGGGCTTGCCAGATGGCGGCTTCGCTCCTGTCGCAATCGGCCTGAACATATCCTTCCAAGCGCGCATGGTCGAAGTCGGACGAACAGATAGTGTTGTCCGGTTTCGATGTGGCTGCGCATGTTGGAGGCGCACCATTCGGGCGTGCAAATCACGAAGTCGAACGACTCGTAGCGCTGTTCTCCGGGCGGTCCGATCATTGCGCTGACTGAAATGCCGAAGGCGCCATCAGGTGCAGAACGCTGCAGCGGATCGGCATCGCTGCTGGACAGGAAATTCAGCTCAGCTCTCATCGTATTTGCTCGGTCGCGGCTGGCATCAGGGTCAGTGCCTTGCCAGTTTATCCAACCCATTCGGCTCGCTGCACCTTGCGATCAGCTTCTCGATCATGTCGGCACATTGCTCCAGCTCGGCCACCTCCACGAACTCGTCCGGCTTGTGCGCCTGGGCGATGGCGCCGGGGCCGATCACCACGGAGGGAATATCGGCCATCGCGACGAACAGCCCGGCCTCGGTGCCGTAGGACACCTTGATGTGGCTGTTGCGGCCCGCCAGGGTCTTGGCAATCGTCACCAGCGGATGGTCTTGGCGCCGACAAAAAGAGTTTGCGAGCGCGATCAAGGCGATTGTCCCGTCCAGCGGCGAAGGCGAAAGATTCTTCTTTCGCTTTTTCGGAATTTGTGATTTGCTTATCCCATCCCGCCTCACCGGAGGGGCGTTGCGCGCGATCGTCACGACAGGCGAGGCGGGGAGGCGATGGCCGCGGATTGCCGCGGCATGCTTATCTGGTGTGCGGACGAACGGCAGTGTGCGGACGTGAGGTCGCGTGGTCCTGATACCCCGGTGCCGAGGTCAAGTTGACGCCAGCGCTCGCGAGTTGCGTCGATCACGGGGGCAATCAAGCCGGTCCCCGGGGAGAGCACGAAGTAAGCGTTAAGACCGTCGCGCAGGGAAGGCCGGGCGTTCTCGGCTGCACCTGTGGTACCTGCCGCCTGCATTTTTTTCGCAGGCGGGCCGCAGGCGTCAGCCGACGCCTGGCCTTCCCTGCGCCCTCGATGCGAGAGGGCGGTGAAATTCGGGATCACTCGGGCGCGAAGGCGTCGCGGGAAGAATTTTGCATGATTGCACGCGGTCATCATGATTGAACTCCGTCGCTGCGCTCGCAATGACGGCTGCAGAAAGGAACGTCGCCTGACGGACAGCCGGCAGCCACGTTGCTCGCGCGATTCCGCGGTATGGGTTCCCGCGTTCGCGGGAACGACAGCGGAGTGTGTTGCGCGCAGCTGTGCTGAACGGGCCGCAGTGGCGCGGCAACAACAGCTGTCATCCCGGCGGACGCCGGGACCCATACCGCGTGATCTGGCGAGGGACGTCGCTGTCAGTTGCGGGCTTCATTCCGGCCAGGGGATATGGGTCCCGGCGTTCTGCGGGAGGACACCGGTGTTTGGCGCGGCAACCCGGCTAAGTCGGTTTTCCCGCGTATGGCATCGATGCCGTGAGGCCACCGTCGACCGGGAAAGCCTGGCCGTTGACGTAAGACGCCTCGTCGCTGGCGAGGAACAGGCCCATGGCGGCGATCTCGTGCGGCTGGCCGGCACGCTTCAGCGGATTGAGCTGGCCGATCTTGCCTTCGGTGCCGCGCTCCTTGGCGCCGTCGAAGATCGGCTTGGTCATGCCGGTCTCGATCAGGCCGGGACAGACCGCATTGATGCGCACGCCGGTGCCGGACAGCGAATAGGCGGTGGTCTGCACCAGGCTGATGACGCCGGCCTTGCTTGCGGCATAGGGATGGCCCGAGGCGCCCGACTTCAGGCCCGCAACGGAGGCCGTGCAGACGATGGCGCCGCGCTGCTGCCGCACCATTTGCGGCATCGCGTGTTTGACCGCGAGGAACGGGCCGATCAGGTTGATGCGCAGGATCTCCTGCCAGTGCTCGACGGTCTGCTCGGCGATCGGGATCAAGCCGCCGGAGATTCCGGCATTGGCCCAGATGACGTCGAGCTTGCCATAGGTCGCAACGGCGCGATCGATGAAGCCGCTGACGTCGGCCTCGGAGCCGGCGTCGGCGATCACGGCTTCTGCGATGCCGCCCTGCTGCTTGACGAGCTCGACGGTCTCCTTGACGCCTTCGCTGCGATCGACTGCGATCAGCCGCGCGCCTTCCCTGGTGAACATCAGCGATGCGGCGCGGCCGATGCCGCTGCCGGCGCCGGTGATGATGACGGATTTGCCTTCGAGGCGGCCCATGTTTCCTCCTGCTTCAATTGTAATCAGTTGCGTGCCGCGCAACGGAATTCAAACGCCGTTTCAAACGTGCTGAGATCGCCAAGCGGCTTGAGACGATCTAGGCCTTCACGTACAGCGAGAGGCGAGCGGAGGGAAGGGTTTGAGCGATGTCGGCTGATGGAACGAAACCTTCTGTCGTCACCACGCGCTGGTGGTGGGTGCGTCACGCGCCGGTGCGCAGCGACGGCGGCAACATCTATGGCCAGTCCGACATCGCCTGCGATACCTCCGATCGCGAGGTGTTCGAGGCGGTCGCGAAAATCCTGCCGCGCAGCGCGGTGTGGTATGCGAGCAGTCTGATGCGCACGCATCAGACTGCGGAGGCGATCTGGGCCGCCGGATTCCCGCGTCCCGCAGCGATGATCAGGGAGACCGCTTTTGCCGAGCAGCATCTCGGGCAATGGCAGGGCATGAACCGCGCCGCGTTCCTGGCGAGCCGGCCGGCGGGCAGCCACTGGTTCGCCGACATCGATGAGCCGGCGCCGGGCGGCGAGAGCTACATGGATCTGTACACCCGCGTGACAGCGGCGATTGCGCGCATCACGGTTTCGGAAGCCGGCCGCGACGTCATCGCCGTCGGCCATGGCGGCACCATCAAGGCGGCTGTTGGCCTGGCGCTCGGCGGCCTGGTCGAGAAGGGGCTGGCCTTCGACATCGACAATTGCTCGGTGACCCGGCTCGACCACATCGTGGCCGGCGAGACCAGCACATGGCGCCTGCCAATGGTCAATCAGCAGCCGTGGATCGCGGATGCAAGGCACAAGGCGATGCATCAGCCGGCCGGGCCGGAGCTGACGACGAGCAAGCTGGCGTGAGGCATCCCGTAGCCCGGATGAGCGCAGCGACATGCGGGTTCACCGGGACAGCACGTGAGACCCCGGATGTCGCTGCGCTCATCCGGGCTACGGGACTTACAATGAGCCGTCGGAGCCGACGACATTCCAACAAGCCAAGGAGGACTCCCAATGACCCTGTTCGACATGACCGGCAAGGTCGCCGTCATCACCGGATCCACGCGCGGCATCGGGCTCGCCATTGCCGAACGCATGGCCGAGCACGGCGCCAAGGTGGTGATCTCTTCGCGCAAGGCGGATGTCTGCGATGCTGTCGCCAAGGAGCTCAATGAGCGATTTGGAGCGGGTACCGCGGCCGCGGTCGCCGCCAACATCTCCAGCAAGGAGAACCTGCAGAACCTCGTCGACGAGGCCAACCGCATCTACGGCAGGATCGACGTGCTGGTCTGCAACGCGGCGTCGAACCCGTATTACGGGCCGCTCGCGGGCATCTCCGACGATCAATTCCGCAAGATCCTCGACAACAACATCGTCGCCAACAACTGGCTGATCAGCATGGTCGTGCCGCAGATGATCGCGCGCAAGGACGGCTCGATCATCATCGTCTCCTCGATCGGCGGCCTGAAGGGCTCGACCATCCTCGGTGCCTACGCGATCTCCAAGGCCGCCGACATGCAGCTCGCGCGCAACCTCGCCTGCGAATACGGCCCGCACAATGTGCGCGTGAACTGCATCGCGCCCGGCCTGATCAAGACCGATTTCGCCAAAGCGCTGTGGGACAATCCGGAGAACCTGAAGGCCTCGACCGCCCGCTCGCCGCTGCTCCGCATCGGCATCCCCGACGAGATCGCCGGCGCTGCGGTGTTCCTGGGCTCGGCCGCCGGCAACTTCATGACGGGACAGACCATGGTGATCGACGGCGGCGCGACGATCAGTTGAGGAGAGCTGTCAGTGGGGCCGGTGCCATGGCCTCATCCAACGGTGTCGTCCCCGCGAACGCGGGGACCCATAACCACCGGCCGGCATGAGGCCGGCAACTGGCAGTGACGTCCCTCGACAAATCACGCGGTATGGGTTCCGGCGTTCGCCGGGACGACAGCAGTGGTTGTCGCGCCATCCGGGCAAACGGGGCAGGCCCGCATTCGCCGCGAACACAGCGTTGTTGCCCGCATGAGCGAAGCGATATGCGGGGTCACATGACGAGAGCGGATATCCCGGATGTCGCTGCGCTCATCCGTGCTAGGAAGCAGGCGCCCTCACTCCACCGCCGCATACACCACGTCGCGCACCAGCGTGCGCAGATAGTCGCGCTGTCCGGGAGCCTGGGCCATGAACACGCAGAACAGATCCTCCTTCGGATCGATCCAGAAGAACGTGCCGGCGATGCCGCTCCAGAAGAAGGTGCCGGGCGAGCCGGGGAAGGGCGCGATGCCGGCCTCGCGGCGCACGGCGAAGCCGAGGCCGAAGCCGTGACCGGGCGACAGCAGGGTGCCGACCGTCTTCACGTGCGGCCCGAGATGGTCGGAGGCCATCAGCTCGAGCGTCTTGCGGCCGACCAGCCGGGTGCCGTCGAGGCTGCCGCGGCTGAGCAGCATCGCGCAGAAGCGGGCGTAGTCCATCGTGGTCGCCACCAGCCCGCCGCCGCCGGATTCCATCAGCGGCTGCTCGGTCATCTTGAACAGGTTGACCGCCTCGCCGGTCCACGGGTCCTTCGCGAACGGCTCGGCGAGCCGGTGCGCATTGGCCTCGCTCGTGAAGAAGCCGGTCTCATTCATGCCGAGCGGCTTGAGGATGCGCTCGGACAGGAACGCGCCGAGCGATGTGCCTGCGACGACCTCGATGATCCGTCCGAGGATGTCGGTCGAGCGGCTGTAGTTGAACTCGGCGCCGGGCTGGCAGATCAGCGGCAGGCCGGCGACGATGGCCGTGTGCTCGGCATTGGTGATCTTGCGGCTGCGCACCCGCGACTGCTGGTAGAGCTGGTGCACCGGCCCGGTGCCGGTGTGCTCATACGCCAGGCCCGAGGTGTGGCGCAGCAGGTCCTGGACCGTCATCGGCTGGGCGATCGGCACCAGCTCCAGCTTGCCGCCGGTCTCGACGCCCACTTTCTGCTCGCCGAATTCCGGGATGAACTTGGCGACCGGGTCGGACAGCAGCAGCTCGCCGTCCTCGACCAGCATCATGATCCCGAGCGAGACGATCGGCTTGGTCATCGAGAAGATGCGGAAGATCGAATCCGGCCGCATCGGCGTGTCGGCGTCGGGCGCTTGCCGGCCGATGGCGTCGAACCAGCCGATCCGGCCGCGGCGGCCGACCAGCAGGGTGGCGCCGGGGATGGTTCCCTTGTCGGCCTCGCGCTTGAACGCATCCGAAGCTCGCTGCAGCCGCGCCTGGGACAGGCCCAGCGCCTCGGGGCGGTCATCCGGCAGCGGCGGCGTCAGCGAGCGGAGCGCGGAAAGGGGGGCGCTGGATGCGGCAGTCGGCGGGGTCATGGGCTCTCCCTGATGAAGTCCTGTTGTCGGTTTGCATCAAGTCTGGCGCGGAAGTTGTGGTCTGACCAGTCGATTTGCTCCATTGCACCCTTGCATTCGGGGGGAGGTCTATGCTTCAAAGCGCGCGAACCGGCGACACTGTCCCGGCTCGCTAGGAGTGTAGCTCAATTGGTAGAGCACCGGTCTCCAAAACCGGGGGTTGGGAGTTCGAGCCTCTCCACTCCTGCCAGCGAGATCAAGCACTTAAGCCAAAAATCGACGAGACAGGTTAGGCCGGGGCCCGCAACGCGCGAGCCCCGAATGCATTTCAGCAACCCCTTATTGCTTCACATAAGGACAGTTGCCGTCCTTCATCGGCCGGAACACCTGGTCGCCGGGCACCTCGGCCAGCACCTTGTAATAGTCCCACGGGCCCTTCGACTCCTCGGGCTTCTTCACCTCGAACAGGAACATCGAGTGCACCATGCGGCCGTCCTCGCGGACGACGCCGTTGTCGGTGAAGGCGTCGCGCACCGGGGTCTCGCGCATCTTGGCGAGCACCGGCTTGGTGTCGCGACTGCCTGCTGCCTTGACCGCGTTGAGATAGTGCAGGGTCGCGCTGTAGGTCGCCGCCTGGTTCATGGTCGGCATCCGCTTCATGCGCTCGAAGAACTTCTTGCCGAACGCCCGGGTGCGGTCGTTGAGATCCCAGTAATACGCCTCGGTGATGATCAGGCCCTGGGCGAGCTTCAGGCCGAGGCTGTGGATGTCGGAGATGAACATCACGATGCCGGCGAGGTTCTGGCCGCCGGCGACGATGCCGAACTCGGCGGCCTGCTTGATGGTGTTGATGGTGTCGCCACCGCCATTGGCCATGCCGATGATCTTGGCCTTGGAGGCCTGCGCCTGAAGCAGGAAGGACGAGAAATCCTGGTTGTTGAGGGGATGGCGGGCGCTGCCGACCACCGTGCCGCCGGCCGCGCGCACGACGTCGCCGGTGTCGCGCTCGATCGAATGGCCGAACAGATAGTCGGCGGTGATGAAGAACCAGGTGTTGCCGCCGTTCTTGACGATGGCGCTGCCGACCGTGTGCGCGTTGCCGTAGGTGTCGTAGGTCCAGTGCACGGTGTAGGGCGAGCAGGACTTGCCGGTGATGTCGGAGCTCGCGGCATCCGTCACGATCATCAGCTTCTCGAACTGCTTCGACATCTCCATGCCGGCGAGCGCGGTCGCCGACGTCGGCATGTCGATGACCATGTCGACGGCCTCGTTCTCGTACCATTTGCGCGCGATCGCGGCGGCGATGTCGGCCTTGTTCTGCGGATCGGCGCTGATCACCTCGATCGGCTTGCCGAACATGCTGCCGCCGAACTCCTCGACCGCGAGCTTGGTGGCCTCGAGATTGCCCTGGCCGCCGATGTCCGAATAGACCGACGAGAAGTCGCTGAGCACGCCGATCTTGAGCGGGGCCTGGGCACAGGCAGGGACGGCGGTGAGGGCGAGAGCGGCAAGACCGAGAGCAGCAAGGCTGACGGCGGCAAGGCGCGTCCGTCCCTTGCGCCGGGCAAAGGTCATGGGTTTCCTCCGGATTGTTCTTGTGCGGACGAGAATGAGCGGGTGGCGCAGGCCCGGCAAGAGCATGAGCTGCTCCACCACGGGCATTTCGTCGCGGCAACTGCTCAACCTGCCGTGGTGCGGAAATGGCCTGCCGTTGCACGAAAAACCGCGTTGTGGCGGACCAGGCGGGGGCCTGACGCGGGAATGGCCGCCGACGCCCGGCATGCCCATATCTTGACCTTTGGCCGGCCCGACAGTAGATATCTCGACAACCTGCAGCCGGCCCGCGATAAAAGCGGATATCCGGCGCGGCTTTTCACTCCCCGAACAAGCGAGCCCGTGGATTCGGCTCATCTCTCCGACAAGAGGGTGGGCCAAGGACGGCTGTTCGGTTTTCCCAGTCAACTCTTCAATCGTCCGATGACGGACGCGGACCCCTGACGATGGCTACCAGCCCGTTCAAATTCCTGCAGGAAGTGCGCTCGGAGACCGCCAAGGTCTCGTGGCCGAGCCGTCGCGAGGTCACCATCACCACGATCATGGTGTTCGTGATGGTGGCGCTGGCCTCGGTGTTCTTCTTCGCCGCCGATCAGATCATCCGTTATCTCATCACCCTCGTGCTGGGCATTCACTGATGGCAACCGCAACGCAAAGCTCCGACAAGCGCTGGTACATCGTCCACGCCTATTCGAACTTCGAGAAGAAGGTCGCGGAGTCGATCCGCGAGCAGGCCAAGCAGCGCAATCTCGAGGACCTGTTCGAGCAGGTGCTGGTGCCGATCGAGAAGGTCACCGAGGTGCGCCGCGGCCGCAAGATCGACGCCGAGCGCAAGTTCTTCCCCGGCTACGTGCTGGTGAAGATGAAGCTGACCGACGAGGCGTTCCACCTGATCAAGAATACGCCCAAGGTGACCGGCTTCCTCGGCGCCGAGAACAAGCCGATGCCGATCTCCGAAGGCGAGGCGATGCGCATCCTGAACCAGATGCAGGAAGGCGTGGAGCGGCCGAAATCCTCGGTGTCGTTCGAGATCGGCGAGAACGTCCGCGTCGCCGACGGCCCGTTCGCCTCGTTCTCTGGCGTGGTCGAGGAAATCGACGAGGCGCGCTCGCGGGTCAAGGTCGCGGTGTCGATCTTCGGCCGCGCCACCCCGGTCGAACTGGAATTCAACCAGGTCGAGAAGATCGTCGGTTAAGGGCCGGGCTGCCGGGTCTCTAGGCGTCCCGGGCTTTCCTTTTCGTCCGATCTCGTGTATCGGGCGCCCTTCGCTCCCCAACCGGGGGGCGATTTCGTTCGTGGGAGGCGTGACCGGCTTTGCCAGCCGGATCAAGCGCGCCGGACCACGGTCCCAAACCTCGCCTGAGGGTTTTGTCGCCCGAAGGCGTTGCGTTCGCATCAGGCAGAATCGCGAACGCATTGGAGAGTCATAATGGCAAAGAAAGTAACCGGTTACCTGAAGCTTCAGGTCCCGGCCGGCGCGGCCAACCCGTCGCCGCCGATCGGCCCCGCGCTGGGTCAGCGCGGTCTCAACATCATGGAGTTCTGCAAGGCGTTCAACGCGCAGACCCAGAAGGAAGAGAAGAACACCCCGATCCCGGTGGTCATCACCATTTATGCGGACCGGTCCTTCACCTTCGAGATGAAGACCCCGCCGATGTCCTACTTCCTCAAGCAGGCTGCCAAGATCCAGTCCGGCTCGAAGGCGCCGGGCCGCGACAAGGCCGGCAAGGTGACCAAGGCGCAGGTGCGCGAGATCGCCGAGAAGAAGATGAAGGACCTGAATTGCGACTCGATCGAGTCGGCCATGAAGATGGTCGAGGGCTCTGCCCGCTCGATGGGTCTGGAAGTTGCGGGGTAAGGCGCCATGGCACTCGGAAAGCGTTTGAAGAAGGCCCGCGAGGGCATCGATCGCACCAAGCTCTACCCGCTTGCTGACGCGATCAAGATGATCAAGGAGCGGGCCGTCTCGAAGTTCGACGAGACCATCGAGGTCTCGATCAACCTCGGCGTCGATCCGCGCCACGCCGACCAGATGGTCCGCGGCGTCGTCATGCTGCCGAACGGCACCGGCCGCACGCTGCGCGTCGGCGTGTTCGCCCGCGGCGCCAAGGCCGAGGAAGCCAAGGCCGCCGGTGCCGACGTCGTCGGTGCGGAGGACCTTGTCGAGAAGGTGCAGAACGGCAACATCGACTTCGACCGCTGTATCGCCACCCCCGACATGATGCCACTGGTCGGCCGTCTCGGTAAGGTGCTCGGTCCGCGCGGCATGATGCCGAACCCGAAGATCGGCACCGTGACCATGGACGTCGCCGGTGCCGTCAAGGGCGCCAAGGGCGGTTCGGTCGAGTTCCGCGTCGAGAAGGCTGGCATCATCCAGGCCGGCGTCGGCAAGGCCTCGTTCGCCGAGGACAAGCTGGTCGAGAACATCAAGGCGCTGGCGGATGCGGTGGTGAAGGCCAAGCCGGCGGGCGCCAAGGGCACCTACGTCCAGCGCGTCGCCGTCTCCTCGACGATGGGTCCGGGCGTCAAGGTCGAGCCGGGCACCGTGCTCGCCTGAGCGGCCAAGCATAGGTTAGATTGGGGAGGGCGGGATCGTTCATCGATCCCGCCCTTCGCATTTTGGAGTACCGGCCGACATGCCCGACAAGGTCCTGATCTATTCCCGCCTGCCGAAATCCTTGACCCAGCGCTTTGCCGATCGGTTCGATCTGCTCGACAGCGGCGGCAAGCCGGCGCACGAGGTGTTTCCGGCGGACGAGGTCGCGCGGATCCGGGCGCTGATCACGGCCGGCGGCACGCCGCTGGGGGCTGCCGACATGGACAGGCTGCCGGCGCTCGGGGCCATCGTCTGCTATGGCACCGGTTACGACGGCGTCGACCTGAAGGCGGCCGCGGCCCGTAACATCGCCGTCGGCCACAGCCCGGGCGCCAATGCCGCGGCGGTCGCAGACGTCGCTGTGATGTTGATGCTGGCGACCACGCGGCGGCTGACGGTGGCAGACGCCTACGTCCGCGACGGGGGCTGGGCGTCCGCAAAACCATCGCCGCTGATGAAGCCGCCGCCCAGTCTCGCCGGCTGCAAGATCGGCGTCTTCGGCACGGGCGAGATCGGCCGCAAGATCGCGAGCCGCGTAGCCGCCTTCGAGACTGAGGTCGGCTATTTCAACCGCACCCGCTATGACGATCTGCCGTATCAATATTTCCCGAGCCTCGATGCGCTCGCCGAATGGTGCACCGTGCTGATGATCGCCGTCCGTGCCAGCGCCGAGACCACCCACGTCGTCAACGCCGACCTCCTCAAGAAGCTCGGCACCGACGGCCACATCGTCAACATCTCGCGCGGCTCGGTCATCGACGAGCGGGCGCTGGTGGCGGCGCTCAAGGAGGGTACCGTTGCCGGTGCCGGTCTCGACGTGTTCGAGACGGAGCCGCATGCGCCGGATGAGCTGACCTCCCTGCCCAACGTGGTGGTGACGCCGCATATCGGCGGCAACACCAGGGAGTCGCACGTCGCGATGCAGGCCTGCGTGGTGGCGAATCTCACAGCGTTCTTCGGCGGCGAGATGATGCCTTATCAAGTCAAGTAGCTCGTAACCCGGGCGAGCGGAACGACCCGGGACGGACCATCCCCCATGTCGCTTTCGCCTTTGCGGGCTGTGGCTGACGCTGATGCGGGCTACGTCCAAAACGTTCCGCCCCGCGCAGAAATATTTTGACGCACTGCACATCTCTGTGAATTGCGAACCATTCTCGAATGCTTCTAACTCTTGCTGTTAGGACGACAGATAGAGCGAGGGGCCATGGCGGCGTTCACTTTGAAGATCAATGGGCGGGAGCATCAGGTTGATGTCGACCCCGGCACTCCCTTGCTCTGGGCCATTCGTGACAATGTTGGGCTGACCGGCACCAAATATGGCTGCGGCGTTGCGCAATGCGGGGCCTGCACAGTCTATATCGACGGCCAGACCGTGCGCTCGTGCTCGTTGCCGGTGTCGGCAGTCGGGAAGAGCGAGGTGACGACGATCGAGGGACTCTCCAGCAAAGAGGCGGTTGCCGTCCAGAAGGCATGGGCCGCGCATGATGTGCCACAATGTGGCTACTGCCAGTCAGGCCAGGTGATGAGCGCCGCCGCGCTGCTCAGCCTGACCCCGAAGCCCAGCGACCAGGACATCGATCTCGCAATGAACGGCAACATCTGCCGCTGCGCCAGCTATGTCCGCATCCGCGCCGCAATTCATTCGGCCGCCAAGACTCTGGAGGGCTGATCATGAACCTTCATGTGAAATCTGAAGCCGCTGCGACCTTGTCGCGCCGCTCGCTGTTGAAAGCCGGCGCTGGGTTCGTGCTCGCCACCTATGTCGCGCGCAACGGCGTCGCCTACGCGCAGGACGCTGCTGCGGCAAAATCCGTCAACATCGCGCCGAACACGTTTCTGGTGATCGGCCAGGACGACACCGTCACCGTTCTCTGCAAGCACATCGAGTTCGGACAGGGCCCGTTCACCGGCATGGCCACCCTGGTGGCTGAGGAGCTCGATGCCGATTGGTCGCAGATGCGCGCCGATCATGCGCCCTCAAATCCGGTGCTCTACAAGAATCTCTTGTTCGGGGTGCAGGGCACTGGTGGCTCGAGCGCGATCGCCAATTCCTACGAGCAGATGCGCAAGGTCGGCGCCGCCGCGCGCGCGATGCTGGTGGCTGCGGCTGCCGACGAATGGAAGGTGCCGGCCGAGGAGATCACGGTCGATAAAGGTATCGTTAGACATCCCTCCGGCAAGCAGAGCGGTTTCGGCGCGCTGGCCGCGAAGGCGATGCAACAGCCGGTGCCGGCGAACCCGCAGCTCAAGGATCCCTCCGCCTTCAAGCTGATCGGCAAGGAAGGCGCCGTGACCCGGCTCGACAGCGTGGCGAAGTCGAACGGCTCGGCCGAGTACACGCTCGACATCAAGGATCCGGGGACCTTGACCGTGCTGGTGGCGCGCTCGCCGCGGTTCGGCGGCAAGGTGGCCTCCTTCGACGCATCAGCAGCGAAGGCCGTGCCTGGCGTCGTCGACGTCAAGGAGGTGCCGAATGGCGTCGCCGTCTATGCGGAGGGCTTTTGGCCGGCCAAGACGGCACGCGACCTGCTCAAGATCACCTGGGACGACAGCAAGGCGGAGACGCGCGGCACGGCGCAATTGCTGGAGGAGTTTCGCGCGCGTGCGAAGAAGCAGGGTGCGCTGGTCAAGCAGGAGGGCGACGTCGACGCCGAGATCGCCAAGGGCGGCAAGCTGATCGAGACCGAGTTCGTCTTCCCCTATCTGGCGCATGCGCCGATGGAGCCGATCAACGCCTTCCTGCATTGGAAGGGCGACACGGCGTCGGCGCGCTACGGCAGCCAGTTTCCGACGCCTGATCACGCCGTGATCGCGCAGGTGCTGGGGCTCGACATCGCCAAGGTCGATCTCAAGACGATTCTCGCCGGCGGCAGCTTCGGCCGGCGCGCGCAGCAGTCGACTCATGTCGCCATGGAGCTGGCGCAGGTCGCCAAGGCGATCGGGCCGGGACGTCCGGTCAAGCTGGTGTGGACCCGCGAGGACGACATGCGCGGCGGCTACTACCGGCCGTTCAGCCTGCACCGCATGCGTGGCGTCGTTCGCGACGGCAAGATCGTGGCGTGGTCGGATACGATCGTCGGCCAGTCGATCATGAAGGGCTCGCCGTTCGAGGCGATGACCATGAAGAATGGTCTCGATGCGACCGCCTATGAGGGCTCGAACGAGATCCCGTACCAGGTGCCGAACTTCCGCTGCGACCTGCACCAGGTCGATGTCGGCGTGCCCGTGCTGTGGTGGCGCTCGGTCGGCCACACCCACACCGGCTACGCTGTCGAGGCGTTCGTCGATCAGCTGCTCGAAGCCGCCGGCCAGGATCCGGTGGAGGGGCGACTGGCGATGATGGCCGACAAGCCGCGTCACGCCGGCGTGCTCAAGGCGGTCGCCGAGCTCGCGGACTGGAAGGGCGCCAAGCTCGAGGCGGGCCGCGCCCGCGGCGTTGCCGTGGTCGAGAGCTTCAACACCTACGTCGCCCAGGTGGTCGAGCTGTCGATGGGCGCCGACGGACCGGTCGTGCACAAGGTCTGGTGCGCTGTCGACTGCGGCGTCGCGGTCAATCCCGACATCATCCGCGCCCAGATGGAGGGCGGCATCGGCTTTGCGCTGGGCCACATCCTCTATGCGCAGCAGCCGCTCGACGAGGGACGTCCGGTGTCGGGCAATTTCGATACCTACCGCTCGCTGCGCATCCACGAGATGCCCGAGATCGAGGTCGCGATCGTGCCGTCGACAGAGAAGCCATCGGGGGTAGGCGAGCCCGGCGTCCCGCCGCTCGGACCGGCCGTCGCCAACGCCATGGCGAAGCTCGGCCTGCCGCGCCCCACGCAATTGCCGATCCGGCCGGGAGACACTGCATGAGACTGGTTAGAATGGGGGCGATGGCGTTGCTCGCCGGCTGCCTGGCTGCGGTTGCCGTCGCGGCCTATCCGGGGCTTCAGCGCGCCTATGCCGCGCCCGAGGCGACCCGCATGGCCAATGGCCTGAAGCCGGCAGCAGACTTCGCGAAGATCAAGAACAGGGAGGAGCGCGCGGTGGCGCTGTTCGAGGAGGCCGGCAAGGTGCTGCAGTCGCCGCGCTGCATGAACTGCCATCCGGCCGGCGATCGTCCGACCCAGACCGACAAGATGATTCCGCACCAGCCGCTGGTGGTCCGCGGCGAGGCCGGCATGGGCGCGCCCGGCGGGCTCGCCTGCACGACCTGTCACCACGAAGCCAATTTCGACCCGGCGCGCGTGCCCGGCAATCCGAAGTGGCAGCTGGCGCCGATCGAGATGGCCTGGCAGGGCCGATCACTCGGCCAGATCTGCACCCAGATCAAGGACCCGAAGCTCAACGGCGGCAAGACCATGGCCCAGCTGATTCATCATATGGCTGAGGACGAACTGGTCGGCTGGGGCTGGAATCCGGGAGCAGGGCGGACGCCGGCGCCGGGCAGCCAGAAGCAGTTCGGCGAGCTGATCAAGGCCTGGGCCGATGCCGGTGGGGCCTGCCCGAAGGGGTAGGCGGCACGGCCCCGTCGGGTGCCACGGCACCCGACAGATCGCGCGAACGTTGCCATGCTCGTGACGTGACGAACTCCCTCCTCGTCATTGCGAGCGTGGGTGATGTTCGATGGCACGCCTTACGCCTATCTGCAGATCTGCGGCACACTGTGGATCGGAAATGAGTATGGGCCCGGTCAGGTGCCGATCTGGACGATGCGATATGGTGGGCCATCAGAGCCTTGATGCTTGACTGTGGGCGCGAGTCATCAGGCATGGACGCGACGATCTGACCTCTATGCCTGCCGAACCACAAGCTCGCTGGTCATGGGGATTCCCCTCAGTGCGCCGAGCACCATGTTGTGGGAAATGGCGCGCTCATGGATCTTCTCGAGTTCGGCACGCGGTGCGGAGGAACTCAAGGTGGCGCGGAGGTGGAGGGATAGGTAGCAATGCCGGGCCTCGACGGGCGCATCGAGCCCTTCGAGGCCATCGAATTCACCACGCGGATCGAACACGCCTTCCGCGACGAACTCGACCGAACGGAGATCGATGCCGGCATGCGCCGCCAGCATCGGATAGTCCGAGCCGGCACAGACGGCTGCAGCGGCGAAGATCTGTTCCCAAGGATAGACGACAGACGGGGCATTGTCCTTCAGGCTCGCCGGCCGCTCCAGAAGCGGTGTTGTGTAGGGATCGCTTGACTGCGGATCGAAGCGGTAGCGGGCACGGTAGGTCCCGCGCACCGCATCGCCATGCTTCTTCATCACGGACACGATATCCTTCACCGTGCTGACAGCTTCTCCGAAAACGATGGGCATCCTTGCCTCCTTCCAATCGTGGGTTTCTAAGTCACGCCATGGGATGCCGACGGCAGCGTTTTCCGTCCGGCATCCCGATTTTGGCACATTGCCGATGGTGTTCGCCTTATTTGGCAGGCGGAGTCGCTTGCGCGTCGCCGCCAAGCTCCTTCTTGAAGGTCTCAAAATCGACCTGCATGCCGTTGAAGATCGTGCTCCAGTGCCGGGCCACCGCGGCGATCGCGACGGCTTCCTCGATTTCGTCCTTCGTTGCACCTGCCCGCTTGGCGTTCTCGGTGTCTTCCCAGATGCAGTACCGACAGGGGATTTGGGCGGAGACGGCGAGTGAGATCAGAGCCTTCACCTTCGGCGGCAGGGCGGTTTCGTTCGAAAACTGCAGCGCCTTCACCTCGGCCCAGGCGCCCGGCAGCGCGGCTTTCGAAACCTGGTGGAGAAAGCCTGGCACCTTGCCGAGCGTCTGCTTGATGTCCTTGTAGGTGGCATCGACCTCTGCCTGGCCGGCCAGGCCGAGGCTGGATGCGAACACGGCCGCACAGATGACGGCCGAAGCCAAAGCGCCCGTGAAGACCCGGTGTGACCGCCGCAACGGCCTACACTTATCCGGTGTGAGACCTCGGCCGTCATGAGCGCCGTCATTGCGACGAAGCAATCCAGACTTCCTTCTCGACCCTGGATTGCTTCGCTCGCAATGACGGGCGAGAGACCGAGCGTGGGAACCCGCATGCTGCTCTCGCCTTCGCCTGTCAGGCGCTGGCGGATGCTCCGTGGGGGCCTCGCGAACTGCCCAACTGGTGCGATTTTTGCTCTTGGGGGTCTTGGCAAGTCGCCGTGGACCCGTTAAAGAACCGGCTTCCGGGCGGGCTGGCATTTGCTGGCGCGCTCGTGCGCGCATTCCGAAAGCCTAGAGGATCAGCATTCCTTTTGAGGATATCCGTTTGGATGACCCGGAAGGAAGAAGGATCTTTCTGCTCTCGAATGCCGCAGGGGAGGTCGGTCCGCCGATCACCCCGATCCTGTCCGAGACTGCAGGCGCCGGCGCGGAATTCAATTTCCTCAATGGCTTAATCGTCCAGCCTGCATAGACGGGTGAAGACCGGATTTCGGCATGTCCACTGCTTCTGTCGTGGTGGCATGCAGGTTTGGTTCGAACCTCGACACTCCGTGGGCCGATAAAGCCTTGCGGAAGGGCAGGCTATTCATCGCCGTTTTGCCTTGCGTGTCCTCGGGTTCTTCCGTCCGGAGGTCAGGTTTGGTGGGGCGGCGGGTGCAACCCGGCGGTCCCGCTTTCGGGCGAAGGCCGCCAACCGGAGAGAGCTTGCTGTGGAACGAGCGGCAAAGAAAGAGGCGGTCGAGGAACTGCACGAGGTCTTCAAGACCACGGGCGTCGCGGTCGTCGCTCACTATTCCGGCCTCACCGTAGCCCAGATGCAGAAGCTGCGCATGCAGATGAAGCAGGCGGGCGCGTCGGTGAAGGTCTCGAAGAACCGTCTCGCCAAAATTGCTCTTGAAGGCACGGACGTCGTCGGCATCGGTCCCCTGTTGAAGGGGCCGACCGTGATCGCAACTTCGAACGATCCTGTCGCGGCGCCCAAGGTTGCCATGGAATTCGCCAAGGCGAACGAAAAGTTCGTCATCCTCGGTGGCTCCATGGGTAAAACCGTCCTGAATGTCGACAGCGTCAAGGCTCTCGCCTCGCTGCCGTCGCTGGACGAACTGCGCGGCAAGCTCGTCGGCCTGATCCAGGCTCCGGCGACCAAGCTCGCCCAGCTCGCCAACGCACCCGCGGCCAAGGTCGCGCGCGTCATTCAGGCTCATGCCTCAAAGGGCGAAGCGGCCTGACGCCCTTCGCAAACACTCAAAACCTGGTTTCGAACCGAACCATCTTAAGGAAGTAGATCAATGGCTGACTTGCAGAAAATCGTCGACGACCTGTCCTCGCTCACCGTTCTCGAGGCCGCCGAGCTCGCCAAGCTCCTGGAAGATAAGTGGGGCGTGTCCGCCGCTGCCGCCGTCGCGGTTGCTGGCCCGGCCGCTGCCGCTGCCGCTCCGGCGGAAGATAAGACCGAGTTCACGGTTGTCCTGGCTTCGGCCGGCGACAAGAAGATCGAGGTCATCAAGGAAGTCCGCGCCATCACCGGCCTGGGCCTGAAGGAAGCCAAGGACCTGGTCGAGGGTGCCCCGAAGCCGGTCAAGGAAGGCGTCAACAAGGAAGAGGCCGAGAAGATCAAGGCTCAGCTCGAGAAGGCTGGCGCCAAGATCGACCTCAAGTAATCGCAAGATTGCAAGCGGAGCCTTCCGGCGGCCTAAGGCAGGTCCGAAGGTTTCGAGAGATTATGGTGACCGGGCGGTAACATCGCCCGGTCATCATCGAGACGAAAGAGTTTTGCAGAGGTGTCGGGTCGGGCCGGGATACTGCAAAAGGCGTGCAACAGGATCGCCCGTTGCGGGCCGAACACGGAAAAGTGTGGAGATTTAGGGGCTTCCCCCTCGAATCTCGGCTATCGTCGGCCCATATTGGGTCGGCAGCACGAAAAGCCGGTTATCGGTGGAGTGGCGTCTCCGCCCTTAGACCGTTGGGAGATAGGCAATTTCGGGCTTTTGCAGTCCGTGACGAGATGGTTGTGACGAGCGGGTGCGCCCTCGCGCCTCGCGCGTCGTTTTGCGTTTTGCTGGTCTGAAGAACAGAGCTGGGACGTTTCCGTTCCGGCTTTGAGCCTCAGATCCTCGAAATGGATCGAAATTCAACCCGAAGGGGCGGTGGCAGCCGCTGTTTCGGAAGGTTCGCCCCTCCGGGCGACGAAATGAGAGGCCACGATGGCGCAGCAGACATTCACCGGTCGCAAACGCGTTCGCAAGTTCTTTGGACACATCAAGGAAGTCGCCGAGATGCCGAACCTCATCGAGGTTCAGAAGGCGTCCTACGACCAGTTCCTGATGGTGGACGAGCCCACGGGTGGGCGAGCGGATGAGGGCCTGCAGGCGGTGTTCCGCTCGGTGTTCCCGATCTCCGATTTCTCGGGCACCTCGATGCTGGAATTCGTCCGCTACGAGTTCGAGCCGCCGAAATACGACGTCGACGAGTGCCGCCAGCGCGGCATGACCTTCGCTGCGCCGCTCAAGGTGACCTTGCGCCTCATCGTGTTCGATATCGACGAGGAAACCGGTGCGAAGTCGGTGAAGGACATCAAGGAGCAGGACGTGTACATGGGCGACATTCCGCTCATGACCATGAACGGAACCTTCATCGTGAACGGCACCGAGCGCGTCATCGTCTCGCAGATGCACCGTTCGCCAGGCGTGTTCTTCGACCACGACAAGGGCAAGACCCACTCGTCGGGCAAGCTGCTGTTCGCTGCCCGCGTCATTCCGTATCGCGGCTCCTGGCTCGACATCGAGTTCGACGCCAAGGACATCGTGTTCGCGCGCATCGACCGTCGCCGCAAGCTGCCGGTGACGTCGCTGATGTTCGCGCTCGGCCTCGACGGCGAGCAGATCCTGTCGACCTTCTACAAGAAGCTGATCTACAAGCGCATCAAGGAAGGCTGGCGCGTTCCGTTCGACGCCAACCGGTTCCGCGGCTATTCGACCGTGAACGACCTGATCGACGCCGACACCGGCAAGGTCGTGCTCGAGGCCGGCAAGAAGCTCACCGTGCGCGCCGCCCGCCAGCTCCAGGAGAAGGGGCTGAAGGCGCTGCGCATGTCGGACGAGGAGCTGCTCGGCAACTACATCGCCGAGGATCTCGTCAATCCGAAGACGGGTGAGATCTACGCCGAGGCCGGCGAGGAGATCACCGACAAGCTGTTCAAGGTGCTGAACGAGCAGGGCTACAAGGACCTGCCGCTGCTCGACATCGACCACGTCAATGTCGGCCCCTACATCCGCAACACGCTGTCGGCCGACAAGAACATGACGCGTGAGGATGCGCTGTTCGACATCTACCGCGTGATGCGTCCGGGCGAGCCGCCGACGCTCGATTCGGCGCAGGCGATGTTCCAGTCGCTGTTCTTCGATGCCGAGCGCTACGACCTCTCCGCGGTCGGTCGCGTCAAGATGAACATGCGCCTCGAGCTCGATGCGCCCGACACCCAGCGCACGCTGCGTAAGGAAGACATCCTGTCGGTCATCAAGACCCTGGTCGACCTGCGTGACGGCAAGGGCGAGATCGACGACATCGACCATCTCGGCAACCGCCGCGTCCGCTCGGTCGGCGAGCTGATGGAGAATCAGTACCGCATCGGCCTGTTGCGCATGGAGCGCGCCATCAAGGAGCGCATGTCGAGCGTCGACATCGACACCGTGATGCCGCAGGACCTGATCAACGCGAAGCCCGCCGCCGCTGCCGTGCGCGAATTCTTCGGCTCGTCGCAGCTGTCGCAGTTCATGGACCAGACCAACCCGCTGTCGGAGATCACCCACAAGCGCCGCCTGTCGGCGCTTGGACCGGGCGGTCTGACGCGCGAGCGCGCCGGCTTCGAGGTGCGCGACGTGCATCCGACGCATTACGGCCGCATCTGCCCGATCGAGACGCCGGAAGGTCCGAACATCGGCCTGATCAACTCGCTGGCGACCTTCGCCCGCGTCAACAAGTATGGCTTCGTCGAGACGCCGTATCGCAAGGTCAAGGACGGCCGGGTCACCGACGAGGTGGTGTATCTGTCGGCCATGGAGGAGGGGCGCTACCGCGTCGCGCAGGCCAACGTGCCGCTCGATGCCAAGGGCCGCTTCACCGAGGACCTCGTGGTCTGCCGTCACGCCGGCGAAGTCGTGCCGATGACGCCCGACAAGGTCGACTACATGGACGTGTCGCCGAAGCAGCTCGTTTCGGTGGCCGCGGCGCTGATCCCGTTCCTCGAGAACGACGACGCCAACCGCGCGCTGATGGGCTCGAACATGCAGCGCCAGGCGGTGCCGCTGGTTCGCGCCGAGGCGCCGTTCGTCGGTACCGGAATGGAAGGCGTCGTTGCCCGTGACTCGGGCGCCGCGATCGCGGCGCGCCGCTCCGGCGTGATCGACCAGATCGACGCCACCCGCGTCGTCATCCGCGCCACGGAGGATCTCGATCCGACCAAGTCGGGCGTCGATATCTACCGGCTGATGAAGTATCAGCGCTCGAACCAGTCGACCTGCATCAACCAGCGTCCGCTGGTGAAGGTCGGCGACATCGTCAAGAAGGGCGACATCATCGCTGACGGTCCGTCGACCGATCTCGGTGAGCTCGCGCTCGGCCGCAACGTGCTGGTCGCGTTCATGCCGTGGAACGGCTACAACTTCGAGGACTCCATCCTGCTCTCCGAGCGGATCGTGAAGGAGGACGTCTTCACCTCGATCCATATCGAGGAATTCGAGGTGATGGCGCGCGACACCAAGTTGGGTCCGGAGGAAATCACGCGCGACATTCCGAACGTGTCGGAAGAGGCGCTGAAGAACCTCGACGAAGCCGGCATCGTCTATATCGGCGCGGAAGTGCGCGCCGGCGACATCCTGGTCGGCAAGATCACGCCGAAGGGCGAGAGCCCGATGACGCCGGAAGAGAAGCTGCTGCGCGCCATCTTCGGCGAGAAGGCCTCTGACGTGCGCGACACCTCGCTGCGGGTGCCGCCGGGCGTGCAGGGCACGATCGTCGAAGTGCGCGTGTTCAACCGGCACGGCGTCGACAAGGACGAGCGTGCGCTGGCGATCGAGCGGGAAGAGATCGAGCGTCTGGCCAAGGACCGCGACGACGAGCAGGCGATCCTGGACCGCAACGTCTACAGCCGTCTCGCCGACATGCTGGATGGCCGTCAGGGCATCTCTGGTCCGAAGGGCTTCAAGAAGGACACCAAGATCACGCGCGCGGTGCTCGACGAGTATCCGAAGTCGCAGTGGTGGCTGTTCGCCTCGCCGAACGACAAGCTGATGGCCGAGATCGAGGCCATGCGGAAGCAGTACGACGAGTCGAAGAAGGGGCTGGAACAGCGCTTCCTCGACAAGGTCGAGAAGCTGCAGCGTGGCGACGAGCTGCCGCCAGGCGTGATGAAGATGGTCAAGGTCTTCGTTGCGGTGAAGCGCAAGATCCAGCCGGGCGACAAGATGGCCGGCCGTCACGGCAACAAGGGCGTCGTCTCCAAGATCGTGCCGATCGAGGACATGCCGTTCCTCGAGGACGGCACGCATGCGGACATCGTGCTGAACCCGCTGGGCGTGCCCTCGCGCATGAACGTCGGACAGATCCTCGAGACGCATCTCGGCTGGGCCTGCGCCGGCCTCGGCAAGCGCATCGCCCAGACGGTCGATGCCTACCTGTCGAAGCAGGACGTGAAGCCGCTGAAGGAGACCTTGAAGCGGATCTACGGCGATGACGAGACCATCAAGTCGCTCAACGACAACGAGTTGATCGAGCTTGGTCACAATCTGAGCCGTGGCGTGCCGATCGCCACACCGGTGTTCGACGGCGCCAAGGAGGCCGACATCGAGGAGATGTTGAAGCTCGCCGGCCTCGACGCATCCGGTCAGTCGACGGTCTATGATGGCCGCACCGGCGATGCGTTCGATCGCAAGGTGACGGTCGGCTACATCTATATGCTGAAGCTGCACCATCTGGTCGACGACAAGATCCATGCGCGTTCGATCGGCCCGTACTCGCTGGTCACCCAGCAGCCGCTGGGCGGCAAGGCCCAGTTCGGCGGCCAGCGTTTCGGCGAAATGGAGGTGTGGGCGCTCGAAGCCTACGGCGCGGCCTACACGCTGCAGGAGATGCTGACGGTGAAGTCGGACGACGTCGCCGGCCGCACCAAGGTCTACGAGGCGATCGTGCGCGGCGACGACACGTTCGAGGCCGGTATTCCGGAATCGTTCAACGTGTTGGTCAAGGAAATGCGCTCGCTCGGCCTCAACGTCGACCTGCACAACTCCAAGCTCGGACCGGCGCCGACGTCGGAAGCCGCCGAGTAGTTCAAGAGGTCAGGCCCGGCCGTCTCGGACGGCCGGGTGCCGGCGCCTTCCCCCGCGGGTCAGGACAAGGCGCCCGTTGAGAGATTTTCGAATTTGCGGCCGACCCCCGATCGGCCCGCGAGGAGAATACGATGAACCAAGAAATTATGAATCTCTTCAATCCGACGACGCCGGCTCAGGTCTTCGACCAGATCCGGATCTCGATTGCGTCTCCGGAGAAGATTCTGTCCTGGTCCTACGGCGAGATCAAGAAGCCGGAAACGATCAACTACCGCACCTTCAAGCCCGAGCGCGACGGCCTGTTCTGCGCCCGCATCTTCGGGCCGATCAAGGACTACGAGTGCCTGTGCGGCAAGTACAAGCGGATGAAGTACAAGGGCATCATCTGCGAGAAGTGCTCGGTCGAGGTGACCTTGTCGCGCGTCCGGCGCGAGCGCATGGGCCATATCGAGCTCGCCGCTCCCGTCGCGCACATCTGGTTCCTGAAGTCGCTGCCGTCGCGCATCGGCCTGCTGCTCGACATGACGCTGAAGGATCTCGAGCGGATCCTGTATTTCGAATACTACGTCGTTCTCGAGCCGGGTCTGACCGCGCTCAAGGACCGTCAGCTCTTGTCCGAGGACGAGTACCTCAAGGCGCAGGACGAATACGGCCAGGACAGCTTCACCGCCATGATCGGCGCCGAGGCCATCCGTGAGCTCTTGCGCGGCCTCGAGCTGGAGAAGCTCGAGCAGACGCTGCGTGCGGAGATGCAGGAGACCGACTCCGACATCAAGCACAAGAAGCTCGCCAAGCGCCTGAAGATCGTCGAGGCCTTCCGCCACTCCGGCAACAAGCCGGAATGGATGATCATGACCGTGGTGCCGGTGATCCCGCCGGACCTGCGGCCGCTGGTGCCGCTCGACGGCGGCCGCTTCGCGACCTCCGACCTCAACGACCTCTACCGCCGCGTCATCAACCGCAACAACCGCCTGAAGCGGCTGATGGAGCTGCGCGCGCCGGACATCATCATCCGCAACGAGAAGCGCATGCTTCAGGAAGCGGTGGATGCGCTGTTCGACAACGGCCGCCGCGGCCGCGTCATCACCGGCGCCAACAAGCGTCCGTTGAAGTCGCTCGCCGACATGCTCAAGGGCAAGCAGGGCCGCTTCCGTCAGAACCTGCTCGGCAAGCGCGTCGACTATTCCGGTCGCTCGGTCATCGTGGTCGGTCCGGAGCTGCGCCTGCACCAGTGCGGCCTGCCGAAGAAGATGGCGCTCGAGCTGTTCAAGCCGTTCATCTATTCGCGGCTCGATGCCAAGGGCCTGTCGACGACGGTCAAGCAGGCCAAGAAGCTGGTCGAGAAGGAGCGCCCCGAGGTCTGGGACATCCTGGACGAGGTCATCCGCGAGCATCCGGTGCTGTTGAACCGCGCGCCGACGCTGCATCGCCTCGGCATCCAGGCGTTCGAGCCGGTGCTGATCGAAGGCAAGGCGATCCAGCTGCATCCGCTGGTGTGCTCCGCGTTCAACGCCGACTTCGACGGCGACCAGATGGCCGTCCACGTTCCGCTGTCGCTCGAAGCGCAGCTGGAAGCGCGCGTCCTGATGATGTCGACCAACAATATCCTGCATCCGGCCAATGGTCAGCCGATCATCGTGCCGTCGCAGGACATCGTGCTCGGTCTCTACTACGTCTCGATCATGCGCGAAGGCATGCCCGGCCAGGGCATGGCGTTCGGCAACATGGCCGAGCTCGAGCATGCGCTGCACGCCAAGGCCATCCATCTCCACAGCAAGATCAAGTATCGCTGGGAGGGCATGGACGAGACCGGCAAGGTCGCCAAGCGCTGGATCGAAACCACCGCGGGCCGCGTCATGCTCGGCAATCTCTTGCCGAAGCATCCGCGCGTCACGTTCGAGGTCATCAACAAGCTGATGACCAAGCGCGAAATCTCGGGCGTGATCGATCAGGTCTATCGTCACTGCGGCCAGAAGGAGACGGTGATCTTCTGCGATCGCATCATGGCGCTCGGCTTCTACAACGCCTTCAAGGCGGGCATCTCGTTCGGCAAGGACGACATGGTCGTGCCGGCGGGCAAGTGGAAGATCGTCGACACCACCCGTACGCTGGCGAAGGATTTCGAGCAGCAGTACAATGACGGTCTGATCACCCATGGCGAGAAGTACAACAAGGTCGTCGACGCCTGGTCGAAGGCCAGCGAAGAGATCGCCAAGGAGATGATGAAGGAAATCTCCGTCACCAAGAAGACGGCGACGGGGGCGGATGCCGACATCAACTCGATCTACATGATGTCGCATTCCGGTGCCCGCGGTTCGCCGGCCCAGATGCGTCAGCTCGCCGGCATGCGCGGCCTCATGGCCAAGCCGTCGGGTGAGATCATCGAGACGCCGATCATCTCGAACTTCAAGGAAGGTCTGTCGGTTCTCGAGTACTTCAACTCGACCCACGGCGCCCGCAAGGGCCTCGCGGACACCGCGTTGAAGACCGCGAACTCGGGCTACCTGACCCGTCGTCTGGTCGACGTCGCGCAGGACTGCATCATCACGCAGGACGATTGCGGCACCCATCTCGGCATCAAGATGCGCGCCATCGTCGATGCCGGCACGGTCGTGGCTTCGCTCGGCTCGCGCATCCTGGGCCGCGTGCCCTGCGATGACGTGCGTGATCCCGCGACCAATGCCGTGCTGGTCAAGGCCGGCACGCTGATGGAGGAGAGCCACATCGACGCCATCCAGCAGGCCGGCGTCCAGGAGGTGAAGATCCGCTCGGCGCTGACCTGCGAGCTCGTCAACGGCATCTGCAAGATGTGCTACGGCCGCGATCTGGCGCGCGGCACGCCAGTCAATCATGGCGAGGCTGTCGGCGTCATCGCCGCGCAGTCGATCGGTGAGCCCGGCACCCAGCTGACGATGCGCACCTTCCACATCGGCGGCGCGGCGCAGCTGAACGAGCAGTCCTTCGTGGAATCGAACTTCGAAGGCAAGGTGGTCATCAGGAACAAGTCGATCGCTCGCAACAGCGAGGGTCACCTGATCGCGATGGTCCGCAACATGGTCGTGACGATCGTCGACCCCGACGGCACCGAGCGTGCGACGCACCGTATCCAGTACGGCTCGCGCATGCACGTCGACGACGGCGACATGATCAAGCGCGGCCAGCGCATCGCCGAGTGGGATCCTTACACCCGCCCGATCCTCACGGAAGCGGAGGGCACGATCGGGTTCGAGGATCTGACCGAAGGTCTGTCGATCTCGGAAACGCTCGACGAATCCACCGGTATTGCCAAGCGCGTGGTCATCGACTGGCGTGGAACGCGCGGTGGCGCGGATCTGCGTCCGGCGATCGTGATCAAGGGCAAGGACGGCAAGGTGCTCAAGCTCGCCCGCGGCGGCGATGCCCGCTACATGCTGTCGGTCGACGCGATTCTTTCTGTCGACGTCGGTGCGACGGTGAAGCCAGGCGACATCCTGGCGCGTATCTCGACCGAAAGCGCCAAGACGCGCGACATCACCGGCGGTCTGCCGCGGGTGGCGGAGCTGTTCGAAGCGCGCAAGCCGAAGGATGCCGCGATCATCGCTGAGATCGCCGGCACCATCCGGTTCGGTCGCGACTACAAGAACAAGCGTCGCATCTCGATCGAGCCGGTCGACAAGACCGAGGAGCCGCGCGAGTACCTGATCCCGAAGGGCAAGCACATCCATCTGCAGGATGGCGACATCGTCGAGAAGGGTGACTTCATCGTTGAGGGCAACCCGGCGCCGCACGACATCCTGGCGATCAAGGGCATCGAGGAGCTCGCGGCCTATCTGGTCAACGAGATCCAGGAGGTCTACCGGTTGCAGGGCGTGCTCATCAACGACAAGCACATCGAGGTGATTGTCCGTCAGATGCTGCAGAAGGTGGAGATCGCCGACCAGGGCGACACCGACATGATCTCGGGCGAACAGGTCGACAAGATCGAGTTCGACCTGCTCAACGCGAAAGCCGTGGAGGAGGCGAAGAAGCCGGCCACAGGCACTCCGGTTCTGCTCGGCATCACCAAGGCGAGCCTGCAGACCCGGTCGTTCTTCTCGGCGGCCTCATTCCAGGAGACCACCCGCGTCCTCACCGAGGCGGCGGTCAACGGCAAGATCGATCCGCTCGAGGGTCTCAAGGAGAACGTCATCGTCGGCCGTCTGATCCCGGCTGGCACCGGCGCCTCGATGGCCCGCATCCGCGAAGTCGCCTTGAAGCGCGACAAGCTGATTCTCGACGAGCGCGAGAAGCAGGCGGCGATCGTGCCGGCGCAGCCGGAGCCTCAGCCGCTCGCTCTGCCGCCGGCAGAGTAAGCGGACGGTTGCGGCATGACCCTGACGGTGTCGGGGTCTGCCGCGCGTTCATCACGCGTAGAAGAAGGCCGGCGGTTGCCGGCCTTTTTTAACATTTTCTTCTCCTGTTGCCGCGCTGCTGCCCCGTTGTTCATCTTCCCTTCAGGGACAGAGGCGCTTTTGGAAGCATCAGATCCGCTGAGCTGATTTCCGTCGACTCCCGTGGCGATGCGCCGATTTGCTCCGGCGCAAATCTTTTGCGGGCCGGGTACGCTATGGCCGATCGAGCCCCGAGGGTGGCAGGACCCCTGATATGGACGACCGGCAACGTCGCTGACAGCCGGAGATGGCGGAACTTCGATGCTTGACCTTGCGATTGTTGGTGGCGGTCCGGGTGGACTGATGAGCGCCTGGTACCTGAGGCGCAAACTCGGCGATCTCTGCAAGGTGACGATCTTCGAGGCATCCGACCGGCTCGGCGGCAAGATCGTGACGCGCAAGTTCGATACCGCACCGGCGATGTATGAGGCTGGTGTCGCAGAAATCTACGACTACTCGATGACCGGCCCTGATCCGCTGCGCGAGCTGATCCAGCATTTCGGTCTGCAGACGATTCCGATGGATGCGCTGCAGGTCCAGCTCGACGGCGAGCTGCTCGACGACGTGCCCGGGCTGCGCCGCAAGTACGGCCCGAAGACGGCCGCTGCCGTCGAGGCGTTCCGCAAGCGTTGTACGGAGGTAATGTCGCCGGTCGAATATTACGAAGGCGTCGGCGCCCACGATAACGAGCACCCCTGGGCCTACAAGACCTGCGAAGAGCTGCTCGACGAGGAGGTCGAGGATCCCACGGCCAAGCGCTTCTTCAAGGTGATGTCGCGCTCCGACCTCGCGACCGAGGCCCACAACACCAACGGCCTCAATGCGCTCAAGAACTTCGTGATGGATATCGACGACTATATCGGCCTGTACTCGATCCAGAACGGCAATGAGCAGCTGATCGAGTGCCTTCGCTCGGAGGTGGATGCCGATATCAAACTCAATCATCGCGTGCTCCGCATCGGCAAGACCGAGCAGGGCCGCTACCGGCTCAACATGATGAACGGCAAGGGGCCGGAGACGCGCGAGTTCGATCTCGTGTTGGTGTGTCTGCCGCATTCCTGGCTGTCGACGGTCGGCTGGGACGGCGAGAAGCTGCGCCAGTCCATGGTCAAGCACATCGCCTATTTCGATCGTCCCGCGCATTATCTGCGCGTCTCGATCCTGTTCGACGAGCCGTTCTGGGGCGAGAAGATTCCGGGCTCCTGGTTCATGTCGGAGGCGTTCGGCGGCTGCTGCATCTACAACGAGGGCTCGCGCCACGACGTCGGCAAGCACGGCGTGCTGAACTGGCTGATCGCGGGCTCGGATGCGCTCGCCTTCGCCAATCTGTCGGACCAGGAGCTGATCGATGCCGCGCTGAAGTCGCTCCCGGCGGCGCTCGGCGACGCGCGCGCGCACTTCATGGAAGGCAAGATCCATCGCTGGCTGTCGTCGGTCAACGCGCTGCCCGGCGGTCTGCCGGTGCGCGACGTCATGACCAATCACCGGCCTGAGCCGAAGGAGCACCCCGGTATCGTCGTGGTCGGAGACTACCTGTTCGACTCGACCTTGAACGGGCTGCTCGATTCCTCAGATGCGGCCACCGACATCATCCTGACCGAGATGATGCGGCTGCGCCGCGCCCGCTCGCAGGCCGAGATGCCGCTGTCGGACAAGATCGACCGCGACTATTTCGACAATTATCGCGGGCAGGGGCCGTACAGCGAAGCGTGGTCGCAGTTCACCGATCCGGACTATCTGACCAGCCTGATCAAGATCGTCTGGAACCGGGCCGGCAAGGGCAAGGGCTACAAGCTCCTGGTCGCCGGCTCCGCGAGCGGCGAGCTGGTGGGTGCGCTCCGCGAGCGTGGCATCGATGCCTGGGGCATCGAGAACAACCGCTACATCCACGGCAAGACGCCGAAGGCGCTGAAGAAGTACAACAAGCTCGGCTCGATCACCGACATGCCGTTCAAGACCGGTGAGTTCGATTTCGTGTTCGAGACCAGCCTCTGCCACCTCGGTGACAAGCAGGTTGCGCGCGCGGTCCGCGAGCTCAACCGTGTCGTCAAGACCGGCCTCGTGTTCGGCTCGATCACCTCGGACATGGCCCCGGCGCTGGTCGACCGCTACGACCTGCTGCGTGGGGTCAAGAAGCTCGGCACCTGGTGGGAGTGGTCGGAGCTGTTCTTCGGCAACGGGTTTGATCTGGCCATGCACCGCCGCGATTGCACCGACGAGGTGTGGGCTGCGACGCTCGCGGCCAACAAGGGGCCCGGTCAGTGGTACGCCGACGCCGACAGCCTGCGCTATTCGTTCTTCGACAAGGTCGAGGACGAGGACTAGGCTTGCGGCACAGCCGCCGTCATTTCGAGCCAAGGTCGCGGGCGTTGAACCCGGCATCTCGATGCTGTGTTTGCGTCCGCGGCGCTTGTGACTGTGCTGGTTGCGTGACAGGGCCGCGTCTTGTTCGTTGCCGCTGCGGCACCGTGTCGCGAGAATGCTGGCGGCCGGCGGACACAGGTGTTAAAGCCGAGCCGCTTTAATCCGTTACGGTCATACTGGCCGTGCAGGATCGGTTCGTTGAATGGCGCCCAAATCTTCACCGCCGCGAAATCAGACGTCCGCAACGGCAGCTGATCCTGCCGATGATTTGGACAAGCGGGGGCCGCCGGCGGCCGTGCCTGCCGTTCCAAAACCCGGAACAGCGAAGACGTCGGCGACCGAGAAGGCTGATGTCATCGAGGACGATGACGAGGAGGACGGCGAAGAGGCCGGCCTCGACCTCGACGATGATGACGACGACGAGGATCTCGTCGTCTACACGGCCCGCGAGGCCGCCGGTGCGCTTGCGACCATCTACGGCTTCGTCTCGCCGCTGCTCGCCAGATACAAGAAGATGCTGGCTTTCGTGTCGATCGGCGTCCTGATCGAGACGCTGTTCAACGTCATCATGCCGCTCAGCCTCAAGTTCCTGATCGACGATGCGCTCGGCGAGGAGGATTTCGAGGCGCTCTATCGCATCCTCGGCGTCCTGGCCGTTGCGGGCATCTTCACCTCGATCGTTGCCGTGCTCTACGAGCGCTGGGATGCGCGTCTGGCGGCCTGCGTCATCTCGGATGTCCGCACCCGTCTGTTCGACCACGTGCAGAACCTGCCGGCCGCCTATTTCCAGCGCACCAAGCGCGGCGAGATCCTGTCGCGCTTCTCGGTCGACATGTCGGCGTTCGAGAACGTCGTGAAGAGTTTCGCCAACAGCGCTGTGCTGCCGTTCCTCGAGCTGATTGCGGGCATCATTCTGATGCTGTTCCTCAACTGGCAGCTCGCTGCGATCGCGCTGCTGGTGTTTCCGATCACCCTGATCGGCCCGCGCATCCTGACGCCGAAGGCGGTTCAGGCCAATTACGAGCAGAAGCTGAACGAGGCGTCGCTGCTCGGCGTGATCCAGGAGAACATCGCGGCGCAAGCCGTCATCAAGGCCTTCAGCCTGCACCGCAAGGTATTCGGCTGGTTCAGCTTCCGCAACGACGCGGCGCGGCGCAAGATGGCCGATGCGATGTTCCTGTCGACCATGGTCGAGCGCACGGTCACGATCTCCGTGCTGCTGCTGCATCTCGTCGTGCTCGCCCTAGGCGCCTATCTCGCGACCAAGGGCCAGATCACCATCGGCACCTTCGTCACCTTCGAGAGCGCGTTCTGGGAGGTGTCCTACAACATCGCCCATGTCATGCACTTCGTGCCGGTGTCGATTTCCTCGGCGGCCGCAATCCGGCACATGCAGGAGCTGCTGGACGAGCCGACCCGCGGCGCCGACCGGCCGGGCGCGCCGGATCTGCCCCGCATCAGCCACGACATCACCTTCGAGCGCGTGACCTTCCAGTACGAGGGCAGCCAGACGCCGGTGCTCGACAATCTCAGCCTCAAGCTCGACGTCGGCAAGCGGATCGCGATCGTCGGTCCGTCGGGCTCGGGCAAGAGCACGCTGCTCAACCTGATCCTGCGACTCTACGTGCCCAACGAAGGCCGCGTCACCATCGACGGCGTCGACATCCGCAGGGTCACGCGCGATTCGCTGCGCGGCAGCATGGCCGTGGTGTTCCAGGAGAACATGCTGTTCAACATGTCGCTGCGGGAGAACATCCGGCTCGGCAAGGAGGGCGCCACCGACGCCGAGGTGGAGGAGGCGGCCAAGAAGGCCGAGATCCACCGCTACATCATGAGCCTGCCGCAGAAATACGACACGCTCGTCGGCGAGCGCGGCGACACGCTGTCCGGCGGCCAGCGCCAGCGCATCGCAATCGCCCGCGCCATCATCCGCAATCCCTCCGTGCTGCTGCTCGACGAGGCGACCTCGGCGCTCGACCAGACCACGGAAGCCGCAATCAACCGCACCCTGCTCAAGGTCGCCAAGGGCCGCACCATGATCTGGTCGACCCACCGCCTGACCTCGGTGGTCGAGATGGACGAGATCATCGTCATCTCTGGCGGCCGGGCGATCGAGCGCGGCAGCCACGCCGAGCTCTTGGCCAAGAACGGTGTCTATCGCAAGCTGTGGGACGACCAGGGCCACCAGCCGAGTCGGGCCGATCAGGCCGACGACGACAGCGATGAAGACGATGATGATGATGACGATGACGACGAATAAGCGTTGAGCGGCGCAATGGTCTTCGTCAGCCGCTGCCGCGTGCCGCGGCCGAGCGAGACTGCAAAGCGTGCCCAGCGCTGCGCCTGCCAATAGGGGCTGGTCCCGATCGAGACGGATCTGAAATTCCAGGCCTTCTCGAGCGACCACGCATCGCAGGCCATCTTGACCGGGTCCGCATAGAAGGCCGCGATCTTGGCCTCGCCCATGCCGTCAGTCGCCAGCCAGCGCGGAATGTGGACGTTGCAGAGGCGCTCGACATCGGTGAACACCTTGTCGGAGCCGGTGCCGGTGACGGGGCAGGTGGTGCAGAAGGCGTCGCCGACGAGCACCACGCCGGGCATGCGATATCCGCTGTTGGTGATCAGATCGGCCGGCCGGACCTTCACCTCGCCGCTCACGGCGTACTCGCCAGTGATCCGCCGCAGGCCGGGCAGGGCGGTCGTCAGCGTTTCGACCGGGGCGCGCCGGATCGCCCGCAGCCAGGGATCATCCACCTCGCGATAGGCGAACAGGTTCGCCCGCATGCGCTCGCCGATCGGGAACAGGGTGATGTAGGGCACCCGCGCACTGGCCCGCTCCTGGAAGTAGGTCATGGCCGGGAACGGGAAGGCGGCGCGGCCGACCGGCGTCAGGTCGAAGCCGATCGAGACGGAATGCGCGGGGCTGGTGATCTTGCGGGTGATTCCCAGCATGTGCCGCAGCCCAACGTTCAGCCCGTTGGCGAGCACGACGAGGCGGGCCGAGATCGTCTGCCCGTTGGACAGCACGACCGACTGGCGATCCTCGCCTGGCGTGATCGCCACGGCCTTGGCGACGATTCGCGTCACAGGGCCACGGATCTCGTCACGCACGGCCGTCACCAGCGTATCGTACAGGATGCCATATTGCTGGACTGGCGCCCGTTCGAGCACGTAGCCGAATCGGGCGATCCAGTTCTCCGGGGCCAGGGTGGCTTGGGTTAACGCCTTGTCGGCGATCCCGGTGCGACGGAACCGGTCGATCTGCCCGGCACCGGAGATCTTCTCGATTCGAAAGTCGGCCGGGTAGATCGCGTGGGGATCGACCAGAATCGCCGGGATGCCCGCACGCCCGAGCATGGCGGCCGTGATCGCGCCGGCCAGGCCGCCGCCAATGATCGCAATATCGGTATATTCTGTCACCGGGCGCCTCGTCGTGGCGCCATCCTTGTCGGCCAAAGCCGAAAAAAGCCTTATCTTCAATGTCTCTGGATATGTCCCGGGTTGGAGAGGTGACTGCGCAGGCGCGGGTAGGGCTCTGCGGTCTACAGATACCTTAGGACGCGGGGGCACCGTCGGAGCGGAAACTGCAGCGGCCAGAAGCGCTTCTTTGAGCGTCCTGCGGCGTCGTTTTGCTTGACTTGGATATTTACCGCTTATAAAAGGCCGGCACTCAACGACAGGCGGTGAGCTTCGCCAGCGTCGGTACGGATCACCCAGACCACCCAGAACAGGGTGGGACGGGCACCACCCTCGACGAATGCCGCTCAAACGCTGTCGATCATAGCTAGGCAATGCCAAAACGATATTAGATCTCTCGAGCTCGTTCTCCTGAGACCAATTTCGGATGCATGACCTCGGTAGGCCGCCCGCCAGCGCAAGCTGACTGGTGGTGATCGCGGTCCTCTGTGGCGTCAAGCGCTTTCCGTTCAGCGATGGACGGTTGGCGCGATTTCGTTTTGCGTGGGTTTTGATCGCGCGAACGGCCCGGTGAGGCGGGGAACCTCGAACAGAATTTGCGGAAGCCGGTCGCGGTCTCCGTGCGAACGTTGAGAAGGGTGAAGGCCAAGATGCCGACGATCAACCAGCTGATCGCAAATCCGCGCGAAGTGCAGAAGTCGCGCAAGAAGGTGCCGGCGCTGCAGCAGTCGCCGCAGAAGCGTGGCGTTTGCACGCGCGTCTACACCACGACCCCGAAGAAGCCGAACTCGGCGCTTCGTAAGGTCGCCAAGGTGCGCCTGACCAACGGCTTCGAGGTGATCGGCTACATCCCGGGTGAAGGCCATAACCTGCAGGAGCACTCGGTGGTCATGATCCGCGGCGGCCGCGTCAAGGACTTGCCGGGCGTGCGCTACCACATCCTCCGCGGCGTGCTGGATACCCAGGGCGTCAAGAACCGTAAGCAGCGCCGTTCGAAGTATGGCGCGAAGCGTCCGAAGTAAGACGTTCGAGAGAAGCGGGAACAAGATCACATGTCGCGTCGCCATTCAGCCGAAAAGCGTGAAGTGCTTCCGGATCCGAAGTTCGGGAACATCATTGTCACCAAGTTCATGAACTCGGTGATGTACGCCGGCAAGAAGTCGGTCGCCGAAGGTATCGTCTACGGCGCGTTCGGCATCATCGAGGCCAAGACCAAGCAGAGCCCGCTGACGGTGTTCGAGCAGGCCCTCGAAAACGTCATGCCGACCATCGAGGTCCGCTCCCGCCGCGTCGGCGGCGCGACCTACCAGGTGCCGGTCGAAGTTCGTTCGACCCGCCGGCAGGCGCTGGGCATCCGCTGGCTGATCTCGGCCGCGCGCGACCGCAACGAGAAGACGATGACCGAGCGGCTTTCGGCGGAGCTGCTCGATGCCTCCAATAACCGGGGCAACGCCGTGAAGAAGCGTGAAGACGTGCACCGGATGGCTGAAGCCAACCGCGCCTTCTCGCACTATCGCTGGTAACGGCGAAACCGACGGAAATCAGGGAACGCACCCATGCCCCGCCAACACGCCATCGAAGACTATCGCAACTTCGGCATCATGGCGCATATCGACGCCGGTAAGACGACCACGACCGAGCGCATCCTCTATTACACCGGCAAGAGCCACAAGATCGGCGAAGTGCACGAAGGTGCCGCGACGATGGACTGGATGGAGCAGGAGCAGGAGCGTGGCATCACGATCACCTCCGCTGCGACCACCGCGTTCTGGAACGGCAAGCGCCTGAACATCATCGACACCCCCGGTCACGTCGACTTCACCATCGAGGTCGAGCGCAGCTTGCGCGTGCTCGACGGCGCCGTCTGCGTGCTCGACTCCAACCAGGGCGTCGAGCCGCAGACCGAGACCGTCTGGCGTCAGGGCGACAAATACAAGGTGCCGCGCATCGTCTTCGCGAACAAGATGGACAAGACCGGCGCCGACTTCTTCAAGTGCCTGTCCGACATCGTCGACCGCCTGGGCGCGAAGCCGGTGGCTATTCAGCTGCCGATCGGCGCGGAGAACAACTTCAAGGGCTGCATCGATCTCGTGACGATGAAGGCGATCGTCTGGAACGACGAGGCGCTCGGCGCGAAGTTCGACTACGCCGAGATTCCGGCTGATCTCGCCGATCAGGCCAAGGAATATCGCGAGAAGCTGGTGGAAGCCGCCGTCGAGCTCGACGACGACGCTCTGGCTGCGTTCCTGGACGGCAACGAGCCGGACGAGCCGACCCTGAAGCGCCTGATCCGCAAGGCGGTGCTGACCGGCGCCTTCTATCCGGTGCTGTGCGGCTCGGCCTTCAAGAACAAGGGCGTGCAGCCCTTGCTCGACGCCGTCGTCGACTATCTGCCGTCGCCGCTCGATGTGCCCGCGATCAAGGGCACCGACGACAAGGGCAACGAGGTCGTGCGCAAGGCGGACGACAAGGAGCCGCTGGCGCTGCTGGCGTTCAAGATCATGGACGACCCGTTCGTCGGCACCATCACTTTCTGCCGCATCTATTCGGGCGTCCTGACCTCGGGCACCGGCGTCGTGAACTCGACCCGCGAGAAGAAGGAACGCATCGGCCGCATGCTGCTGATGCATGCGAACAACCGCGAGGACATCAAGGAAGCCTATGCCGGCGACATCGTCGCTCTTGCAGGCCTCAAGGAAGCCCGCACCGGTGACACGCTGTGCGATCCGTCCAACCAGGTGATCCTGGAAAAGATGGAGTTCCCGGAGCCGGTCATCGAGATCGCGATCGAGCCGAAGTCGAAGGCCGACCAGGAGAAGCTGGGCGTCGCGCTGGCGAAGCTGGCCGCGGAGGATCCGTCCTTCCGCGTGTCGACCGATCACGAGTCGGGCCAGACCATTCTGAAGGGGATGGGCGAGCTCCATCTCGACATCAAGGTCGACATCCTCAAGCGCACCTACAAGGTCGATGCGAACATCGGCGCGCCGCAGGTGGCGTTCCGTGAGCGTATCACCAAGCCGGCCAACGTGGACTACACCCACAAGAAGCAGACCGGCGGTACCGGCCAGTTCGCGGCCGTGAGCCTCGTGGTCGAGCCGAACGAGCCGGGCGGCGGCTATGTGTTCGAGTCCAAGATCGTCGGCGGTGCGGTTCCGAAGGAATACATCCCGGGCGTCGAGAAGGGCATCGAGAGCGTGCTGGGCGCGGGCGTTGTCGCCGGCTTCCCGGTGGTCGACGTCAAGGTGGCGCTGGTCGACGGCAAGTATCACGATGTCGACTCGTCGGCGCTGGCCTTCGAAATCGCCTCTCGTGCGGCTTTCCGCGAGGCGCTGCAGAAGGGCAAGTCGGTTCTGCTCGAGCCGATCATGAAGGTCGAGGTGGTGACCCCGGAAGACTACACCGGCTCGGTCATCGGCGACCTGAACTCGCGTCGTGGCCAGATTCAGGGCCAGGACATGCGCGGCAACGCCAACGTCATCAACGCGATGGTGCCGCTCATGAACATGTTCGGTTACGTGAACAACCTGCGCTCCATGAGCCAGGGCCGCGCGACCTTCACGATGCAGTTCTCGCACTACGCTGAAGCGCCGGCCAACGTGTCGGCTGAAGTCCAGAAGAAGTTTGCCTGATTGTCGCGAGCTCAAGTGAGCGACTGAACGGAGAGTCAAATGGCCAAAGCTAAGTTTGAACGTAACAAGCCCCACTGCAACATCGGCACCATCGGTCACGTCGACCACGGCAAGACCTCGCTGACGGCTGCAATCACCAAGATCCTGGCCGAGACGGGCGGTGCGACGTTCACTGCCTACGACCAGATCGACAAGGCCCCGGAAGAGAAGGCGCGCGGCATCACCATCTCGACCGCGCACGTCGAGTACGAGACCAAGAACCGTCACTACGCGCACGTCGATTGCCCCGGCCACGCCGACTACGTGAAGAACATGATCACCGGCGCCGCGCAGATGGACGGCGCGATCCTGGTCGTGTCGGCCGCTGACGGCCCGATGCCGCAGACCCGTGAGCACATCCTGCTCGCTCGCCAGGTGGGCGTGCCGGCGCTGGTCGTGTTCCTCAACAAGTGCGACATGGTCGACGATCCGGAGCTGCTGGAGCTCGTCGAGCTCGAGGTCCGCGAGCTGCTGTCGAAGTACGAATTCCCGGGCGACAAGATCCCGATCATCAAGGGCTCGGCGCTCGCCGCTCTCGAAGATTCGGACAAGAAGCTCGGCCACGACGCCATCCTCGAGCTGATGCGCAATGTCGACGAGTACATTCCGCAGCCGGAGCGTCCGATCGACCAGCCCTTCCTGATGCCGGTCGAAGACGTGTTCTCGATCTCGGGCCGCGGCACCGTGGTGACCGGCCGTGTCGAGCGCGGCATCATCAAGGTCGGTGAGGAAATCGAGATCGTCGGCATCCGCCCGACCCAGAAGACCACCGTCACCGGCGTCGAAATGTTCCGCAAGCTGCTCGATCAGGGCCAGGCCGGCGACAACATCGGCGCGCTGCTCCGCGGCACCAAGCGCGAGGACGTCGAGCGCGGCCAGGTGCTGTGCAAGCCGGGCTCGGTCAAGCCGCACACCAAGTTCAAGGCTGAGGCCTACATCCTCACCAAGGAAGAGGGCGGCCGTCACACGCCGTTCTTCACCAACTATCGTCCGCAGTTCTACTTCCGCACGACCGACGTGACCGGCGTCGTCCATCTGCCGGAAGGCACCGAGATGGTGATGCCGGGCGACAACATCGCGATGGAAGTGCACCTGATCGTGCCGATCGCGATGGAGGAGAAGCTGCGCTTCGCCATCCGCGAGGGCGGCCGTACCGTCGGCGCCGGCGTCGTCGCCTCGATCATCGAGTAACAACAGCGAATAGGGAATGGCGGGTGGCGAATGGAGATTATCCATTCGCCGTTCGCTACTCGCCACTCACTACTCACAGAAAGATACGGCAATGAACGGCCAAAATATCCGCATCCGTCTCAAGGCGTTTGACCATCGTATCCTCGATACGTCGACGCGCGAGATCGTCAACACGGCGAAACGGACCGGCGCGCAGGTTCGCGGACCCATTCCGCTGCCGACCCGCATCGAGAAGTTCACCGTGAACCGTTCGCCGCACGTCGACAAGAAGAGCCGCGAGCAGTTCGAGATGCGCACCCACAAGCGCCTGCTCGACATCGTCGATCCGACCCCGCAGACCGTCGATGCTTTGATGAAGCTCGATCTGGCCGCCGGTGTCGACGTCGAGATCAAGCTCTAAGTTTTTGGATTCACGTTCGCACCTCACGCGGACATAGAGAAGAACAGGAAGCACGCCGATGCGCTCCGGAGTGATCGCACAAAAGGTCGGGATGACGCGGGTCTTCACGGAGACCGGCGAACATATCCCCGTGACCGTGCTGAAGCTCGGCAATTGCCAGGTGGTCGGTCACCGCACCACCGAGAAGAACGGCTACGTCGCTCTGCAGCTCGGCAGCGGCAGCCGCAAGACGGTCTACATGCCGAAGGCCGAGCGCGGCCAGTTCGCGGTCGCCAAGGTCGAGCCGAAGCGCAAGCTCGCCGAATTCCGTGTCAGCGAGGACTCGCTGATTCCGGTCGGCGCCGAGATCCAGGCCGATCACTTCGTCGTCGGCCAGTTCGTCGACGTCACCGGCACCTCGGTCGGTAAGGGCTTCGCCGGCGGCATGAAGCGCTGGAACTTCGGCGGTCTGCGCGCCACGCACGGTGTGTCGATCTCGCACCGTTCGATCGGTTCGACCGGTGGCCGTCAGGACCCCGGCAAGACCTGGAAGAACAAGAAGATGCCCGGTCACATGGGTGTCGATCGCATCACCACGCTGAACCTGCGTGTGGTGCAGACGGATGTCGAGCGTGGCCTGATCCTGGTGGAAGGCGCGGTGCCCGGCTCCAAGGGTGGCTGGATCTCGGTGCGCGACGCCGTGAAGAAGCCGCTGCCGAAGGAAGCGCCGAAGCCCGGCAAGTTCAAGGTCGCGGGTGAGCAGGCTGCCGAAGCGCCGGCCGTGCAGGAGGGCGCATAAATGGAACTGAAAGTCACCACCCTCGAGGGCAAGGAAGCCGGCTCCGTCCAGCTCTCCGACGCCATCTTCGGTCTGGAGCCGCGCGTCGACATCATTCAGCGCTGCGTTCAGTGGCAGCTGAACAAGCGCCAGGCCGGCACCCACAAGGCCAAGGGCCGCGCCGAGATCTGGCGCACCGGCAAGAAGATGTACAAGCAGAAGGGCACCGGCGGTGCTCGTCACGGCTCGGCCCGCGTGCCGCAGTTCCGTGGCGGCGGCCGCGCCTTCGGTCCGGTCGTGCGCTCGCATGCGACCGACCTGCCGAAGAAGGTCCGTGCGCTGGCGCTGAAGCATGCGCTGTCGGCCAAGGCCAAGGACGGTGATCTTGTCGTGCTGGAGAACGCCACCCTCGAGGCGGCGAAGACCAAGGCGCTGATCGGTCACTTCTCCGGTCTCGGCCTGACCAACGCGCTGATCATCGACGGCGCCGAGCTGCACAACGGCTTCGCCGCTGCGGCCCGCAACATCCCGAACCTGGACGTGCTGCCGATCCAGGGCATCAACGTCTACGACATCCTGCGCCGTCAGAAGCTCGTGCTGACCAAGGCGGCGATCGATGCGCTGGAGGCGCGCTTCAAATGAAGACCATTGATCCGCGCCACTACGACATCATCATCGCGCCGGTCGTGACCGAGAAGGCGACGTTCGCCTCCGAGCACAACAAGGTTCTGTTCAAGGTGGCCGCCAAGGCGACCAAGCCTCAGATCAAAGAGGCGATCGAGAAGCTGTTCGATGTCAAGGTCAGGAGCGTCAACACGCTCGTCCGCAAGGGCAAGACCAAGGTGTTCCGCGGCAATTTCGGTTCGCAATCGGACAGCAAGCGCGCGATCGTGACCCTCGAAGAGGGTCACCGTATCGACGTGACCACCGGACTGTAAGGCTGAGCTGCCATGGCACTGAAGACATTCAATCCCACGACGCCGGGCCAGCGCCAGCTGGTGATGGTCGATCGTTCGGCCCTCTACAAGGGCAAGCCGGTCAAGGCGCTGACCGAAGGCAAGCAGTCGAGCGGCGGTCGCAACAACACCGGCCGCATCACGGTTCGCTTCCTCGGTGGCGGCCACAAGCAGTCGTATCGTACGGTCGACTTCAAGCGCGACAAGGTCGACGTTCCGGCCACCGTCGAGCGGCTGGAGTATGATCCGAACCGCACCGCCTTCATCGCCCTGGTCAAGTATCAGGACGGCGAGCTCGCCTACATCCTGGCGCCGCAGCGCCTGGCGGTCGGCGACACCATCGTCGCCGGCAACTATGTCGACGTGAAGCCGGGCAACGTCATGCCGCTCGGCAACATGCCGGTCGGCACGATCGTGCACAACATCGAGGTCAAGATCGGGAAGGGCGGCCAGCTCGCGCGTTCGGCCGGCACGTATGCTCAGATCGTCGGCCGCGACCAGGACTACGTGATCGTCCGCCTGAACTCGGGCGAGCAACGCCTGGTGCACGGCCGTTGCCGCGGCACCATCGGTGCGGTGTCGAACCCGGACCACATGAACACCTCGATCGGCAAGGCCGGCCGCAAGCGTTGGATGGGTCGTCGCCCGCACAACCGCGGTGTCGCGATGAACCCGATCGACCATCCGCACGGCGGCGGCGAAGGCCGTACCTCGGGCGGTCGTCACCCGGTCACTCCGTGGGGCAAGCCTACCAAGGGCAAGAAGACCCGCACCAACAAGTCGACCGACAAATTCATTCTCTTGAGCCGCCACAAGCGGAAGAAGTAAGGAACGACGGACATGGTTCGTTCAGTCTGGAAAGGCCCGTTCGTCGAGGCGTCGCTGCTCAAGAAGGCAGATGCGGCGCGCGCGTCCGGCCGTCACGACGTCATCAAGATCTGGAGCCGCCGCTCGACCATCCTGCCGCAGTTTGTCGGCCTGACGTTCGGCGTCTACAACGGCCAGAAGCACGTGCCGGTGGCGATCAACGAAGAGATGGTCGGCCACAAGTTCGGCGAGTTCTCGCCGACCCGCACCTTCCACGGCCATTCGGGCGATAAGAAAGCCAAGAAGGCTTGAGGATTAAGCGATGAGCAAACCAAAGCGCGAACGGAGCCTCCCCGAAAACGAGGCCAAGGCTGTGGCCCGGATGCTTCGGGTGAGCCCGCAGAAGCTGAACCTGGTGGCGCAGATGATCCGCGGCCGCAAGGCGTCGGCAGCCCTCGCCGACCTGCAGTTCTCGCGCAAGCGGATTGCGGTCGATGTCAAGAAGTGCCTGGAATCGGCGATCGCCAATGCCGAGAACAATCACGAGCTCGAGGTCGACGATCTCGTCGTTTCGCAGGCTTTCGTCGGCAAGGGAATCGTGATGAAGCGTTTCTCGCCGCGCGGCCGTGGCCGTTCGGGCCGAGTTTTCAAACCGTTTTCGCAGCTGACGATCATTGTCCGTCAGGTCGAGGCGAGCGCTTAAAGCAGGCGCTGGGAGAATACGATGGGTCAAAAGATCAATCCGATCGGTCTGCGTCTCGGCATCAACCGGACCTGGGATTCGCGCTGGTTCGCTGGCAAGGCCGAGTACGGCAAGCTGCTGCATGAAGACGTCAAGATCCGCGAGATCCTGCACAAGGAGCTCAAGCAGGCGGCCGTCGCCCGCATCGTGATCGAGCGTCCGCACAAGAAGTGCCGCGTCACGATCCACTCGGCACGTCCGGGCGTCGTGATCGGCAAGAAGGGCGCCGACATCGACAAGCTGCGCAAGCGCGTCGCCGACATCACCTCGTCGGACGTCGTCATCAACATCGTCGAGATCCGCAAGCCCGAGCTCGATGCGACCCTGGTCGCCGAGTCGATCGCGCAGCAGCTCGAGCGCCGCGTGGCGTTCCGCCGCGCCATGAAGCGCGCCGTGCAGTCGGCGA
The DNA here is from genome assembly GCF_032380995.1 of Bradyrhizobium sp. SZCCHNR2028. NCBI lineage: Bacteria > Pseudomonadati > Pseudomonadota > Alphaproteobacteria > Hyphomicrobiales > Nitrobacteraceae > Bradyrhizobium > Bradyrhizobium sp. SZCCHNR2028. The sequence goes on along the minus strand of NZ_JAUHJF010000003.1, from coordinate 136,112 downwards.
TGCGTCTCGGCGCCGAGGGCATCCGCATCAACTGCTCGGGTCGTCTGGGCGGTGCGGAAATCGCCCGCATGGAATGGTACCGCGAGGGCCGGGTGCCGCTGCACACGCTGCGCGCCGACATCGACTACGGTGTGGCCACCGCGTTCACCACCTTCGGCACCTGCGGCGTGAAGGTCTGGATCTTCAAGGGCGAGATCCTCGAGCACGATCCGATGGCACAGGACAAGCGGATGAACGAAGGCGGCGGCGAGAGCTCGCAGCCGCGGTCGCGCCGCGACGCGGCCTGATCGATCAGCCGCGACAAGACAGGTTTGAGGGCTCAAAGCCATGATGCAACCAAAGAAGACCAAGTTCCGAAAGGCGCATAAGGGCCGTATCCACGGCGTTGCGTCCTCGGGCGCGACGCTGGCCTTCGGCCAGTTCGGGCTGAAGGCGATGGAGCCGGACCGCGTCACCGCGCGCCAGATCGAGGCCGCCCGTCGTGCCTTGACCCGTCACATGAAGCGCGCCGGCCGCGTCTGGATCCGGGTGTTCCCGGATCTTCCGGTGTCGAAGAAGCCGGCCGAGGTCCGCATGGGCTCCGGCAAGGGCTCGCCGGAATTGTGGGTGGCCCGCGTCAAGCCGGGCCGGGTGATGTTCGAGATCGACGGCGTGAGCACCCAGATCGCGCGCGAGGCGCTGCTGCTGGCGGCCGCCAAGCTGCCGATCAAGACGCGCTTCGTCGAACGCATTGCGGAGTAATGGTCATGGCCGAGATGAAGATTGCCGACATTCGCGCGATGAGCCCCGATCAGATGGACGATGCGATCGTCAACCTGAAGAAGGAGCGTTTCAACCTGCGCTTCCAGCGTGCCACCGGCCAGCTCGAGAACACCGCTCGGCTGCGCGAGGCGCGTCGCGACATCGCCCGTATCAAGACCATCGCCGCGCAGCAGCGCGCCAAGACGAAGTAAGAGGCTCGACATGCCGAAACGGACCCTCCAGGGCGTTGTCGTCAGCGACAAGCAGGCCAAGACGGTGGTCGTGCGCGTCGACCGGCGCTTCACCCACCCGATCTACAAGAAGACCATCCGCCGCTCGAAGAACTACCACGCCCACGACGAGAACAACGAGTTCAAGCCGGGCGACATGGTGTGGATCGAGGAGAGCAAGCCGATCTCGAAGCTGAAGCGCTGGACCGTGGTCCGGGGCGAGCACAAGAAAACCGCCTGAGGCGCGAAGCGGCCCTCGTCGAAGAGGGCCCATTTCGCTTTCGGGATCAAACAAGGCGCAGCTTTCCTGCGCAGCAGATGAAGAGGACGAGGTGCATCAATGATTCAGATGCAGACCAACCTCGACGTGGCCGATAATTCCGGCGCACGCCGTGTCATGTGTATCAAGGTGCTGGGCGGCTCGAAGCGCCGCTATGCCACAGTCGGCGACATCATCGTGGTGTCGATCAAGGAAGCCATTCCGCGTGGCAAGGTGAAGAAGGGCGACGTCATGAAGGCCGTCGTGGTGCGCGTCCGCAAGGACATCCGCCGCGCCGACGGCTCGGTGATCCGCTTCGACCGCAACGCGGCCGTTCTGATCAACAACCAGTCGGAGCCGGTCGGCACCCGCATCTTCGGGCCGGTGCCGCGCGAGCTGCGCGCCAAGAACCACATGAAGATCATTTCGCTCGCGCCGGAGGTGCTGTGATGGCTGCCAAGATCCGCAAGGGCGACAAGGTGATCGTCCTGACCGGCCGCGACAAGGGTCGCACCGGCGAGGTGTTCGAGGTGCGTCCCGACGAGGGCACCGCGCTGGTGCGCGGTATCAACCTGGTGAAGCGTCACCAGAAGCAGACCCAGAACCAGGAAGGCGGCATCATCTCCAAGGAGGCGCCGATCAACCTGTCGAACGTCGCGTATGTCGGCAAGGACGGCAAGCCGACGCGTGTTGGATTCAAGATTCAGGCGGACGGCAAGAAGGTCCGCGTTGCCAAGAGCTCGGGAGTTGAGATCGATGGCTGAGACTGCTTACACCCCGCGCCTCCGCACGGAATATGATCGCCAGATCAAGAGCCAGCTGACTGAGAAGTTCGGCTACGCCAACGTCATGCAGGTGCCGCGGCTCGACAAGGTCGTGCTCAACATGGGCATCGGCGAGGCGGTCAACGACCGCAAGAAGGCGGAGACGGCGGCGGCCGACCTGTCGCTGATCGCCGGCCAGAAGGCGGTCGTGACCTATTCGCGCGTCGCCATCGCGACCTTCAAGCTGCGTGAGAACCAGCCGATCGGCTGCAAGGTCACGTTGCGCAAGACCAAGATGTACGAGTTCATCGACCGTCTGATCAACGTCGCGCTGCCGCGCGTCCGCGACTTCCGCGGTCTGAACCCGAAGAGCTTCGACGGCCGTGGCAACTACTCGCTCGGCATCAAGGAGCACATCATTTTCCCCGAGATCGACTTCGACAAGGCCGGGGAGAGCTGGGGCATGGACATCACGGTGTGCACCACCGCGACGACCGATGATGAGGCCCGTGCCCTTCTGACCGCATTCAATTTCCCGTTCCGGCAGTGAGACGCTGAACAGCTTCTCAAACGCGGATACCCAGGAGCCAAGCATGGCAAAGAAGAGTTCAATCGAGAAGAACAACCGGCGCAAGCGGATGACGAAGAACGCCGCCCCGAAGCGCGCCCGGTTGAAGGCGATCATCGCCGACAAGTCCAAGCCGATGGAGGAGCGCTTTGCCGCGACCCTGAAGCTGGCCGAGATGCCGCGCAATTCGTCGGCGACCCGCATCCGCAACCGGTGCGAGCTGACCGGCCGTCCGCGGTCGAACTATCGCAAGAACAAGCTGAGCCGCATCGCGCTGCGCGAGCTCGGGTCCAAGGGCCTGGTCCCGGGCCTCGTGAAGTCGAGCTGGTAAGGAGGGTCGCACCATGTCAACGCACGATCCCATCAGCGATCTGATCACCCGCATCCGCAACGCGCAGATGCGCTCGAAGTCGAAGGTCTCGACTCCCGGCTCCAAGATGCGCGCCAGCGTGCTCGAGGTGCTGAAGTCCGAAGGCTACATCCGTGGCTATGCCACGCTGGAGCATCCGTCGGGCCGCAGCGAGATCGAGATCGAGCTGAAATATTTCGACGGCGAGCCCGTGATCCGCGAGATCGAGCGCGTCTCCAAGCCCGGCCGCCGCGTCTACACCTCGGTGAAGAACCTGCCGCGCGTGAACAACGGGCTCGGAATTTCTGTTTTGTCGACACCGAAGGGAATCATGGCCGACCATAGCGCGCGTGACGCGAATGTCGGCGGTGAAGTTCTCTTCACGGTGTTCTAAGAAGGATTGAGCCATGTCACGTATTGGCAAGAAGCCTGTGGCGGTGCCGTCCGGTGTGACGGCCTCCGTCGATGGACAGACCGTCAAGATGAAGGGGCCGAAGGGCCAGCTTCAGTTCATCGTCCATGACGACGTGGACGTGAAGTTCGAGAACGGCCAGGTCAAGGTTGCCCCGCGCGCCGAGACCAAGCGCGCCCGTTCGCTGTACGGCACCGCTCGCGCCCAGATCGCGAATCTGGTCGAAGGCGTCACCAAGGGCTTCGAGAAGAAGCTCGAGATCACCGGCGTCGGCTACCGCGCCGCGATGCAGGGCAAGAACCTGCAGCTCGCGCTCGGCTACAGCCACGACGTCGTCTACCAGATCCCGGAAGGCATCACGATCGCGGTGCCGAAGCCCACCGAGATCACGGTCACGGGCATCGACCCGCAGCGCGTCGGCCAGGTGGCCGCCGAAATCCGCGCCTACCGGCCGCCGGAGCCCTACAAGGGCAAGGGCGTGAAGTACGCGGGTGAATTCATCTTCCGCAAGGAAGGCAAGAAGAAGTAACGGAGCCGGACATGTCGAGAGCCAAGGTTACGAATGCCCGGCGCAAGCAGCGTGTGAGGCTGTCGCTGCGCCGCTCCGCCGGCGGCCGTCCGCGTCTGTCGGTGTTCCGCTCGTCGAAGCACATCTACGCTCAGGTCATCGACGACCAGAAGGGCGAGACGCTCGCCTCTGCGTCGTCGATGGAGAAGGAGATGCGCTCGGCCGGCAACACCGGTGCCGACATCGACGCGGCGAAGGCGGTGGGCAAGCTGCTCGCCGAGCGCGCGGTGAAGGCGGGGATCAAGGAAGTCGTGTTCGATCGCGGCGGCTATCTCTATCACGGGCGCGTCAAGGCGCTGGCCGACGCGGCGCGCGAGAGCGGGCTGAGCTTCTAACATCAACGGATTTGGGCGTCAGAGCCCCTCAGAAGATTGGATAGCACCATGGCAGGTGAACGGGAACGAGGCGGTCGCGATCGCAAGGAGCGCGAGGAGCGCGACAGCGAGTTCGTCGACAAGCTCGTCCACATCAACCGAGTCGCGAAGGTCGTGAAGGGCGGTAAGCGCTTCGGCTTTGCGGCGCTCGTCGTGATCGGCGATCAGAAGGGCCGGGTCGGGTTCGGCCACGGCAAGGCACGTGAGGTTCCGGAGGCGATCCGCAAGGCGACCGACTCCGCCAAGCGCAACCTGACCCGCGTCGCGCTGCGCGAGGGCCGCACCCTGCACCACGACATCTTCGGTCGTCACGGTGCGGGCCGCGTCTATCTGCGTGCGGCTCCGGCCGGTACCGGCATCATCGCCGGCGGCCCGATGCGCGCCGTGTTCGAGACGCTGGGCATCCAGGACGTGGTGGCGAAGTCGATCGGCTCGTCCAACCCGTACAACATGGTGCGCGCGACTTTCAACGCGCTGAAGCACCAGGATAGCCCGCGCTCGGTCGCCGCGCGCCGCAACATCAAGGTGTCGACTCTGCAGGCCCGCCGCGTCGGTGGCGATGCCGAGGCAGCAGCCGACTAACGAACGCGCGTCGTCCTGCGGATGGCGCAACTCGGAGTGAACACCATGGCTAGCGCCAAGACGATCAAGATCGAGCAGATCGGCAGCCCGATCCGCCGGCATCACTCGCAGCGCGAGACGCTGATCGGGTTGAAGCTCAACAAGATCGGCCGCGTGACCGAGCTGCCGGATACGCCGGCGGTCCGCGGCATGATCACCAAGGTTCATCATCTCGTCCGCATCGTCGACGAGAAGTAAGGAGAAGGGCGATGAAGCTCAGCGATATCGCCGACAACGCCGGCGCGCGCAAGAAGCGCATGCGCGTCGGCCGCGGCATCGGCTCCGGCAAGGGCAAGACCTCGGGCCGTGGCGGCAAGGGCCAGACCGCGCGCTCCGGCGTGCGCATCAAGGGCTTCGAAGGCGGTCAGATGCCGATGCATCGCCGTCTGCCGAAGCGCGGCTTCAACAACATCTTCGCGCTCGATTTCGTCGAGATCAATCTCGACCGGATCCAGCAGGCGATCGACGCCAAGAAGCTCGACGCCGGCAGCGTGATCAACGCCGAGGCGCTGGTGAAGTCGGGCGCGCTGCGGCGGCCGAAGGACGGCGTGCGTCTGCTCGGCCGTGGCGAGCTCACCGCGAAGATCAACATCGAGGTGCATGGCGCCTCGAAGTCGGCGATCGCGGCGGTCGAGAAGGCCGGCGGCACCGTCAAGCTCCTGGCGCCAGCCAAGGACGAAGGCGAGGCTGCGTAACATCTGCGTCATTGCCCTGCCTCCGGCGCATGCCGGATAGGGCAGGGCAATGGACAGAACGCGCCCGCGCACCAGATAATATCCGGCGTCTGCCCGGCCCTGCGAGCCCTCGCGGGGCCCAATGCGGTGAAGAAGGGCGGCGGGAGAAAGCTAGACATGGCCTCAGCAGCGGAACAACTGGCGGCAAACCTCAATTTCGGCGCGCTCGCGAAGGCCGATGAGCTGAAGAAGCGCATCTGGTTCACCCTCGGTGCGCTGCTGGTCTACCGCCTCGGCACTTACATTCCGCTGCCAGGCATCGATCCGAACATCTGGGACTCGGTGTTCCGGACCCAGGCCGGCGGCATTCTCGGCATGTTCAACATGTTCGCCGGCGGCGGCATTCACCGCATGGCGATCTTTGCGCTGAACATCATGCCGTACATCTCGGCATCGATCATCATTCAGTTGCTCACCACCGTCTCGCCCCAGCTCGAAGCCCTCAAGAAAGAGGGTGAGGCTGGCCGCAAGATGCTGAATCAGTACACCCGCTATCTGACGGTGATTCTCGCCGCGGTGCAGTCGTACGGCATCGCCGTCGGCCTCGAAGGCGCGGGCAACGTCGTTGCCGATCCCGGCCTGTTCTTCCGCCTCTCCACCGCGATCACGCTGACCGGCGGCACCATGTTCCTGATGTGGCTGGGCGAGCAGATCACCTCGCGCGGCATCGGCAACGGCATCTCGCTGATCATCCTGTCCGGCATCGTGGCCGAGCTGCCCTCGGCGCTCGCCAACATGCTCGAGCTCGGACGTCAGGGCGCGCTGTCGACCGGCCTGATCCTGATCGTCATCGTGATGGCAGTCGCCGTGATCGCCTTCATCGTGTTCGTGGAGCGCGCCCAGCGCCGGCTCCTGATCCAGTATCCGAAGCGCCAGGTCGGCAACAAGATGTTCGAGGGCCAGTCCTCGCATCTGCCGCTCAAGCTGAACACCTCGGGCGTGATCCCGCCGATCTTCGCCTCGTCGCTGCTGCTGCTGCCGACCACGGTCGCCAATTTCAACGCCGGCAAGGGACCCGAGTGGTTCCAGTGGATCACGACGCAGCTCGGTCATGGCCGGCCGCTGTTCCTGGTGCTGTATCTGGCGCTGATCCTGTTCTTTGCCTTCTTCTACACCGCGATCGTGTTCAACCCGACTGAGACCGCGGACAACCTCAAGAAGCACGGCGGATTCATCCCCGGCATCAGGCCGGGCGAGCGCACCGCGGAATATATCGATTACGTGCTGTCGCGGATCACCGTGCTCGGCGCCATCTATCTGGCGATCGTGTGTCTGATCCCGGAAATTCTGATTTCCTACGCTTCCGTCCCGTTCTACTTTGGTGGCACTTCGCTTCTGATCGTGGTCAGCGTTACGATGGATACCGTGGCGCAGGTTCAGGGTTATCTGCTCGCCCATCAATATGAGGGGCTGATCAGGAAGTCGAAGTTGCGGGGGCGCCGCCGCGGATAGCGGCGGATCGCGGCCCGGGAACCACAAAGCCAAGAACAAGGTGTGCGGGAGGGTCGCTCACCGTGTGCCGGGGGGCGAAATTCGATGAGACTCATTCTTCTGGGACCGCCCGGCTCGGGCAAGGGAACGCAGGCGCAGCGCCTCGTGCAGCAGTATGGCATCGTCCAGCTGTCGACCGGTGACATGCTGCGCGCCGCGGTGGCGGCGCAGACGCCGATCGGGCTGAAAGCCAAGGACATCATGGCGGCGGGCGGTCTGGTCCCGGACGAGGTCGTGGTCGGCATCATCGCGGACCGGATCGAGCAGCCCGACGCGGCCAATGGTTTCATCCTCGATGGCTTCCCGCGCACGGTGCCGCAGGCCGAGGCGCTGGATGCGCTGTTGAAGCAGAAGCAGATGAAGCTCGACGCGGTGATCGAACTCCGCGTCAATGAAGGTGTGCTGCTTGAGCGCGTCGAGCGCCGGGCCGCCGAGACCCGCGCGCGCGGCGAAGCTGTTCGGGCCGATGATACGCCGGAGGTCCTCACCAAGCGCCTGGCCAGCTACCGCGACCAGACCGCGCCCCTGATCCACTATTATTCCGACCATCGGATGCTGGCGACCGTCGACGGCATGATGCCGATCGAGCAGGTGACCGAGGAGATCGGTCGGATCCTGGCCGCCGTTGGCAAGACCGGCGGTAACCGGGCGGCCAAGAAGGCGAGCCCGGCCAAGCGCAGCGCCAAGGCACCGGGCAAGACGGGGCCGGCAAAATCGGCCAAGAAGGCTGCCAAAAAGGCTCCTAAGGCAGCCGCACCCGCGAAAAAGGCAGTCAAGAAGTCCGCCAAGACCGCAAGAAAGGCGGTCAAGACGACGCCGAAGAAGGCCTCCAAGAAGGCTGCCAGGCCCGCCGCCAAGGCCGCCAGGGGAACCCGCAAGACCTCTGCAAAGGCTGCAAAAAAGCGTGCGGCGAGGTGATCGAATCTTGTAGGGGCGGTTGACGACCGCCGTGTGAATCCATTAATAAGCCCGCATCAAAGTCGGATGGTTTTCCCAGAGATGCCGGGCCCCACGAATCGAGGGGTGGGCGTCTTGTTCGCGTTTGCGGACACCTGCCCGAGATAGCGAGAATGAAGGCCGGTCCGTCCTGGGATCGGTGACAGGAGAGAAGTCCGTGGCCCGTATTGCCGGTGTCAACATCCCGACCAACAAGCGCGTCCTGATCGCGCTCCAGTACATCCATGGCATCGGCCCGAAGATCGCGGGTGAGATCGTGGAGAAGGTGAAGATCGCGGAAGATCGCCGCGTCAACCAGCTGAGCGACCAGGAAGTCCTGCAGATCCGCGAGATCATCGACCGTGACTACGTCGTCGAGGGTGACCTCCGTCGCGAGACCGGCATCAACATCAAGCGGCTGATGGACCTTGGCTGCTATCGCGGCCTGCGTCATCGCCGCGGCCTGCCGGTGCGTGGTCAGCGCACCCACACCAATGCGCGCACGCGCAAGGGGCCGGCCAAGGCGATCGCCGGCAAGAAGAAGTAATTGGCGAATTGCGAATGCGCGGATAGCGGGTAGGGGAGGCCCTTCTCGCTATTCGCTATTTACCATTCGCTCGTTTGGTGTAGCCGCTGGCATTACGGCGGCGTTGAGATCTCAAGAAAGGTACTTATATGGCCAAGGAAGCCACACGTGTCCGCCGTCGCGAGCGCAAGAACATCGCCTCCGGCGTCGCTCATGTGAATTCGTCGTTCAACAACACCACCATCACCATCACCGACGCACAGGGCAACACCATTGCCTGGTCGTCCGCCGGTACGATGGGTTTCAAGGGATCGCGCAAGTCGACCCCGTATGCCGCGCAGGTCGCGGCGGAGGACGTGTCCAAGAAGGCCCAGGAACATGGCATGCGCACCCTCGAGGTCGAGGTTGCCGGCCCTGGCTCTGGCCGCGAATCGGCGCTGCGCGCGCTGCAGGCTGCGGGCTTCACCGTCACCTCGATCCGCGACGTGACGACGATCCCGCACAATGGTTGCCGTCCGCGCAAGCGTCGGCGCGTCTAATCTGAAAGAGGCGGACAGCATGTCCGCCTCGTCGTGCTTTTGAGACATTTCGACTGCCGCGATCTGAAGCGCGGTTCTCCAACGCCAGTCAGTCAGATCCCATGACTGGCCCATGGGTGAAACAGTGACGATCCAGAAGAATTGGCAAGAATTGATTCGGCCGAACAAGCTCCAGGTCACGCCGGGCTCCGACGCGACCCGTTTCGCCACCGTGGTTGCCGAGCCGCTGGAGCGCGGTTTCGGCCAGACGCTCGGCAATGCGCTCCGTCGCATCCTGCTGTCGTCGCTGCAGGGCGCCGCTGTGCAGTCGGTGCACATCGACGGCGTGCTGCACGAGTTCTCCTCGATCGCCGGTGTCCGCGAGGACGTGACCGACATCGTGCTGAACATCAAGGACATCTCGATCAAGATGCAGGGCGAAGGCCCGAAGCGGATGGTCGTGAAGAAGCAGGGCCCGGGCGCGGTCACCGCCGGTGACATCCAGACCGTCGGCGACATCGTCGTTCTGAACCCCGACCTGCAGCTCTGCACCCTGGACGAGGGTGCCGAGATCCGCATGGAGTTCACGGTCGCGACCGGCAAGGGCTATGTCGCCGCCGATCGCAACCGCCCCGAGGACGCGCCGATCGGCCTGATCCCGGTCGACAGCCTGTTCTCTCCGGTCCGCAAAGTCTCCTACAAGGTCGAGAACACCCGCGAGGGCCAGATCCTCGACTACGACAAGCTGACCATGACGATCGAGACCAACGGCGCGATCACGCCGGAGGACGCGGTGGCTTATGCCGCCCGCATCCTGCAGGACCAGCTCAACGTCTTCGTCAACTTCGAAGAGCCGCGCAAGGAAGTCGCCCAGGAGATCATCCCGGACCTCGCCTTCAACCCGGCCTTCCTCAAGAAGGTGGACGAGCTCGAGCTGTCGGTGCGTTCGGCGAACTGCCTGAAGAACGACAACATCGTCTACATCGGCGACCTCGTGCAGAAGTCGGAAGCAGAGATGCTGCGCACCCCGAACTTCGGCCGCAAGTCGCTGAACGAGATCAAGGAAGTGCTGGCCCAGATGGGTCTGCATCTCGGCATGGAAGTGCCGGGCTGGCCGCCGGAGAACATCGACGAGCTCGCCAAGCGCTTCGAGGATCACTACTGAGCGAATTGGGAGTGGCGAATAGCGAGTAGGAAGTGGCGAATAGGAGGAACTATTCGCTACTCGCCATTCGCTACTCGCACTTCTGGGCGAACGCAGGCAGCCCACCTGAGCAACATGTCCGACGAACCGTCGCGGCAGATTGAAATGAAGGACTAAGACAATGCGTCACGGCAAGGTTCATCGGAAGCTCAACCGCACCGCCGAGCATCGCAAGGCGATGTTCGCCAACATGTGCGCCGCGCTGATCAAGCACGAGCAGATCGTCACCACGCTGCCGAAGGCCAAGGAGCTCAGGCCGATCGTCGAGAAGCTCGTCACGCTCGGCAAGAAGGGCGGCTTGGCGTTGCGCCGCCAGGCGATCGCGGAGATGCGCGATGTCGACCAGGTCAAGAAGCTGTTCGACGTCCTGGCGCCACGCTACAAGGACCGCAACGGCGGCTACACCCGCATCATCAAGGCCGGCTTCCGCTACGGCGACAACGCCGCGATGGCCGTGATTGAGTTCGTCGATCGCGACGTCGATGCCAAAGGCCAGGACTCCGGCCCGGTGCAGGAGACCTCGGAAGCCGCGTAAGCGTCGTTCCGATCCGAGTTTCAAAACGGCGCCTTCGGGCGCCGTTTTTTTTTTGAGGATCCGTAGCCCGGCTGAGCAAAGCGACATCCGGGTTCGCCGGCGCAGCTCGTGTGGCCCCGGATATCGCTTCGCTCAGCCGGGCTACGATCGATCAGAAAGGATCAGCTCTGCATGTAGCGCGTTGCGTTGGCGCGACGACGCCCCACATCCGTTCCTTCGGCACAACGGAGAGCTGCTTATGCACATCGACCTTTCGGGAAAGACCGCCCTCGTCACCGGCTCCACTGCCGGGATCGGCTTTGCCATCGCCAAGGGGCTTGCCGCGTCCGGCGCGGAGGTCGTCATCAATGGTCGCAGCCAAGCCCGTGTCGATGAGGCGGTCGCCAAGCTCAAGCAGCTGGTCCCAGCAGCCAAGCTGCGCGGCGTCGCCGGCGATGTCGCTCAGATCGGCGGCTGCAACGCCATCGTCACGGCGCTTCCCGAGGTCGACATCCTCGTCAACAATGCCGGCATCTTCGAGCCCAAGGACTTCTTCGACATTCCCGACGAGGACTGGAGCCGCTTCTTCGAGGTCAACGTCATGTCCGGCGTGCGCTTGGCGCGCGCCTACATGCAGGGCATGCTGAAGCGTAACTGGGGGCGCATCATCTTCATCTCCTCGGAGTCGGCGGTGAACATCCCGACCGAGATGATCCATTACGGCATGACCAAGACCGCGCAGCTCGCGGTCTCCCGCGGCCTCGCCAAACTGACCCGCGGCACCGGCGTGACCGTCAATGCGGTGCTGCCGGGACCGACGATGTCGGAAGGCGTCGAGACCTTCGTCAAGGATCTCGCCCGCCAGAACGGGCAGTCGGAGGAGGAGGCGGCCTCGTCCTTCGTCAAACAGCACCGGCCGGCCTCGCTGCTGCAGCGCTTCGCCGGCGTCGACGAGATCGCCAACATGGTCGTCTACGCCGCCTCGCCGCAGGCCTCCGCCACCAACGGCGCCGCGCTGCGCGCCGAAGGCGGTATCCTCGACACCATCGCCTGAGGCCGGCCATGGCGGCCTACGTCATCTCCGAAGTCGAGGTGCGCGACATCGAGGCGATGGAGCGCTATCGCACCCGCGCGGCGGGCTCGATCGCGCAATACGGCGGGCGCTATCTGGTCCGGGCGGGGCCGCCGAGACGGTCGAAGGCGGCCCGCCCGCCAAGACCCTCATCATCGTGGAGTTTCCGTCGATGGCGCGGCGGCGCGAATGGTATGCGTCGGCCGAATACGCCGAAGCTCTGGGCGAGCGCTGGAAGGCGCTGGACCGTCGGCTGATTTTCGTCGAGGGTGCTGCACCTGCGTAGAGAACGGACTCCGTTGCGCTCACGCTGACCATCACCCCCCGCCGCAAGCGTTGGCTCAAGCTGACCTCGGCGCGGTGGCAGCGGCGGGTGCTGTTCGTGGCCGGCGGCCTGGTGGTGGGCGCCGCGGCGGTGGCGCTGGCGGAGCTCGCCGACCTGGCCCAGCTCGCCTTCAATTGGCTGCTGTCGAAATCGCGCTACGCGTCCCTGGTGGTGACGCCCGCCGGCTTCGCGCTGTCGGTCTATCTGACCCAGCGCTACTTCCCCAATGCGCAAGGCAGCGGCATTCCGCAGGCGATTGCCGCACGCCATCGGACGGACACGAGCGCGCGTAGCCCGCTGGTGTCGATCCGCATCGCCGTCGGCAAGGTACTTTTGACCTTGCTCGGACTGCTCTGTGGCGGCTCGGTCGGCCGCGAGGGTCCGACGGTGCAGGTCGGCGCCTCCATCATGTTCGCGCTGGGCCGGCTGTCGCCGCGCCGCCAGCCCGGCCTGATCCTGGCTGGCGCCGCCGCCGGGGTCGCGGCCGCCTTCAACACGCCGCTCGCCGGCATCGTGTTCGGCATCGAGGAGATGAGCCGCGCCTTCGAGACGCAGACCTCGAGTCTCGTCATCGCCACCGTGATCGCCGCGGGCCTGACCTCGCCGGCCTTGATGGGCAACTACGCTTATTTCGGCACGACGCCGATCGCGCTCGGCAAGGGTATCGACCTCGCGTCTCATCTGCGAGGAGGGGCTCTATCATGCCCTCGCCAAGGGCTTCGTCGCCAGAGCTGAGACAAAGGCTGAGGCAGCGCAAGGACCGAAGCGGTTTGCCGCGCCGTCCTGACCTCGCGCTCATCCACAGTGTTCGGAGCGCGCCGACAACCGGCGTCGGTTCAATCGCTTGATGGCAGATCCTGGGATCTGCCATCAGTTCGAAATGACCGTCGGCGGCCCCGTTGCAGGCGCCGCCGCGCAAGGTTCGTCGCTCTACTTCCTGAACGGATCTGGCCGCATCAGGAGCCGGCCGGAGATCGAGTTCGGCACCTCGTAGGGTGAGCCGATCGACAGCACGTGGCTCAGCGCGATCAGCCGGTTCGGCAGCTTGGCCGGCGGCGGCGTCTGGAACGAATACGACGTCGGGTTGTGGCACAGGAAGCAATTCAGCACGTTCTTGATCGGCGTGTTGTCGGCGTTCTGCACGAAGGTCTCGGCGGTGGCGTTGGCGAGATTGACCGAGCCGACCGCGCTGGTCTGGTTGCTGTTCAGATTATACGAGTTGGGGAGCATCCAGACCGTACCGTCGAGGGCGTAGTTCGCGAACGTCGATTGCAGGCCTTTCAGGCCGGAGAGAAAGCCCTGGGCTTGCGCCGTGATCGCGAAGATGTTGCCGACGCCATTGGGCTGGTTCTCGCCGCCGGTCTGGTTCTCGAGCACGACGTTGCTCACCGGTGTGAGCTTCTGGGTCGCCGGATCGAGCCGCAGTTGCGGCCGGTTGGCGCCGGGCAGAGCCGGGATGTTGACCTGTGAGAACGGCGTGCGGCCCTTGTAGAGCGTGTAGCTCTTCGGATCCGAGCGGCTCGCCAATGGCGCAAAGGTGTTGTCCGGCGTCTGCGGCGAGTTGTTCTTCAGCTCGAACGTGCCCCACAGGAATTCGGGGTGGTTCTCGGTGTAGCCGACCACGTGCAGGCCGATCAGCGCCACGGTCACGGTGACGAATTTGCCGGGCACCGGGCGGATCGTGATCAGGCCGGGGGTGATGTTGTTCTCCAGCACCGGCACCTGCGCCTGGGTCGTATAGGCGCCCGCAGGCGGTGCCTGCCCGGGGTCGAGCCGCAGCCACGTCGCCTTGAACACCGCATCGCCAACGGCGAAGGAGGAATCCGCCGGCTGGCTCTGGTAGCCACCGGTCGCGATCAGGTTCTTGCGCGCCGTGCTGAAATAGCTCTGGTTCATGTGAACCGAGGCGTAGACGGGATAGCCGTTCTGCGCGACCAGCATGTTGCCGTCGGCTTCGACGATGGCGCCGGCGCCTTCGGTGAAGCCGGCCGTGCCGTGGAAGACCTGGGCACGGGCCGCCAGCGTCAGCGGGCGCGGCCGTGGTGCGCCGGCATTCTCGGCGTTGCCGAGCAACTCGTCGGGCGTCGCCAAGGTCATGAATCGCGGGACGGCGGCGCCGGAGCCCGAATCCTTCACCAGCGCCGTCGCCCAGACGAACGCCTCCCACGACCATTGATGGAAATTGCAGTCCGGCGTCGGGATGGTCTTGGTGTCGGAGGTGGGGAAGGCGGCGTCCGGCTTGAGATAATTGCCCAGTCCCTCCGACCAGCCGAAGGCCGGGCAGTTCTTCGCCGGCGGTGGAGGGGCGGCGCTGGCCGGGCTGAAGGCGCCGGCAAGGCCGCTTGCGGTGATGGTCGTCGCGAAAGTGAGCATGAGCCACTGAATCGTCTTCATGGCCGGTCTCCATTGATGTGCGCGCTGGGATGGGCCGAAGGTCTCGCCGCCATGCGTCGCAAATGATTGCTGAAAATGATTCATTCAAAAGTAGTGCGCGGCGAACATGCACCCAAAGGTGAGATTTGCAAGACCGGTAGCTCACGCAACCCGCGTTTTTTTTCGGAGGCGCCTCGCGGCGTGAAATGCGGCTCTGCCGGACCGTCGATGCGACGGCGTTCGTCTTCACCTGCCGACAGGGGCTGCAGTGTGAGCGCGGGCACGGCCGACACCGCTGATCGCGCGCATCCTGGCGGCCGTTCGCTGGAGAAGTGCGGACAATGAGGTCTTCACGCCAGTGGACGACAACCACAGGAGAGTGAAATGAAGTCCATCATGGCCTCTGCGTTGCTGCTCGTGCTGACATCGGGCGCAAGCCTTGCGGCACGCCGCTGATCGATGCGCGTCAGCACGACCAGTCACATCGCATCTACAACGGCATCGCGAGCGGACGGCTGACCTATCTGGAGGCGCAACAGCTCGTCCGCGGTCAGATCCACGTCCAGAAGCTGGAAAACAAGGCCAAGGTGGACGGCGTGGTGACGCCGTTCGAGCGTGCCCGCATCAACGTCGCGCAATCCGTGCAGGGCGCGCGCATATTCTGGAAGAAGCACAATTAGCCGCGCACGGCGGTTCGCTGGTGGCAAGGCGCCGCCGTGGCGGCGCTTTGCCACCATGTGATGCGACGGCGGCGCCGCTCACACCAGCGCGACCGTGACGCCGGCAGCGGCGCTGAACGCGACCACGACGAGCGGCGGCGCGCGCCATGCGACCAGCAGGACGAAGCCGATCAGGGCGATGCCAAAATCCGCGGCGTTGTGGATGGTGGTTGTCCAGACCGGGTCGTACAGGGCCGCTCCCAGCACACCGACCACCGCAGCGTTGACCCCCCGCATCATGGCCTGGGCGCCGGCGCGTTTGCGGAACGAGTCCCAGAACGGTAGCGCGGCGAGCAGGACAAGCATGCCAGGCAGGAAGATGCCCAGGAGACCAAGCGCAGCCCCGATGATCCCGTGCGGCTCGGGAGCCACCACGGTGCCGAGATAGGCGGCGAAGGTGAAGAGCGGGCCTGGTACGGCCTGCGCGGCGCCGTAGCCGGCGAGAAAGGCGTCGTCGCTCAGCCAGCCAGGTCCGACGAAGGCCTCGCGCAGCAGCGGAAGCACGACGTGCCCACCGCCGAACACGAGCGCGCCCGAGCGATAGAAGGCATCGAACAAGGCGATGCCGGTCGATCCCGTCACGCCGCGCAGCAGCGGAAGTCCCGCCAACAGGACGACGAACATGGCGAGCGCAACCAGCCCCACGGTCCGCGACACCGGGATCGCGACGTGTCCGGACGGCGCCGCCTCGCCGCGGCAGAGCCACAGACCGGCGAGTCCGCCGAGAACGATCGCTCCGATCTGGGCGAGCGAGGCGGTGCTGAATAGGATGATGAGCGTTGCGGCGACCGCGATCGAGGCGCGCGCACGGTCGGGACAGAGCGAGCGCGCCATGCCCCAGACCGCCTGCGCGACGATGGCGACCGCGGTCAGCTTCAGCCCGTGCAGCAGGCCGCTGCCGACCGGTCCGCTCAATCGGCCCGCACCATAGGCGAACAGGACGAGCATGGCGGCCGACGGCAGGGTGAAGCCGGTCCAGGCGGCGAGCGCGCCGAGATAGCCGGCGCGCATCAGCCCGATGGAGAAGCCGACCTGGCTGCTGGCGGGGCCGGGCAGGAACTGGCACAGCCCGACCAGATCGGCATAGGCATGCTCGTCGATCCACTTCCGCCTGACGACGAACTCGTCGCGGAAATAGCCGATATGGGCGATCGGACCGCCGAAGCAGGTCAGGCCGAGCGTGAGGAAGATCCGCAGAACCTCGAGCGCAGATCCGGAGCGATGCCCATGATCGGCGGACGCGTTGGTCGCGGACTTCAGGCTGCTCACGGACGTTCGTTCCAGTCGCGAGGAGGTTCCTATCGGCTTTCGTTAAGGGGAAACGGGACCGTCGGCCAGTCTCAATCGCTCATGGCCGCTGATCGGACCGCGCGTCGGCTGCCGGCCATCTCATGCTTTCGATCGGTGGAATGGTGGGCACGGCGCCCCCGCGATCTCGCGCGAGGAGACCGCCTGTGCGCCTTTGCCCATTGTTGCCTGCTAGTTAGCTCCATCCCTCCAGCACGATCTTGCCGCGGGAGGTGTTGCTCTCGATCAACGCGTGCGCGCGCTTGAGGTTGGCCGCGTTGATGGTGCCGTAATTGTCGCCAAGGGTGGTGCGGATCACGCCCTTGTCGATCAGGTCGGACACGTCGTTGAGCAGATGGTGCTGCGCGATCATGTCCGGGGTCGTGAACGATGAGCGCGTGAACATCGACTCCCAGTGGATCGAGATCGCCTTGCCCTTGAAGGCGGCGAGCGAGAACTCGGCGGGATCGTCGATCAGGCCGAACTTGCCCTGCGGCGTCATGAACTCGGCGATTGCCTTGTAGTGCTGGTCGCTGTGGGTGAGGCTCGCGATGAGCGCGACCGGCGGCAGCTTCAGCGCGTCGATCTGCTCTTTCATCGGCTTGCCATGATCGATCACGGCATGGGCGCCGAGCGCAAGGCACCAGTCGCGCGACTCCGGTCGCGTCGCCGTGGCGAGCACGGTCAGCCCGGTGAGCCGGCGCGCGAGCTGGATCAGGATCGAGCCGACGCCGCCGGCGGCGCCCGTGATCAGCAAAGTGCGGTCGTCGAGGCTCTTGCCGGGGATTGCGCCGAGCCGGTCGAACAACAGCTCCCAGGCCGTGATCGAGGTCAGGGGCAGGGCGGCGGCTTCGGCGAACGACAGGCTCTTCGGCTTGCGGCCGACGATGCGCTCGTCGACCAGATGGAATTCGGCATTGGTGCCCTGGCGCAGGATCGAGCCGGCGTAGAACACCTCGTCACCGGGCTTGAACAGGCTCACGTCCGGGCCGATAGCCTCGACCACGCCAGCGGCGTCATAGCCCAGGATCTTGGTTTCGCCGGCGGGCGGTGCGGCGCGCTTGCGCACCTTGGTGTCGACCGGATTGACCGACACCGCTTTCACCGCGACGCGGATGTCGCGTCCCTTCGGCTCGGGTTTGGCGGTCTCGAAATCGAACAGCGCGCGGTCCTCGGTGATGGGCAGCGACTGCTGGTATCCGACGGCCTTCATGAACAGCCTCCTGGTTGGCTTGGCAATAGGATCTGTTTGTCCTGCTGGCATCACTTCAGCAAGTACTGTAAAAATGGGGAACTAGTCCCCATTTGGATACTATTGGGCCAAAACGCGATGAAACGGAAGAATTTCACCCGCCGTCCCGGCTGCGCGGTCGAAGCCACGCTCGATCTGATCGACGGCAAGTGGAAGGGCGTGATCCTCTACCACCTGCAGGGTGGCAGCCAGCGCTTCGGCGAGCTGCGCCGGCTGATGCCCGGCATCACTCAGCGCATGTTGACCAAGCAGCTGCGGGCGCTCGAGGACGACGGGCTGGTCGTCCGCAAGGTCTATGCCGAGGTGCCGCCGCGCGTCGAATACAGCCTGTCCGAGGTCGGCGAGAGCCTGCGGCCGGTGATCGAGGTTCTCAGAAGCTGGGGCGAGCGGCACCAGGAACGGCTGTCCTGCGCACCCGTTGCGGAGACCATCAAAGCGCCGCATCAGACCGCCTGAGCTTGGCCGCACCCGCCGTTCCGCCTATATCGAAGTCCTCATTGTCCGGGATTCTTTGCATGACGTTGATTCGCACTTCCGTGGTCCTGCTGCTGTCCCTGCTGGCCGCCTCTCCGCTCGCGGCCCAGGACCGGCGCGTGCCGCAGTCCCAGGCCGAGCTCCGGCTGTCCTATGCGCCGATCGTGCAGCGGGTGCAGCCGGCAGTCGTCAACGTTTACGCCGCCAAGGTGGTGCAGAACCGCAATCCCTTCCTCGACGATCCCATCTTCCGCCGCTTCTTCGGCCTGCAGGGCGGACCGCAGGAGCAGATGCAGCGCTCGCTCGGCTCGGGCGTGATGATCGATCAGTCGGGTCTCGTCGTCACCAACGTGCACGTCATCGAGGGCGCCGACGAGGTGAAGGTGTCGCTGTCCGACAAGCGCGAATTCGAGGCCGAGATCGTGCTGAAGGACAGCCGCACCGACCTTGCTGTGCTCAAGCTGAAGGGAACGCGCGAGTCGTTCGTCACGCTCGACCTCGCCAATTCCGACGATCTGCTGGTCGGCGATATCGTGCTGGCGATCGGCAATCCGTTCGGCGTCGGCCAGACCGTGACGCACGGCATCGTCTCGGCGCTGGCGCGCACGCAGGTCGGCATCACCGACTATCAGTTCTTCATCCAGACCGATGCCGCGATCAATCCCGGCAATTCCGGCGGTGCGCTGGTCGATATCAACGGCCGTCTGGTCGGCATCAACACCGCGATCTATTCCAAGTCCGGCGGCTCGCAGGGCATCGGCTTCGCGATTCCCGCCAACATGGTGCGGGTCGTCGTGGCGTCTGCCAAGAGCGGCGGCAAGGCGGTCAAGCGTCCGTGGCTCGGCGCGCGGCTGCAGGCGGTGACCCCTGAGATCGCCGAGAGCCTCGGCTTGCGCTCACCGACCGGCGCGCTGGTCGCCTCCGTGGTCGCGAACAGCCCGGCGGCGAAGGCGGGCATCAAGTCGTCCGACCTGATCGTGTCGATCGACGGCCAGACCGTCGACGATCCCAACGCCTTCGACTACCGCTTCGCCACGCGGCCGCTCGGCGGCACCGCGCAGATCGAGGTGCAGCGCGGCGGCAAGCCGGTGAAGGTCGCGGTCGCGCTGGAGACGGCGCCGGACACGGGGCGCAACGAGATGGTCATCAACGGCCGCTCGCCGTTCCAGGGTGCCAAGGTCGCCAACATCTCGCCCGCGGTGGCCGACGAGCTGCATCTCGATGCCGACACCGAGGGCGTCGTCATTCTCGAGCCGGGCGACGGCACCACGGCGGCCAATGTCGGCTTCCAGAAGGGCGACGTGATTATGGCGGTCAACAACCAGAAGATCGCCAAGACCGCTGATCTCGACAAGGCCGCGCGCGAGACCGCCCGCGTCTGGCGCATCACCGTGCTGCGCGGCGGCCAGCAGATCAACGTCACGCTCGGCGGATGAGTCCGAAGCGCCCCCAGCAGGGAGGCCCGAGCCTCTTCGCCGCGGCGGGGATGGAGCACGATGCGCCGCGGCCGCTGCCGGAGCGGCTGCGCCCCCACAAGCTCTCCGACGTCGTCGGACAGGATCACATCCTCGGCCCCGACGGCGCGCTGACGCGCATGCTGGAGACGCGGACGCTGGGCTCGCTGATCTTCTGGGGCCCGCCCGGCACCGGCAAGACCACGGTGGCGCGGCTGTTGGCCGATGCCACCGAGCTGCATTTCGAGCAGATCTCCGCGGTGTTCTCCGGCGTCGCCGACCTGAAGAAGGTGTTCGACGCCGCGCGCGCCCGCCGCGAGACCGGGCAAGGAACGCTTCTCTTCGTCGACGAGGTGCACAGGTTCAATCGCGCCCAGCAGGATTCCTTCCTGCCGGTGATGGAGGACGGCACCGTCGTGCTGGTCGGCGCCACCACGGAGAATCCGTCCTTCGAGCTCAACGCCGCTCTGTTGTCGCGTTCGCGCGTGCTGGTGTTCCACTCGCTCGACGCCGCTGCGATCGAGCGGCTCTACAGCAACGCCGAAGCGGTCGAGGGCCGCAAGCTGCCGCTTGACGACGAGGCGCGCGCCGTGCTGATCCGCATGGCCGACGGCGACGGCCGCGCCGCGCTGACGCTCGCCGAGGAAGTCTGGCGCTCGGCGCGCAAGGACGAGATCTTCAACGCGGTGCAATTGCAGGAGATCCTGCAGCGCCGGGCGCCGATCTACGACAAGTCGGCCGACGGCCACTACAACCTGATCTCGGCGCTGCATAAGGCGGTGCGCGGCTCCGATCCGGATGCGGCGCTGTACTATTTCGCACGCATGCTCGACGCCGGCGAGGACCCGCTGTTCCTGGCGCGCCGCATCGTGCGCATGGCGGTGGAGGACATCGGTCTGGCCGATCCGCAGGCGCTGGTCATCGCCAACGCCGCCAAGGACGCCTATGATTTCCTGGGCTCGCCGGAAGGCGAGCTCGCGATCGCGCAGGCCGTGATCTATGTCGCGACCGCGCCGAAATCCAACGCCGCCTACAAGGCCTTCGGCGCCGCCAAGCGGGTGGCGAAGGAGGGCGGCTCGCTGCTGCCGCCGAAGCACATCCTCAACGCGCCGACCAAGCTGATGCAGGGCGAAGGCTACGGCGCCGGCTACCAGTACGACCACGACGCCCCCGATGCGTTCTCCGGGCAGGACTACTTCCCCGAAGCCCTCGGCCGCCAGCAGTTCTACGACCCGCCCGAGCGCGGCTTCGAGCGCGAGATCAGGAAACGGCTGGATTATTGGGCGAAGCTGAGGAAGGAGCGGGGCGGTTGAATAGCGCCTCGTTCCAGAGGCGTTGATCGTTGCTCCGCCGGACTACGTTGATTTTACCGTCCAGCAAGAAAATCAGACTGGTACCGCGGCCCTTCTTCTAGCTTCCGCCATTTTGCGCAGTGCAGCAAGCCTGCCGTTGGGTGCAGCGGTCGCGATGCGGCCTTGTTAAGCAGGCGGGATCGATCTTGGACTTCGCTTGACACCTTCATCGACTCTGGCGACTACTTTTGAAATCCCGAGACCGATTTTTGCGTCGCGCGTCCAGCTCATCTTTCTCGTTGGCCCAACAAGTGCGTTGTCGGCGAGTGTTGTGAAGGCGGGACTGCAGTTCGACAGCAGCCCTAGTTGTTGTGAGACCCTGTCCGGTCGCAACTCATTTTCGGAGCTGGACAAAGCGATTCTTTAAGGGCAGCTTCCTCTCATTAGGAAAGCTTTTTTTACAATTCATACCCGCAGGAGCGAGCCATGATATTCAAGCTGGGAGCGGTCGCGTCCACTGTAAGCCTTGTGATTTTCGGCGCTGGAAGTGCAGCGGCTGCGTCCTTGTCGGAGTGCAACGCAGCACTGATCGTCTCTACCTACAACAAAATAGATGCTTCCAAGTCCGATTGGCGAATGGCGACGTTCGTAGACAAGGAGGCTTATAACAAGATCAAGGAATCGGCCGGTGCATCTGCTGTCATATACGGAGTGCCGGTGGGCGCAAATTACGACCAGTTCCGCGAGAGTATCGACCGCTACAAGACAAGCACGACGGAGAGTTTTTCGCAGGAGCAATTCCACAACATCTCTTGGACAGGCCTCGGGGCCGAGGCGGCGGATGCTTACAAGGAATGTATCAGGCAGAAGAGTCGAGGCTTGTACATTGTTCCCGATAAGGCAACCGATTCCGACCTGTCGTTCCGTGTAGTTTACGGCGTGGTTGGCGGCAGTCCCAACCCGCTTCCTGTGAAATGGATGGGTGCCGCGGCGAAGGACGCCTCCCTGCCGGGAACGGTGAGTGCCGGTGAAAAAATTATCGTCATCGACAGACCGGCCAAGTCCTCCATGCTGGCGCTCAACGACGATGCAAACGCCGGTTTTTCCGATTCGCTGATTCTGACGCCTTTGCCGCCTCCGATTCCTCCGGAGCAAAAATTCGCCAACCGGTGTGTTATTACACAGACCGATGACCCCGGACCCGTGACTAGAGGCAATTCGTTCTCATGGACTTGCGACAGGTTGAGGGCTGGCACCTACGCAGTTTCGTTGAGCGTTGTGCCCAGTGCGGCACGACCGGTCCGCTTAAACTGGCATTCGCAGATCAAATTCATTGGAGACAAGGAGACCGAGGTCTTCGATCTTGCCAAGTCTTCTGGCGGCACCATCGATACTGTGAATGCCGGCATCGGAACAAGCTTCCAGAGCAACGGTAACAACATCACCGTTAAACAGTCGGGGGCGCTTCCTGTAATCAGCGTCTTCATAGATAATACCTGGTGGCACATGGACTTTGCCAACCAGTCCAACGACCCAATCAACATTCCAAAGAATGTCAGCATATCGGTGATCGGAAAATAGACGCAAGCGCTGCAGCGGAAATGCAGTCTCTCCAATTGCACGCGCAGCGCTAGGGCCGGAGGACGCGCCCGACGACCCGGCGCGTCCTAGGTTGAGAGAGCTGCCGTCGTTGCGGTGACAGCAGAACGTTAGTTTACTTCCCGCTCTGCACGAACTCCACGATCTCCCGCGTCAGCCGGTCGTCCTCGGTGTTGATGGAGTAGACCTCCGACATGTGACTATGCTGCGGCAGCATCACCGCGCGCGCACAGCCCGCAGGCCGTTTGCAGGCGGCCTGCTTCAGGAGGTCGAACTGCTCGACGAAGCGCGGCGGGTCGAGCTCGGCGGAGGCGATCATCAGCGGCAGGCTCGAGGCCTGCAGGCCTGATAGCGACGAGCGCTCCTTGAAGCGCGAGGGATCGGTGCCGAAATAGGCCATCTCCTGGTCGCCGAGCGGCGTCGCGGTGAGGTCGTAGACGCCCGAGGCCATGATCGCGCCCGCAAGGCCGCCACCGGCGACCTTGTGGAATTCGGGATGCGCCACATAGGTCGCGACGTGCACCGCGCCGGCCGAATGGCCCATCAGATAGATGCGCGCGGGATCGCCGCCGTTCTCGGCGGCGTGGGCGGCCACCCATTGCACCGCGCTGGCGACGTCCTCGACGCCGGCGGGCCAGGGGAATTTCGGCGCCAGGCGGTAGGTGATGTTGATGCCGACGAAGCCGTGCTTGGTGGCCCATAGCATGATGTTGTCGTAGAACGGGCCGTCCGGCGTGGTGCGCTTGTTGCCGCCGATGAAGGCGCCGCCATGCACGAAGATCAGGATCGGGCGGGGCGCGGCGGCGCTGTCCGGCGTGAAGACGTCGAGCAGATTGCGCTCGGCCGTGCCGTATCTCACATCGCGCTGAACCTTGACGCCGATGTAGGGTTCCCTGGCCTGCAGCGGCGCGTAGATCGCGGCGGTCTTCGGCGGGTCGATGGCCCGGCCGATCTCGATCAGCTTCCAGGCAATGTCGTCGGGCATCGGGCTTTGTTGAGCTTGCGCGGCACCCAGCGTCAGCGCGGTCGCTACGATGGTCAGGGCCACTTTCGTCAGCGTCATTCAATTCGCTCCGATCACGTCCGATTTCGCGGGGCAAGGCCTCGTCGGGCCGATTTATCCCGATTTCGCCGTGACTGGCAGTGGCTTTTGAGATACGCAACCTGCCATGAGCCGCCGCATCAAGCGAACCCAGAGCAAATCCGATCGCCCCGCCGACCGCCGCAAGGGCGAGCGGCCGAAGGCCGAGGCTGCGCGCAGCGCAGGCGCGCCAGCCAAGCGCGAGCCATCCAAGCGTCCGGATGGCGAGCGGCCGCGGCGCGACCGTTTTGCCGGCGAGCGCGAGGCAGCACCGCGTAGCGAGTTTGGTCGGGGCAAGGGCGATCGCGTCCGCGCCCCGCGCGCCGAGCGCGAGGATCGTCGCGACGCGTTCGAGTCGCGCGAGCGGCCGCCGGCCAAGCGCGCCAGTGCCGGCAAGCCCGTGCGCTTTGGCGCCGAGCGGGCCGAGCGCAAGCCGGTCGCCGCACCGCCGCCGAAGAAGCCCGAGCCCGAGACGCCGGTGCTGCCGACCAAGGTGCAGACCGTCGTCGTCACCGCCGACGAGAACGGCATGCGCGTCGACCGCTTCCTCGAGGCGCGCTTCCCCGGCCTGTCGTTCTCCCACATCCAGCGCATCGTCCGCAAAGGCGAGCTGCGGGTGAACGGCAAGCGCGCTGATAGCAAGGATCGTCTGGAGGAAGGCCAGAGCGTGCGCATCCCTCCGCTCAAGCTCGATGCGCCCAGGGAGCGCGCTGGCCTCACCGAGGGCGAGCGCAAGACGCTCGAAAGCCTGAAGGCGATGACGCTGTACGAGGACGACGACGTGCTCGTCCTCAACAAGCCCGCGGGGCTTGCGGTGCAGGGCGGCTCCGGCATGACCCGCCACATCGACCAGATGCTGGAGGTGATGCGCGACGCCAAGGGCCAGAAGCCGCGGCTCGTGCACCGCATCGATCGCGAGACCTCCGGCTGCCTCCTGATCGCCAAGACCCGCTTCGCCGCCACTCATCTGACCGGCGCCTTCCGCAGCCGCTCCGCGCGCAAGGTCTATTGGGCGCTGGTGGCCGGCGTGCCAAAGCCGAAGCAGGGCCGCATCTCGACGTATCTCGCCAAGGAGGAGAGCGAGGAGGATACCATTATGCGCGTCGCTGCGCATGGCGACGAGGGCGCCAGCCACGCGGTGACCTACTACGCCGTGGTCGAGGCCTCGGCCAACAAGCTCGCCTGGGTGTCCTTGAAGCCGGTCACGGGGCGCACCCATCAGTTGCGCGCGCACATGGCCCATATCGGCCACCCCATCGTCGGCGATCCCAAATATTTCAACATCGAGAACTGGGCGCTGCCCGGCGGCCTGCAGAACCGGCTGCATCTGCTGGCGCGCCGCATCGTCATCCCGCATCCGCGCGGCGGCGTCATCGACGCCACCGCGCCGCTGCCGCCGCACATGCTGCAGTCGTGGAATCTGCTCGGGCTCGAGCACGACCGCTTCGACCCGATCGAGAACGCGCCGGAGGAGTGAGCGGCATCTACGCAGCCGCTCAGTTCCGGAACTGCTCCAGGAACAGCCGCAGTGAATCGTGCGGCGTCTCGACGTCCAGAATAACCCAGCCGTCCGGTCCCTTGACGACGATGAAGTTCAGGGTGATGCGGCGGCCCTGGTTGTCGAAGGCGGCTGTGACATAGGTCTTGTCGAACTGCCGGCGCAGGATCGAGATCGCGACCGGGCCGAGCTTCCAGCGCGGGCTCTGCACCAGGAAGTCGTAGGGCTCGCGCCGCGGGGCGGTCCAGGCTTTCGCCAGGCTCGGATCGAAGAACTGCCGGGCGACCTCGGCCGTCCGCGGCAGCCCGCCGGAGAGCTCCGGGGCGCCCTGGCCGTAATGGGCATAGACGTTGCGGACCAGCGATTCCGGCGTGCGGAAGCCGGCGGCGGCCGGGGCGGCACTGCCGATCAGGACGAGGGCGGACAGCAGGGCACGCATCGGCAGCTCGCATTTCGGGCGGACAGGGTTTATCTAGCGCGAAAATGACGGATCCCTTGTGATCATCCCGCGAGAGGGCTGGAATTCTGATGCGTGAACTGTTTGACGACGTCGTCGGCCGGTCGCCGCTCGATCCGCAGGAATCGGCGCGCCAGGCGATGCGGACGCCGCTGCGCAAGCGCTTCTACAAGGAGGCCGGGACCGCCGCCGCCGAGGGCGGCTTCAACGTGACCCTCGACGGTCGGCCGATCCGCACGCCGTCGGGGCGCGTTGTTATCGTTCCCGCCGGGGAGCTGGCGGAGGCCGTGGCCGCCGAGTGGCAGGCCCAGGGCGACAGCATCGATCCCGCCACGATGCCGCTGACGCGGTTCGCCAACAGCGTCGTGCAGTCAGTGGTCGATCGCACCGATGACGTGCGCGAGGACATCGCCAAATATCTCCAGTCCGACCTGTTGTTCTACCGCGCCGGCCATCCCGAGGGGCTGGTCGCGCGCGAGGCCGAGCATTGGGACCCGGTGCTGGACTGGGCGCGCGACAGTCTGGGCGCGCATTTCATCCTGTCCGAGGGCATCATGCATGTGACCCAGCCGGGCGCCGCGGTGCAGGCGGCGCGGGGCGCGCTGCCGACCGGCCCGTGGACGGTCGCGGCGACGCATGTCGTCACCACGCTGACCGGCTCGGCGCTGCTGGCGCTGGCGCTGGTGCATGGGGTGCGCGACCCCGGCCAGGTCTGGGCGGCGGCCCATGTCGACGAGGACTGGAACGTCGCGCAATGGGGGGCCGACGAGGAGGCGATGAGCCGCCGCGCCGCCAAGCAGATCGACTATGAGGCCGCCGTCCGCATCCTCCGGGCGGTCGACGCCGCCCTCTGAGGCCGGTTAACGCCGGGTTTAGGGGCACCCGCTAGGCTCTGCGCGTAACCCGAGTACGCGCATGGTCCAGAGTGTCACCCCGTCGCCTTCCGTGAGCGCCGTCCGCGGCGTCGGCAGCTCGCCGGCCGGAACCGCGCCGCAGGCCGCGACCACGCTACAGGCCGGTGCGCTGCTCAGCGCCAGGGTGCAGCAGGTGCTCGCCGAGAACCTGGTCCAGGTCGCGATCGGAAACCTGTCGGTGGAGCTCGCCAGCGAGCTGCCGCTGCAGGCGGGCCAGACCGTGCAGGTGGCGGTGTCGCAGACGGCGCAGGGGTTGCAACTCGCCATCGTCGGGCAGGGCGGCAGCGCTGCCACTGGAACCAGTGGCACCCCGACGCCGGCCGCCACCGTCGTCGACGTCACCGGCCGGCTGGCGCCAACCTTGCCCCCGACGCCGGATCCGCTGACCGGGCTGGAGCGGCTCGCATTGTCGATTGCCAGCGAGGAGGCGGCGACCCGCCAGGGCAGCCAGGGCCAATTGTTTGCCGATCTCCAGGCCGTCGCCGACGCGCCCAATCTTCCGCCGGCGTTGCGCGCTGCCGTGGCCCAGGTGCTGGCGCAGCAGACCCAGCTATCGCCGGCGCTGACCGCGGAGGATGTGCAGAGCGCGGTGCGGCATTCCGGCCTGTTTCTGGAATCCTCGCTCGCCAATGGCACCGCCGGCGCCGGCACGCCCGACCTGAAGGCGGCGCTGATCGTGCTGCGCCAGACGCTGGCGACGGTGCTGCAGACCGTCGACCCCGGCATGGCGGCCTCGACGTCGGCGTCGCCGGGAGGCTCCTATGCCTCGGTGCTGTCCGAGGCCGGCCGCGCCGCCGCCGCGCAGCAACAGAGCGGCGCACCCTCGTTGGTGCCCGACATCGAGATCGAGCTGCCACCCCAGCCCTGGGCAACGGCAATGGGGCGGCCCGACACCGTGTCTGCCGGCTTCACCGGCTCGGCGCTGATCGAGACCCTGACGGGCGCCAAGGCGCAGTCGCTCGCGCCCGGCACGGTGCTGGCCGTGCTGCAGGAAGCGCAGCAGCAGATTCCGCGCGCCGCCGGCCTCGTTCCCGGACGCAACGCCAATGGCCGCGCCGAAATGGTCGTGCGCACCAACACGCCGCCGCCGCCGTTCCGCGGGGCCGCGCCGATGCCGCAGGCCGTGGCGACGGCGACGCTCGGTCCCGACACGCCGCTGCCGGCGATCGCGCATCGCCTGCTCGACGAGACCGACCAGGCGTTGTCGCGCCAGACCCTGCTGCAGGTCGCCTCGCTGCCGGATCGCCCGGACGCCTCGACCGCGCGCACCGATCCGGCGCTGCCGCGGTGGAATTTCGAGATTCCCTTCGCCACCCCGCAAGGGACCGCGATGGCACAGTTCGAGATCTCGCGTGACGGCGGCACGCAGTCGCCGGACGCGGCCAAGCGCGTCTGGCGGGCGCGCTTCTCGCTCGACGTCGAGCCGGCCGGCCCGGTGCATGCCATGATCAGCTTCAGCGCCGAGCGCACCTCCGTGCGGATGTGGGCCGAGCGTCCGGTCACCGCCGCGCGGTTGCGCGCCGGTCTCTCCGAACTCAGCCAAGCCCTCAGCCGCGCGGAGCTGTCGCCGGGCGATCTCGTGGTGCAGGACGGCGCGCCGCCGGCCGTGATGCCGCCCAAGGCCGGCCATTTCCTGGATCGCGCGCTATGAGCATCGAGGTGAAGGCCGCCAACAAGACCCAGCTCGCCGTCGCCTTGCACTATGACAAGGGCCAGGGCGCCCCGCGCGTCGTCGCCAAGGGCAAGGGCACGATCGGCGCCAAGATCATCGAGGTCGCCAAGGCGCACGACATCCCGATCGAGGAGAACGAGGTGCTCGCCGGCGCGCTCTCCAATGTCGAGCTCGGCGACGAGATCCCGGAGGAGCTCTACAAGGCCGTCGCCGAGGTGCTGGTGTTCGTGCTCAATCTGTCGCGTCCGATGCGCTAGCGCCGCATTTGTGATCTCCGTCATGCGTCGGTCGTCACCGCCGTGTGGTAGGGAGGGCGAACGACGACGGAGACTTGCGATGTCCATGATGAGCCGCCGCCATGCGCTTGCCCTGATGGCCGGCGCCAGCCTGTTGCCCGCGCGCTCGCTCGCGCATGTCGCCCCGCCGCGCAACGAGGTCCGTGGCGATCTCGTCAAGCGCTTCACCGACGAGGGCACCAAGGGCACGTTCCTGGCCTACAAGGTCGAGGACTATCTCATCATCGCCAGCGACACCGATCGCTCCGGCGAGGCGAAGCTGCCGGCCTCGACCTTCAAGATCGCCAATTCGCTGATCTCGCTGGAGACCGGCGTCGTCGAGGATCCCGACAAGGACGTGTTCAAATGGGATGGCGTCACGAGATCGATCGAGGCCTGGAACAAGGATCACACCTTGCGCAGCGCGATCGCGGTCTCCGCCGTCCCGGTCTATCAGGAGATCGCGCGCCGGATCGGTCCTGAGCGCATGCAGAAATATCTCGAGGAGCTCGACTACGGCAATCACGACATCGGCGGCGGCATCGACCAGTTCTGGCTGACAGGCGCGCTTCGCATCGATCCCGTCGAGCAGGTCGATTTCATCGATCGCCTCAGGCGCGGCGCGCTGCCGGTGTCGAAGCGCAGCCAGGATCTGACCCGCGACATCATACCGACCACCAAGGTCGGCGAGGCCGTGATCCATTTCAAGTCGGGGCTGCTGGGGAAGGAGCAGGGCTCGCTCGGCTGGATGGTCGGCTGGGTCGACAAGGGTGACCAGCCCACCGTGTTCGCGCTCAACATGGATTGCCCCGAGGAGCGCCATGTTGCGGACCGCATGACGCTGGCGCAAGCCTGCCTGAAGGACATCGGCGCGCTGTAGGTGATTGACAGTAGGGTGGGCAAAGGCGCGAGGCACATTCTTAGTCGTAGATGACGCCGTCGCGCGCCGTGCCCACCGTCTTGCCCGGCGCGGTGGGCACGGTGCTCGGAGCGACGCGAGCGTCGCTCCTGCGCGCCTTTGCCCACCCTACATTCTCGTCACCGCCGCGACAGCTCCAGGTTGACGCCGGTGATCTCCGTGCCCGCCGGCCGGATCGACACCGTCTGCCGGCGTCCCTGCGTCGTCAGCGACAGCCCGGCCGAAAACGTCTGCCCGCGCGCCTGGGCCTCGATGCGGTTGCCGACGGCGCGGCCCTCGATGGTGCCGGACGCATTGTGGCTCGCCTCGCTCCATTGCCCCGTGATCTCGCCGCCGCGATAGGCGACGTCGCTGGAGAGATCGATGTTGTAGCTGTCGCTGGCGCAGCGGATGTTGAGGCGGAGCTGCTCGCCGGCGCCGCCGACGTCGTAGGCCGCGCGGCAGCGCAGCCGCTCCTGGTTGCCGTCGGACATGCTGAGTACGCCGCCGCCGCTCCAGGAGCCTTCCAGCCCCCGGAACGGCGAGGCCGGCGCGGCATGGGCGGCGCCAGCTAGAACAAGGGCAGTCAGCAAAGTGGGGATCGCAAGGCGAGAGGCGCGCATCATCGGGCTCCGTTTCATCGTCGAAAAGTGAGCGACAACGCAGGAACACCCGATGCGTTCGATCTGTCACCTCAAGAATTGATCCAAATCGTTCTATTTTTGCTCACGACAGTTTGAACAGCGTGCGCAGGAAGTCCGTTACCGCCTGGCGCGCGGCCTCCGCGGTGGCGGGATTGCCGCCGACATGCGGATCGAGCTCGACGCAGGCGTCCTGATAGGTGAAGGGCTGCTGCGTCTCGGCATTGATCAGCATCCCGCCGTCGCTCTCCTTGATGCGGCAGTTGCGCACGGTCTGCGCCTTCGGCGCGACGGCGAGCATGTTGGCGCCGAGCAGGCCGAGGTCGAAGCCGTGTGGCGAGTCCGGATATTCGGTCAGCGCAACGTCGCGGCCCGCTGCCTTCAGCCGCTCGACATAGGCCTTGCAGGTCCGCACCGGATTGTAGTCGTCCGGTCCGCCGTGAAAGATCCGGATCGGCCGCGCCACCACATCGGTCTCACCGACATAGGTCGTCGAGCAGTCCGGATAGAACGGGATGTAGGCGGCAAATTGCAGCCCGGAATTGTTCCAGCGCTTGTGGAAACGCTCCAGGCTCGCATACAGCGCCGCCTGACCGCCGCGCGAAAATCCCATCAGCACGATGCGCTCGGGATCGACGCGCGGATGCTTCGCCAGCACGTCGAGCGAGCGATAGATGTCCATGATCAAATTGAGCCGGCCGAGCTGCGCCTGGTTGGTGCTGGTGGCGGTGATGCCGCGTCCGGTGAAGCCGTCGATCGCGAAGGTCGAGATCCCCATCGCATTGAAGGTGCGGCTCCACGCCGCGATGTTGCCGCCGACGCCGCCCGATCCATGCATCAGCACCACGACCGGCAGCCGGCCGCTGCCTTGCGCGACGCGCAGCTCGCCCACGACCGTGACCGGCTTGCCATTGTCGTCGCCGGACAGGAACTGCCGGTCGGACAATGTGAGCGAGGGGATCGGATACATCTCGATCCGGGCAGGCGTGTCCTTGGAGATGCCTTGGGCGTGGGCGGAACTGACGGAGCCGAAAGCCGTCAGCAGCATCGTGACGGCCGCTGCCGCGATGATGCGTAGCGATCGCAGATCCGTGCGGCGTGATGCACGCGTGCGATTGAAACCAGCGCGCGCGGCAAACGCCACCGGCGCGCCACCAACGTGTCGCTCCATGACCGTCCTCCTGGCTCACCGCTTGTTGCGCGGCTTTGGCACCGAGTAGAACCAGGGATCAGGAGGCTGTCAAACAGACTGGTGAGCGACGCCGACGGACAGCGGTGGACAACACGTGGCGCAGGCTCAGGCATGCTGCGCCGCGGGAGAGGTGCTGTAACGGCCGTTCGCTTGACGTTGCGCGGAGCTCTGCGTTCGGCAGTATGCCACGCAGCGATTAGTTCGTTGTCGTCAAGTCGACGGATCTCGTGCGGTTGGACTGATCGTTATGGAAAGCTGGCCTGAAAGCTCGTCGCCATCAGCGACACATGCGCTTCGGAGAGGAGGTCGCAGCTCGAAAGCGCGCGGGGCGCTGGCGAAATTCCACGGTCGCATCAGCCGCCAGTCATCGCGGTACGCCTCCGCAACCGCCAGCTCGTTGCGAGTGACGTAGAACGGTGTCCGTTCCCAGCCGTTGGTGGTCTTGACCTCGATGAGTCGATCCCGTCCGTCGGGTCCGAAGCTCTTGATATCGTCGCCGGACCTCGACCCTACGCGGCAGGACGACCGGCTGCTGTCAGCGAGCAGATCGCCACACGACGCGGCGGCGGCCTTGCCGCGCGCGCGTCGCCTCAGGCGTCGGCCAGCCCCGGCCTGCCGGCCAGGGTGACGAAGGATTTCGCGGTCGACACGGTGCCGTCAGCGACGCTGATGCGGTCGACGACGCGGTAGTCGGCCTGCCAGCGGGCCGGCGTCACGACATGCCTGATGTAGCCGCGCTGGTTGCTGAAGAACTTCAGATGCGGATTGTTGGCGAACAATGTCGGCTCGTTGTCGTAGCGCGCAAAGCCGTCGCCGTCCGACGAGATCGAGGTCGCCAGGAATTCGACGCCGACGCATTGCGAGGCCGGATCGCGCCAATCCTGCTTCAGCTCGAGCGCGACGCCCTTGTGCAGGTCGCCGGTCAGCACGACGGTGTTGGTGATGCCGGCCTCGCGCAGCATCTGCATGACGCGGTCGCGCGCGGCGCTGGCGCCGTCCCATTTGTCGAGGCTGCGCAGCGGCACGTCCGACGACGGCAGCCACGGAAACGAGCGCCAGTCGAGCGGGGCGAACATCACCTGCTGTGCCAGCACCTGCCAGGTTGCGCGGCTGCCGCGCAGACCCTCGGCGAACCACCGCTCCTGCTGCGCGCCCATCATGGTGCGGCTCGGCTCGTCGGCCTCGGGGCAGGCCTTGATGCCGTCGCCGCAGGGCTGCTTCGAGCGGTATTGCCTGGTGTCGAGCACGGCGATGTCGGCGAGCCTGCCGAAGGCGAGGCGGCGAAAAGCGAGGATGTCGGGTCCGCGCGGCAACTGCGCGCGGCGCACCGGCATGTGCTCGTACCAGGCCTGGAAGGCGGCGGCACGCCGGAACAGGAACGCCTCCGGCGGCGTGTCGCGCTTGTCGCGATCGCCGGCCCAATTGTCCATCACCTCGTGATCGTCGAAGCTCGGCAGGAACGGGCAGGCGGCGTGCGCGGCCTGCAGGTCGGGATCGGTCTTGTAGAGCGCATAGCGCTGCCGGTACTCCGGCAGCGTGTAGCAGGTGGCGAATTGCTTCGGCATGGTGCGCGGCAGCGCCACGCCCTTGGACTCGGCGGCGTACGCATTCTCGTAGATGTAGTCGCCATAGTGGAAGACGAAGTCGAGATGGTCCTGCGCGATCGCACGCCACGCCGTGTAGAAGCCGCGGTCCCATTCCTGGCAGCCGGCGGAAGCGAACCGCATCTGCGCGACGTCGGCGCCGGCGGCGGGAAAGGTCCTCGCACGCCCGACCGGGCTCTCCGCCTCGGGCAGGCGGAAGCGATAGAAATAGTCGCGGGCCGGAGCGAGGCCCTCGATCTCGACATGGACGGAGTGCGCCAGCTCGATGCGGGCGACCGCAATGCCGGATTGCACGATGGTCGTCATCGCCGGATCGGTCGCGACCTCCCAGCTCACCTCGCGCGGCAGCGCGATCATGCCGCCACGCGGCTGCAGCGGCTCGGGCGCGAGCCGGGTCCAGATCACGAAGCCGTCGGGGCTGGGATCGCCGGAGGCGACGCCGAGCGTGAACGGGTTGGATTTCAGCGGCGGAGCCTGGGCGAGCGCCGTGCGCGCCAGCGGCACGCCGAGCGTCACCAGCCCGGCCTGCAGTGCGCCGCGCAGCAGGCTGCGCCGGTCCAGGCCGGCCATGTCTCGGAATCGGATCATGCCGGCATCCTACCCGTCGCGGCAGGTCCCTGCATCCGGCGTTCAGCCTCGCGGCGCGGCAGGCCCGATCCGGCCAAGATGGGTGAAGCCGAAGCCGTCGGTGTATTTCAGGCCGTAGCCGACCAGCCGGTCGACGCCGATATGGGCGAGCCAGATGGTGGCGAGCTGGGTCGCCAGCGGCACGCCGAGCGCCAGTCCGACTGCGAGCAGGGCGGCCGGCAGCAGCGTGGCATGCGCGGCGTTGTACACGGCCGCTCCGATCCGGGGGCCGCCGAGATAGCCGGCAAAGCTGAGGTCGGGCCCCAGGAAGAGGGCCGCAAACAGCCACCACGAGTCCCCTCGATGGGCGTAGAAGGCGATTGCCGCGGCCGCCAGCACCAGCCCTTCGAGCCGCAACAGCAGGCGGACGCCGCCCCGCACGGCGCCCCGGGCTGCGTCGTCAGCCGGATCGGCAAGGCTTTGTCGAGCGGCCATATCCATGATTCTGCTTCCAATTCCGAACTGTGGGAGGAGGGGCGGCCCGTCCGAAAGCCGCTTTTCGCCTCCGAAATAGCCGTGTTAGAAGGCCGCCAACACTCACGACATCGGGAACGGGCGGGACGCGCATGAAGGACATCCTGGACACCTTGGAGACGCGGCGCGCCGGCGCGCGGCTCGGCGGCGGCGAGAAGCGCATCGAGGCGCAGCATGCCCGCGGCAAGCTGACGGCCCGCGAGCGGATCGAGCTGCTGCTCGACAAGGGCAGCTTCGAGGAGTTCGACATGTTCGTCGAGCATCGCTCGACCGAGTTCGGGATGGAGAAGACCAAGGTCCCGGGCGACGGCGTCGTCACCGGCTGGGGCACTGTCAACGGCCGCAAGACCTTCGTGTTCGCCAAGGACTTCACCGTGTTCGGCGGCTCGCTGTCCGAGACCCACGCGCTGAAGATCACCAAGCTGCAGGACATGGCGATGAAGGCGCGTGCGCCCATCATCGGCCTCTATGACGCCGGCGGCGCCCGCATCCAGGAGGGCGTCGCGGCGCTCGCGGGCTATTCCTATGTGTTCCGCCGCAACGTGCTGGCCTCCGGCGTGATCCCGCAGATCTCCGTCATCATGGGCCCGTGCGCCGGCGGCGACGTCTATTCGCCGGCCATGACCGACTTCATCTTCATGGTGAAGAACACGAGCTACATGTTCGTGACCGGCCCAGATGTCGTGAAGACCGTCACCAACGAGGTCGTGACCGCGGAAGAGCTCGGCGGCGCCTCGGTGCACGCGACCCGCTCCTCGATCGCCGACGGCGCGTTCGATAACGACGTCGAGACCTTGCTGCAGATGCGCCGCCTGATCGACTTCCTGCCCTCGAACAACACCGACGGCGTGCCGGAATGGCCGAGCTTCGACGACATCGAGCGCGTCGACATGTCGCTCGACACGCTGATCCCGGACAATCCGAACAAGCCCTACGACATGAAGGAGCTGATCCTGAAGGTCGTCGACGAGGGCGACTTCTTCGAGATCGCGGAAGGCTTCGCCAAGAACATCGTCACCGGCTTCGGCCGCATCGCCGGCCGCACCGTCGGCTTCGTCGCCAACCAGCCGATGGTGCTGGCGGGCGTGCTCGACAGCGATGCCTCGCGCAAGGCCGCGCGCTTCGTCCGCTTCTGCGACGCCTTCAACATCCCGATCGTCACCTTCGTCGACGTGCCGGGCTTCCTGCCGGGCACCGCGCAGGAATATGGCGGCCTGATCAAGCACGGCGCCAAGCTGTTGTTCGCGTATTCGCAGTGCACGGTGCCGCTGGTCACGATCATCACCCGCAAGGCCTATGGTGGCGCCTTCGACGTCATGGCCTCCAAGGAGATCGGCGCCGATATGAACTACGCCTGGCCGACGGCGCAGATCGCGGTCATGGGCGCCAAGGGCGCGGTCGAGATCATCTTCCGCGCCGACATGGCGGATCCGGAGAAGATCGCCGCGCGCACCAAGGAATACGAGGACCGCTTCCTGTCGCCGTTCATCGCCGCCGAGCGCGGCTACATCGACGACGTCATCATGCCGCACTCCACCCGCCGCCGCATCGCCCGTGCGCTGGCGATGCTCCGCGACAAGAAGATGGAGATGCCGGCGAAGAAGCACGACAATCTGCCGCTCTGAGGGGGAGTGACGAAGTGGGAGGGCAGTGCACCGGCGTGTCGCCTTCGTATTTGACGAAGTCCGGCGACCGCAGCGCGCTGCCGCCGGAGCGGCGCGGCAATCTGCGCCGTTTCCGCCCACTGGCGTTAAGCTTACGGCTTAACTAACCTTTAACGATGGGTTTGCGGGAACTGGGCCGCTGGCCTAGCATTTATCGATCGCTGGTGGGTCAGAAGAGTAGGGTCGCGTATCATGGCTGTCGGAACATCGGCATATCGGAATTCCAGAGTTCTGGTCGTCTGCGCGGCAGCCGCCGCGCTGATGTTCTCCTCCGAGGCCGCGTCGGCCCAGTCCGGCGCCGCGGTGGCTGCGCCCGTCGCCGCCGGTCAGGCGGGCCCGAGCCAGGTCGTCCCGCCGGCGCTTGGCGCGCGGCCCTTCGTCCGTCACCACCGCGGCTATCGTTCCTATCTGCCGGCCGCCGGCGCTTTCGCCTATGGCGGCCCTGGTGAGCCCGTGCCGCAGCAGATCCCCGAGCACACATCGGCCGACGTGCGCTACACTTATACTTATGACGTCCCGTGGGACTGGGTTCACCGCTATCCGCCGAATGTCGTGCCGTCCGATCGCCCCTATGTGTCGAGCTGTCCGATGCAGACCGTGACGGTACCGGGCCGCCGCGGCGGCGATCACTCCGTCACGATCACGCGCTGCTACTGACGTTTTGAGCCAGCTCAATGCGATCCGTGTGAACGGGCGCTAGATTTCATCGAATACCGACCGGCTTCGCTCGCGCGAGGTCGCGAGGTGACGAGGCCCGGACTCCTAGGCACTCCGGGCCTCGTTGATTTTGATAGTCTCCCGTCATCGCGCGGCGATGATCGAGACGACGGCAGGGTCGCGTTTTTGATCGTGCTCCGTGACGACACCAACACGGACCGGAGGAAACTCGATGCCGTCAGCCATCTTCGTCGTACGTGACGCGGACGCGTGAGAGCTTCGTGCTGGAGCAGGCGGTCGAGGAGTGATCGGCCGGCGGCGCGTACCAGGATCGGCGAAGGTGGCAGAGCCATGGTGGTGCCGCGGGCATGCGCCAGTTCAGCTCACGTTCAGGTGATCGGCCGAATACTCACTTCATGCTCTGGCTCGTGGATCATGGAGGCGTGCGATGGAACGACGGAATTTCCTCAAGCTGGCATTCGGGTTCGGCTGCGCGGCGGCGGCCGGCGCCGTGCTCCGCACCACCGATGCGGTCGCTGCGCCGCTCTCGCCGTTGCCGCTGAACGAAGCGGCGCCTTCAGCAAGGGATCAGCACGTCGAGCGCGCGGTCGGTTCGCAGGATGAGGCCGATCGGCTCGCGCCGGAGCAGGTTCGCTGGGGGCATCACGGTCATCATCACGGACACCATGGTCACGGCCATCATTGGGGCTGGCGCCGGCGGCATTGGGGTTGGCGGCGCCGTCATTGGGGCTGGCATCACCATCATCGGCACTGGCGCCGCCGTTGGCACCGTCGTCACCACTGGTGATGTCGGCACGGCTGCCTCACGACAAGCGCTGCTTCCGTCGCGAGTGGGGCCTTCGGCGCGTTCTGCTCGCCGTCATTGAACAGAGGCAGCAGGCTGACCGGTACGGGGTAGGGAAGCCTTCGAGATTGATGCCGTAGGGCTCGCGCGGCGTCGTCCTCTGCGATGCGGTGCTCGCTTTCGCGGCGATTGTCGCGCCCGGCGAAACGGGACATGGAGATTCCAGGAAAGACGGGGATGAGATGGTCGTTCCGTGCCCCGCGTTGGTTTTGGCCGCAAGGCAGGAAGGCGCTGCGATAAAGAGCGCGTGATCGTCAGTCTTCGGCCGGACCGAACAGCGCCGCGAAATGCTTTTCGCCGGCGCGGCTGAAATTCACCACGCGGCTGCCTGGGGTGGCATCGCGCGCCGCCCATTTCAGCTCGGTGAAGCGCTTCATCAACGCTGCACCAAGCGTGCCCGCGAGATGATGCCGCCGCGCGCTCCAATCGAGACAGGCCTTGCAGACGGGCCGGCGGGGATGCGCCAGCATTTCCGGCGAGATCCGCAGATGCTGCGCCAGGAAATGTTCGCCGTCCTCGGTCAGGACGATCTCCTGCTTGCGCCGGCGCACCAGCTTCTGCCGCGTCATGCTGTCGAGCATCTGCACGCCGAGATCGCCGGCGAGGTGGTCATAGCAGATGCGCGCGCGCCGCAGCTCCGGCTCCTTTGGTCCGGTGCGCACCCGCATGTGGCCGGCGCGCGCGGCGAGGCCGGCGAGCTTCTCCAGCACGTCGGCGACGTCGGGATCGGCGAGCCGGTAGTAGCGGTGACGGCCCTGCTTCTCCGGCTCGATCAGGCCGCCGCCTTCGAGCTTGGCAAGATGCGAGCTCGCCGTCTGCGGCGTCACGCCGGCCTCCTGAGCGAGCTCGGTCGCGGTCAGCGCGCGGCCCGAGAGCAGCGCAGTCAGCATGTTGGCGCGGGCGGGATCGCCGACCAGCGCCGCCACCATCGCAATGTCCGGACCTGATTTCATACTTCGATGCTAGCCGAAGCATTCTCGTCGGGCAAGCGGATAGTGTCGATGATACAGAACTCACCGGAGGTTGTCATGACCATCACCGTCTTCATCCGCTATCGCATCGATCCGTTCAAGCGCGACGTGTTCGAAGCCTACGCCAAGCGCTGGCTGTCGATCATTCCTCGCTGTGGCGGCGACCTGATCGGCTATTTCATGCCTCACGAAGGCACCAACGACATCGCCTACGGCCTGATTTCATTCGACAGTCTCGCGGCTTACGAGCGCTATCGCGCGACCTTGCGCGGCGATGCCGAGGGCCGGGCGAACTTCGCGCTGGCCGAGGAGCACAAGCTCATTCTGGGCGAAGAGCGAACATTCTTGCGCAATGTCGTGGCGGCGCAATGATCGCGGCTCTATGCTGCCACACAACGCGACGATGCATGGGAGGATGACATGACGGTGACCAACACGGCGGACAAGCGCGCGGCCTTTCGCAAGTTGCACGAGGCCGGCTGCTTCGTGCTGCCGAACCCGTTCGACGTCGGCACGGCGAAGATGCTGCAGCATCTCGGCTTCAACGCGATCGCCTCCACCAGCGCCGGCTTCGCGTGGTCGATTGGCAAGGCGGACACCAAGGTCGAACTGGATGAGGTGCTCGCCCATTTGAAATCGCTCAGCGCCGCCGTCGACATTCCCGTGAATGCCGATTTCGAGGGCGGCTTCGCCGATGCGCCGGTGGGTGTGGCGGCCAACGTCACGCGCGCGGTCGCGACCGGCGTCGCCGGTCTGTCGATCGAGGATTCCACGGGCGACAAGGATGATCCGCTCTATGAGCGCGCGCTCGCCATCGCGCGTATCCGCGCGGCCCGGCAGGCCATCGATGCGACCGGCGCCGACGTGCTGTTGACCGGCCGCTGCGAGGCGTTTCTCTGGGGCAAGCCCGACCTCAAGCTCGTGACCGACCGCCTCACAGCCTATGCCGAAGCGGGCGCGGATTGTCTCTACGCGCCCGGGATCAAGACGATCGAGGAGATCACTGCGGTCGTGAAAGCCGTGGCGCCCAAGCCGGTCAACCTTCTGATCGGCGCTTCCGGCCTGTCGTTGGGGCAAGCCACTGAGCTCGGCGTGCGCCGCATCAGCGTCGGCGGTTCGCTGGCCCGGATGGCCTGGGCCGGCTTCATCCGGGCGGCCAAGGAGATGGCCGAGCAGGGCACCTTCACCGAACTGGCCAACGGCTATCCCGGCGGCGAGCTGAACAGGATCTTCGGTTGAGATCAGGCTGCGCGCCCGGCCTCCCGCAGATCCCGATCTCATCCGCCTGTAGAAAAGCCGCGGACTCTGCCGCGGCTTTTCAGTCTGAGTTCGCGGAAATCGCTTAGTAGCGATCCGTCCCGATGCCGACGCTCACGCCCGGAGCGCGGAAGCCGATGCCGCCGCGGTCTTCATAGCTGCGCCGCTCGATGTAGCGCTCGCGCGGAGCGTACGCGTAGGAATCGCGATCTTCGCCTTGAATGATGACGCGGCGTTCACTGCGCTCGCGCCAACAGCGGCCTTCCTCGTTACAGACCATCCGGACGTTCTGGATGTCGCGTTGCGGGACCGCCGAGGCTGCGGGAGAGATCGGTGCCGCCGAAGCGGCGGTCACGGCCAGCGTGCTTGCCGCGGCTGCGATAGCTATGGAGAGAGCTTTCATTACGTATCTCCTGGGTGAGAGTGTCAATGAGCCAATCGGTTCGCGCTGCTATGGTTCCACGGCGGCCCTCGCACATTTCGCGTAATTTGTTGGAGGACTCGCCAAAAAAGCGGCGGCGGATGATTGCTCACCCGCCGCCCAGGAGTGAGACCGCTAATTGCCGTCCGCGAGACTACTTGACGGCGTTGGGCTTGTCGCTCGGGGCCGCCGGCGGCGGTGTGGTGCGATCTCCCGCGGCGCCGGTCGTCACGCCGGTCGAGGTGTTATCTTTGGTGGTCGATGCCGATTGCGAAGCCGGTGTGGTGCTCGCCTGGTCGTTGCGCATCGACATGTTGTTCAGGCCGTAGAACACCGCGCCGAGCAGGATCGCGATGCCCAGGGCATAGGCCGCGATGCGGCCCGTCGAGCTGGGGGCGTTCGTCGGCTCGAGATCGGGCTGCAGCCGGTTGTCCACTGGCGGCGTGCGCTCATAATCTGTTCCCGTCATTCCAGCCCCAGTGATGTCGGGACGTGTGGACATGTCGGGACGGTTCATGCCGTCGGGATAACGTTCGTTGGGAAGCCGTTCGTTGGCCATCTCATCCTCCTGGTGATTGTCACCTGACAACCAGGGCGGCTCCGGGCCGTTCCGCGAAACCTGCGCGAATCCCAATTTGTATCGTTGCACGGCGCGCTAAGGTTCCTCGCGAGCATTGCGATTCTCGTTCTATTGGAACTTCTGGAGCTCACCTCATGTGGAACCTGCCGCCCGGTGACAGCGTGTTGCATCTGTTGACCTGGGTGGCGCTGGCGGCGCAGGCGATGACGGCCGCGCTGGCGGCGGGACGCCGCAGCATGGACTGGATGGGCGTCTGCTTGTTGGGGGCGATCACCGCGCTCGGCGGCGGCACCTTGCGCGACGTGCTGCTCGGCCACTATCCGCTTGCCTGGGTCGAGCGGCCGTCCTTGCTGCTGCTGACCGTGCTGGCGCCGTTCGTGACGATCGCGATGGCGCGCCTGGTTCACAGGCTGACCATGGCCTTCCTCGTTCTCGATGCGGTCGGCCTCGTCGTGTTCACGATGACGGGCTGCGACATCGCCTGGCAGATGAACGTGCCGATCGGCATCGTCATCGTCGCTGGGATGATCACGGGCTGCGCCGGCGGCGTGCTGCGCGACATCCTGTGCAATGACGTGCCATTGCTGTTTCGCGCCGAACTCTACGCCAGCGTGTCCCTCGTCACGGGCCTGGTCTATGCGACCGGCTTGTCGCTCGGCATCGCCAGCGGATGGTGGACGGCGCTGACCTTCGCGCTCGGACTGTCGTTCCGGCTGCTCGCGATCCGCTACAAATGGAACATGCCGCGCTTCGTATTTGCGGGCGACGATCGGGGATGAACGGCGGCGGTCTTGTCGCATCGCACAATTCGTTTGGTGCCGGAATCGCGCCGGCCACAACGCTTCAGTAACCGTCCGCCGAGCCGCCAAAGCCATGGCACGCATCATCCCATTTCGCGGGGGCGGGGGTTTTCGACACAAACCGCAAAAGCCGCGACCGGCTCCCGCCACGAAATTGCGATTTCGGTTGGCTGCCCTGCGCAAACGAGATTTGTGATGCGCATTCTTCAAAAGCAGACATAAATGATTGGCAGAACGCGCGCTTCCGCCGGCCGGCGGCAGCTGCGCACCCCGACAAGGCACGGCAAGAGGGCGGAATGGGACTCAACGAGAGCGAGATCAATCTCGACCAGAAATACACCGCAAGCTCCGGCCACATCTTCCTGACCGGCATCCAGGCGCTGGTGCGGCTGCCGATGGCCCAGATCCGGCGCGACCGCGCCGCCGGCCTCAATACCGCCGGCTTCATCTCCGGCTATCGCGGCTCGCCGCTCGGCGGCTACGACCAGCAGCTGTTCTCCGCCCGCAAGCATCTCGAGCAGTACAACATCAAGTTCCAGCCCGGCGTGAACGAGGACCTCGCGGCGACCGCGATCTGGGGTTCGCAGCAGCTCGCACTGTCGCCCGGCGGCAGGTATGACGGCGTCGTCGGCATCTGGTACGGCAAGGGCCCCGGCGTCGACCGCTGCGGCGACGTGTTTCGCCACGGCAATGCGGCCGGCTCCGCCAAGAACGGCGGCGTGCTCTGTCTCGCCGGCGACGACCACGGCGCCAAATCCTCGACCGTGCCGCATCAGTCCGACCATGCCTTCATCTCGGCGCTGATGCCCTATCTCTACCCGTCCTCGATCCACGAGATGATCGAGATGGGCCTGCTCGGCATTGCGATGTCGCGCTATTCCGGCTGCTGGGTCGGCATGAAGGTGATCACCGAGACGGTGGAGACCACCGCCGAGATCAACCTCAACGACGAGATGACGCCGTTCGTCATTCCCCCCGATTTCGAGATGCCGCCGGGTGGTCTCAATCTGCGCTGGCCCGACGACCGCTTCGACCAGGACCGTCGGCTGCAGGACTACAAGGGCTTTGCCGCGATCGCCTTTGCCCGCGCCAACAAGGTCAACCGCATCACGATGGACTCACCGAATGCCCGCTACGGCATCATGGCGTCCGGCAAGAGCTACGAGGACATCCGCCAGGCGCTGCGCGAGCTCGGCATCACCGAGGAGGTCGCCGCCAAGATCGGCCTGCGGCTCTACAAGATCGGCATGCCCTGGCCGCTGGAGCCGGAAGGCGTGCGGCAGTTCGCGGTCGGCCTCGAGGAGATCTTCATCATCGAGGAGCGCCGCGAGATCGTCGAGAACCAGGTCAAGCAGGAGCTGTTCAACTGGCGCGACGACGTCCGCCCGCGCATCGTCGGCAAGATGGACGAGCACGACAAGCGCTTCCTGCCGTTTGCCACCGAGCTTTCCGTCGCCTCGCTCGCGAGCTCATTGACGGAGCGTCTTCTCCGCCTCGACCTCAATCCCGAGATCAAGGCGATGCTGCGCGCCAAGGCCGACTGGTTCAACGGCCGCGACGCCTCGCAGATGCAGCTGATCTCGCCGGTGGCGCGCACCCCGTATTTCTGCTCGGGCTGCCCGCACAACACCTCGACCAAGGTGCCCGAGGGCAGCCGCGCGCTCGCCGGCATCGGCTGCCACTTCATGTCGCTGTGGATGAACCGCAACACCGAGACCTTCACCCATATGGGCGGCGAGGGCGTGCCTTGGGTCGGCATCGCGCCGTTCACCGACGAGAAGCACATCTTCGCCAATCTCGGCGACGGTACCTATTTCCACTCTGGCAGCCTCGCGATCCGCCAGTCGATCGCCTCCAAGGCCAACATTACCTACAAGATCCTCTACAACGACGCGGTTGCGATGACCGGCGGCCAGCGCCATGACGGCGATTTGTCGCCGCAGCAGATCACCTTCCAGCTCCATGCCGAGGGCATCCGCGAGATCTATCTGGTCTCGGAAAATCCCGACGCCTATCCGGCCGACAGCATCGCGCCCGGCGTCAAGCTGGCGCATCGCGACGAGCTCGAGAACGTCATGAAGACGCTCCGCGAGACCAAGGGCGCCTCGGCCATCGTGTTCGTGCAGACCTGCGCCGCCGAGAAGCGCCGCCGCCGCAAGCGCGGCACGATGGAGGATCCGCAGCGCCGCGTCTTCATCAATCCGGCCGTCTGCGAGGGCTGCGGCGACTGCTCGGTGCAGTCGAACTGCATCTCGGTCGAGCCGCTGGAGACCGAGCTCGGGCGCAAGCGCGTCATCAACCAGTCCTCCTGCAACAAGGACTATTCCTGCGTGAAGGGCTTCTGCCCGTCCTTTGTCACGATCGACGGCGGCAAGCCGCGCTCGCGCGCGCCGGCCGAGCTTGGCGACATCGGCGTGATGCCGGAGCCCCTGACCAAGCCGTCGCTGGAGCGGCCCTACAACGTCGCGGTCGGCGGCGTCGGCGGCACCGGCGTGCTGACGATCGGCGCGCTGCTCGGCATGGCCGCGCATATCGAGGGCAAGGCCTCGATGATCCTCGACATGTCCGGCCTCGCGCAGAAGGGCGGCGCGGTGCTCAGCCACGTGCGCCTGTCGGAGAACACCGCCGACGTGACCTGCTCGCGCATCGTCACGGGGACTGCCGACCTCGTCATCGCCGCCGACGAGGTGGTGGCGGGTGCCAAGGAGACGATCACGCTGTGCGATGCGGAGCGCACCCATGGCGTCATCAACAGCCATCTGATCCCGACCGCCGATTTCGTGCTCAACCGCGACTTCAATTTCCAGAACCGCAAGGTGACGAGCCTGCTGGAAACGGCGCTGCACAAGGACTCGAGCTTCCTCGATTTCACCAAGCCGGCCGAGGCGCTGCTTGGCGACAGCATCGCCACCAACATGATGATGATGGGCTACGCCTACCAGAAGGGCCTGCTGCCGCTGTCGGCCGAGGCGATCGAGAAGGCGATCGGGATCAACGGCGTCGCGGTCAAGATGAACACCGAGGCGTTCCGGCTCGGCCGCCTCGCGGTGGTCAACCCGGAGCGGCTCGCCGACATGATGACCGGCAAGGACGAGGCGGTGCCGCCGAAATCGCTGGAGGCGATGACGCTCGACGAGATCATCGCCCACCGCATGGCGCACCTCACCGGCTATCAGAATGCGCGGCTCGCCAAGCGCTACCGCAAGCTGGTCGATCAGGTGCGAGAGGCCGCCGACAAGGGCGGCTACGGCGAGGCGCTGCCGCGCGCCGTCGCCATCAACTATGCCAAGCTGCTGGCCTACAAGGACGAGTACGAGGTGGCGCGGCTGTTCTCGGACGGCACCT
This sequence comes from Bradyrhizobium sp. SZCCHNR2028, assembly GCF_032380995.1. Classification (NCBI taxonomy): domain Bacteria; kingdom Pseudomonadati; phylum Pseudomonadota; class Alphaproteobacteria; order Hyphomicrobiales; family Nitrobacteraceae; genus Bradyrhizobium; species Bradyrhizobium sp. SZCCHNR2028. Next base: position 91,563 of record NZ_JAUHJF010000003.1, on the reverse strand, counting down.
TCCAGAGGCAGCTCCACGACGCCTTCGAGGGCGACTACAAGATCTCCTTCAACCTCGCGCCGCCGATCCTCAATTCCGGCCTCGATCCCCAGGGGCGGCCGAAGAAGCGCAGCTTCGGCCCGGGCATGATGAAGCTGTTCCGGCTGCTGGCGAAGCTCAAGGGCCTGCGCGGCACGCCGCTCGACATCTTCGGCTATGCGGCCGAGCGCCGGATGGAGCGCGACCTGATCGCGGGCTATGAGAAGGACGTCGCGACGGTGCTGAACTTGTTGTCGCCGGCCAATGCCGAGATCGCCGTCGAGCTGCTGTCGCTGCCCGACAAGATCCGCGGCTACGGCCCCGTCAAGGAGAAGGCGGTGAATGACGCGAAAGTGCGTTATGCGCAACTCGCCGCCGACCTCGCCAGCCCGCCGCCGGCGCCACGGCAGATGGCGGCGGAGTAGGCACTCCAGGCGACGTGCCGTAGGGTGGGCAAAGGCGCGCGAGCGCCGTGCCCACCATCATGCGATCTGTATACCTCTCGTCATTCCGGGGCGCTCGTGCGCGCCTGCGCGAGCCGGGAATCCATAACCACAGACGGGATCATTGCGCGAGATTTTCGCTTTCGTCGTCGCAGCGGCCCGTCGTGGCTCTGGAACCCGCGCTCAGCTCTCACGTCAAATGGCTCCGCTATTTTGTCGAGCGGTCTGCCCCGGAATGACGCCTGGGAGTGTGTCGTGCGCTCACACCACCGTCATTGCGAGCGTAGCGAAGCAATCTAGCGTCCTTGCCCAACTCTGGATGACTCCCGTTCACCCACTCGTGCGGATGTCGCATAAATCTGCCGTATTCACTACATGTTGCTATATGCATGGAGGCGTCGATAGGGGTGATCCATGCGAGTTCTGGTTTTCTTGTTCGCGGCTATCGCGGCGATATCGACCTCGAGCCACGCCGAGGTCATGTCCTGGCGTGGCGTGGGGCCGGTCGACCTGGGCATGACCGTTGCCGAGGCCGAGCGTGCGTTGAACGCAAAGCTTGGTCCGATGGAGCCGCCGTACACGAAGGAGTGCTATGTCGCCAGTCGCGCCGACGGCAAGGACGAAGCGCTGTCCTACGTGATCGTCGATGGCAGGATTGCCGTGATCTACCTCTTTCTCGACGATGGGCGTCGACCAGATCCGAAGATCGTCGACGCGAACGGAGTTGGAGTGGGGTCGACGGAGGCCGACATCGCGGGTGCCTATGGAGCGACGGAGCGGACATTCGCGCTATACGAGAGCGAGGAGACCGAGGAAGACAAGGCCGAGCGGCTGAAGCAGGGTGTCACGGAGCCGCCACCCGCACCCAATCATTGGGTGATCGCCAAGAGCCCGGATGCCAAGAGAGCGATCATTTTCGAGACCCGGGATGATAAGGTGATCTACTGGAGGACGGGAATCTTGCCGGCGGTCATGTCCTGGGAGGATTGCATATAGTGCCCACGTGAACGAAGCGACACGGGCGGCCAGGGGCGTCAGTTCGCCATCCGCTCGCGGCTCATGCGCAGCGTCACGACCAGGCCTTCGGCGGACCAGTCGAAGGCGATGGTGCCGCCGAGCTGGGCGTTCATGCTGCGATGGATCAGTTTGCTGCCGAAGCCTTCGCTGGTGTCGGCCGACTTCGGCGGCCCGCCGCGCTCGGTCCACATGATCACCACTTCGTCGTCATGCGCGCTGCACGACACGTCCAGCGTGCCGCTCGAAACCGACAGCGAGCCGTATTTCGCCGAGTTGGTCGCGAGCTCGTGGATGACCAGTGCCAATGTCGTGCTCGAGCGTTCTCCGACATTCATCTTGGGCACCGACACGCGGATGCGGACGCTGGCGCCTTTCTCGTCGTAGGGGGCAAGCAGCACCGAGACGAGATCGCCGAGCAGGGCTGCCTGGTTCGTCCCGCCCGGCCGCGGACGTATCAGATCCTGCGCACGGCCCAGCGCGATCAGCCGGCTGGCGAGCTCGTGGGCCATGTCCTCCTTTGTCGCCGCCGTGCGCGACGTCATCTGCGTCAGCGCGGTGGCGATCGTCAGCAGGTTCTTGACCCGATGGCTCATCTCGCCCGCCAGCAGCTCGTTGGCTTCTTCGGCCTGCTTGCGCTGGGTCACGTCGAGGAAGATGCCGAACATCAGCCGCTCGGCGATGTCGGCATCGTCACCTTGGCCGCGGGCGGAGATCCAGCGGATTTCGCCATCCGCGAGAATGCGAAAATCGATCTCATAAGCGCCGACGATCGCCCGTGTCGCCGAAAACGCCGATCTCACCCGTTCGAGATCGGCGGGGTGAATGTTCTGGGAGAGCACCTCGAACGTGATCCTGCTCTTGGTCTTGGGCACCTCCCACAGCTCATAGGCGCGCTCGTCCATCGTGATCGCGTCGGTGTCGACGTTCCACGACCACAGGGCCACGCCGGCAGCTTTGGTGGCAGCGCGCAGATGCTTTTCGTGCCAGATCGGCATGCACGCGTCCTCGGCCGCCATGAGTTCGATCCCCGCTTTCTTCGCCGCTCTGCAGGCTACGGATCCCGCAATCCGGCAGCCGCAGCCATGTTCGCCCTCCGACTACGCCGCCGCTGCGACTTCGTCGATCGAGGACATGACGGCCTCGGTGGCCGTCTGATGCACCATGTGACCGGCGCCGCGCACGCGGCGAAAGGTGCTCTGGCTGACGTCGTGATGAAGCCGTCTGGACTGCGCGTCGATGTCGATCAGCCGATCCTGATCGCCGGCGACGATCACGACCGGCATCTTCAGCTCACCGTACGCCCTCCTGAAGCGGAAAGCATCGGGAATCATCAGCGCGGCCTCCGCGGCGGAGGCGCGGATCTGCGACGGGCGAACCGCCATTTCCTTGGGGAAGCCGGCAAACTTCGCCGGAACCGATCGCGGGCCGAACAGCTTGGCCATCAGCAGCGGCCACATCATCCGGCTGATCAGAGGGGAGATGGTGTAGCGCAGAATATCGCCCAGCAACGGAATGGCCGGAGCCGATCCGGCCACCACGTCGGACCGGAAGGTCGGATAGTAATAGCCGGAGGCGAGCACCATGCCCTTGACCATGGCCGGATGTTCGAGGGCGAGCGCCACCGCCACGGATGCGCCCCAGGAGTGACCCAGGACGAAGGCCTCCGATACGCCCAGGCGATCGAGCGCGCTCTTGATCAGCCCGGCCTGCGCCGTCGGCGTCCACACGACGTTGCGCGGCCGGTCGCTGTGGCCGAAGCCCGGCCGGTCGAACGCAATGACACGGTAGTTCTGCGCCGCCAGATCGATCAGGCCGCTGGAGGCGAAGTCCTGGATCATGCTGCCGTTGCCGTGCAGCAGCACCAGCGGCACGCCGGTGCCGCGCTCGACATAGTGCAGCCGGACGCCGTCGACGTCCATGAACTGGCCGGCGGGAGGATTGGCCCGCTCGGCAGACTTGGCGAGGCGGCGATTGATCAGGGCTGTGACGGCCAGAACGGCCGTGGCGGCCGCTGCCGCCAGAAGAAATGGATGTGTCTTCGCCAGCGACCGGCTGCGATGCGCCAGCGGCTGGAGGGATGGTGTCGGGTTGGTCAGGCGGCTGGGCGTCGACGCCGCGAGCGCGCGCGCTGTGGTCCGGGCTGCGGTCATCATCTGCCCTCATGGAAAGGCGTGCACGACATCCGGAGGATCCGAGAAATGATGCAGCGCAGGGGCAACGGCCGGTCACGCGGTTCGTTCCGTTGCACGGTCCTGGCAGCCATGATCGGGTGTAGGTCGACCTCCGAGCGGTCCGGCCCGATCTCGAACGGAGCAATCGGTCCTGCTGGCTCGAGGCAGGAGTCGCCACAGATGTGCCTTGCGCAAACTGCCCGTCGGGCAGAATCTTCTTTACGAAATTCAGAAATTGTGCTTTGATGAGCGCATCCCGCCTCACTTCGGAGGGGCGTTGCGCGCGATCGTCACGACACGCGAGGCGGGGAGCGGTGGCCGCGACGTGCCGCAGCGTGTCCTCACGGATGCGCGGACGAACGGCATGGCGCGGACGTGAAGTCGCAGCGTGCTGACACCCCGATGCTGGTGTCCCGCGCAATGCGCAAGCATTGTGCGCATGGTGGCCAACAAGCCCGGTGCACCAGGCAGACTGCGTATAAGCGTGAAGACCATCGCGCAGGGAAGGCCGGGCGTTTTCCGGCTGCACCTGTGGTACCTGCCGCCTGCATTTTTTTCGCAGGCGGGCCGCAGGCGTCAGCCGACGCCTGGCCTTCCCTGCGCCCTCCGACTTGATGAGGGTGAGCGAGACCAGCATCACCCGGGCAGTGTCTGCCGCGGGAATGCGATGTCGTGCGTAGTTCGATATGGGCACGATCGCGCGTCATCACCGCTGTCGTCCCGGGCTTGACCCGGGACCCATATCCACAGGGAGAAGTTGTCGCGCACGCTGGTCGACCATCGCGCTTAACAACATTGGCCGGTGGGTATGGGTCCCGGGTCAAGCCCGGGACGACAGCGGAGTGAAGGGCAAGACCACGGCTCATCTCCACCTCGCGGAATATTTTCCACGCTTGCCAACCCTCATGCAACGGTCCAGAAAATCTCCAACCATTCGGGACGAAACGACGAGCAGCGGAGACGGAATTGACCATCAAGGGCAAGGCCTACATTGCCGGGATCCACGAGCATCCGACCCGGCATGCACCGGACAAATCCACGGCGCAGCTGCATGCCGAGGTCGCCAAGGGCGCGCTCGAGGATGCCGGGCTCAGCGCGCGGGATGTCGACGGCTATTTCTGCGGCGGCGATGCGCCGGGCGGTGCCTGGCCGATGATCGACTATCTCGGGCTGAAGGTGCGCCACATCGATTCCACCGAGACCGGCGGCTGTTCCTATCTGATCCACGTCGGCCACGCTGCGGAAGCGATCGCGGCCGGCAAATGCTCGATCGCGCTGATCACCTTGGCCGGCAAGCCGCGCACCGGCCCGATGCCGCCGCGTGCCGCCGGCGCCGAGGCCGATTTCGAGATGGCCTATGGCGCCACCACGCACAACGCCTATGGCATGTGCGCCATGCGCCACATGCACGACTACGGCACCACGAGTGAGCAGCTCGCCTGGATCAAGGTCGCGGCCTCGCATCACGCGCAGTACAATCCGCACGCGATGCTGAAGGAGGTCGTCACCGTCGAGGACGTCATCAACTCGCCGATGATCTCCGATCCCTTGCATCGCATGGATTGCTGCGTGGTCACCGACGGGGGCGGCGCGCTGATCGTGACCACGCCGGAGATTGCCAGGAGCCTGAAGAAGCCGCTGGTGCGCCTGATCGGCCATGGCGAGGCGATGAAGGGGCCGCGTGGCGGCAAGGACCTCGATCTCACTTATTCCGCCGGCGTGTGGTCCGGCCCGCGCGCCTTCGAGGAAGCGGGCGTAACGCCAAAGGACATCAAGTACGCCTCGATCTATGACAGCTTCACCATCACCGTGCTGATGCAGCTCGAGGATCTCGGCTTCTGCAAGAAGGGCGAGGGCGGCAAGTTCGTCGCCGACGGCAATCTCATCTCCGGCGTCGGCAAGCTGCCGTTCAACACCGATGGCGGCGGCCTCTGCAGCAACCATCCCGTCAACCGCGGCGGCATGACCAAGGTGATCGAGGCCGTGCGCCAGCTGCGCGGCGAAGCCCATCCCAAGGTGCAGGTGCCAAACTGCGATCTCGCCATCGCCCATGGCACCGGCGGCCTGCTCGGCGTGCGCCACGCCGCCTCGACCTGCATTCTGGAGCGCGTGTGATGTCTGAAGCGAAAAAGCTGCCGGCCCCCGTCACCAATCCCGAGACCAAGGCGTTCTGGGATGCCGCCGCCGAGGGCAAGTTCATGATCAAGCGCTGCACCGCCTGCGGCGAGGCGCATTACTTCCCGCGCTCGATCTGCCCGTTCTGCTTCTCGGACCAGACGGTGTGGGAGCAAAGCGCAGGCGAAGGCGAGATCTACACGTTCTCGATCATGCGCAAGTCGCCGACCGGCCCTTACGCGATCGGCTACGTCACGTTGAAGGAAGGCCCATCGCTGCAGACCAATTTCGTCGACTGCGATTTCGACAGCCTGAAGATCGGCCAGAAGGTGAGGGTGGTGTTCAAGCCGACCGACGGCGCGCCATTGCCGTTCTTCACGCCGGTGTAGTTGAGGAGCAACAATGCCGGTGGACGTCATTGCGAGCGGAAGCGAAGCAATCCAGGGCTATTTCCAAGACTCTGGATTGCTTCGTCGCTGCGCTGTTCGCAATGACGACCGAGTGAGTGTGAGGCTGACGTCGGTGGAGCTCTCTCCCGCCCTTGCGAAGCTCCGCTTCGCTTGGGGGAGAGGGCGCAGCAATGGGCGCCGCGCAACGACAGGCGCGTAGGGTGGGCAAAGGCGCGGAGCGCCGTGCCCACCGTTGCCAGACGAAAAGGCGGTGGGCACGCTTCGCTTTGCCCACCCTACAAGGAACGCGTTTCGGGGAGGACACCAACAACATGCCGATCAACTACGATGAGCTGATGGCGATGAAGGCGATCGGGCAGCCCTATGCCTACGGCGATCGCGAGGTGATGCTGTACGCCTATGGCATCGGCATGGGCGCCGATCCGATGGACGAGAGGGAGCTCGCCTTCGTCAACGAGGCCACCGCCGAGCCGCGGCCGTTGAAGGTGGTGCCGACCTTTGCCTCCGTCGCCGCCTGGGGCGCGGGCCCCGGCGACATGAAGCTGAACCGCGTGCTGGTCGTCGACGGCGAGCGCGACATCACCTTTCACAAGCCGCTGGCGACCGCGGCGAAGATCACGGCCGACTCCTCCGTGCTCGCGGTGTCCGACAAGGGCAAGGACAAGGGCGCCGTCATTCGCCATCAGACGATCCTGCGCGACGAGGGCGGCGCGCCGATGGCGACCCTGGTCGCCTCGCGCTTCGCCCGGGGCGATGGCGGCTTCGGCGGCCCGTCCGGGGGCATCCCCGAGCCGCATCCGGTGCCGTCGCGCGCGCCCGACCGCAGCGTCGACATTTCCACGCGGCCGGACCAGGCGCTGATCTACCGCCTGTGCGGCGACCGCAATCCGCTGCACTCGGACCCCGAGTTCGCCCGCCGCGCCGGTTTCCCGCGCCCGATCCTGCACGGCATGTGCACCTACGGTCTCACCTGTCGCGCGGTGCTGCAGACCTATGCCGACTACGATGCCTCGGCGTTCCGGCAGCACGCCGCGCGGTTCTCCTCGCCGGTGTTTCCCGGCGAGACCGTCACGGTCGATCTGTGGAAGGACGGCGACGTCGTGTCGTTCGAGGCGCGGGTCAAGGCACGCAACGTCACCGTGATCAAGAACGGCAAGACGGTGCTGGGTTGATACTTGCCATGTGAGACACGTCTGTTCGTTGTCGTCATGCCCGGGCTTGACCCGGGCATCCATCCGCTTCCGAAGATGGATGGCCGGGTCAAGCCCGGTCATGACGAACGAAAGCAAAGAAGACAGCGGAGGAGGCACATATGGGACTGCTCGACGGCAAGGTGGCGCTGATCACCGGCGCAGGTGGCGGTCTCGGCGAGGCCTACGCAAGACTGTTCGCGCGCGAGGGCGCGGCGGTCGTCGTCAACGACCTTGGTGGGCCGCGCGACGGCTCCGGTTCGGACCTGTCGATGGCCGAGCAGGTGGTTGCCGCGATCGAGGCCGAGGGCGGGCGCGCGGTCGCCAACGGCGCCGACATCTCGACCATGGCCGGTGGGCAATCGGTGTTCGACGACGCCATCCGCCATTTCGGCCGCGCCGACATCCTCATCAACAATGCCGGCATCCTGCGCGACCAGACCTTCGCCAAGTCGAGCGAGGCCGACTGGGACAAGGTGATCCAGGTGCACCTCAAGGGCACGTTCTGCTGCACCTTGCCGGTGTTCCGCTGGATGCGCGACAACGGCGGCGGCGTCATCGTCAACACCTCCTCGACCTCGGGCCTGATCGGCAATTTCGGCCAGTCCAACTACGGCGCCGCCAAGGGCGGTATCTGGGGCCTGTCCAACGTGCTGGCGATCGAGGGCCGCAAGTACAACATCCGGGTGTGGACGCTCGCGCCGGGCGCGCTGACCCGCATGACCGCGGACCTGCCGCGCTACAAGGAGAACCCGGACGCGGCGTTGACACCTGAGGGCATCGCGCCAGCCGTGCTCTACATGGTCAGCAGACTCTCGGGGGATCAGACCGGCAAGGTGCTCGGCGTGTCCGCCGCGCGCGGCGTCCGTGAGATGCGGATGATGGAGATGGAGGGCTGGAAGCCACCGTCCTCGGCTTGGAACGCCCAGGACATCGCCGCGCACGCAGAGGAGATATTCTTTTCGGAGGCCGATATAGCCAAGTCCGCACGGCGGTTTTGATGTATTCAGGACGTCATTTCGGGCCTGCGCCTGGCGCGTCCGGAATGACGCCAGAGAGATTGGAGACCAGACGAGATGAAGCTCACCGCCGCCGCCAAAGGCACCTTCGCGATCGCGCCGACGCCGTTCCATGATGACGGTCGCATCGACGAGGCCTCGATCGACCGTCTGGTCGATTTCTATGCCGAGGCCGGCTGCGACGGCATCACCGTGCTGGGCATCATGGGCGAGGCGCCGAAGCTGGACGCCGCTGAATCCGAGCAGGTTGCAGTGCGCTTTGCCAAGCGAGCCAAGAACCTGCAGATCATCGTCGGTGTCTCCGCGCCGGGTTTTGCCACCATGCGCGCGCTGGCGCTGAAGTCGATGGATGCGGGCGCCGCCGGCGTGATGATCGCGCCGCCGCCCAGCCTGCGCACCGATGATCAGATCACCGGGTATTTCAAGCAGGCCCAGGAGGCGATCGGCGACGACATCCCGTGGGTGCTGCAGGACTACCCGCTGACGCTGAGCGTCCAGTTCACGCCGGCCGTGATCCGCAAGATCGTCATGGACAGCCCGTCCTGCGTGATGCTCAAGCACGAGGACTGGCCGGGCCTCGAGAAGATCTCGGCGCTGCGCGGGTTCCAGAAGGACGGCTCGCTGCGGCCGCTGTCGATCCTGTGCGGCAATGGCGGTCTGTTCCTGGACTTCGAGATGGAGCGCGGCGCCGACGGCGCCATGACCGGCTATGCCTTCCCGGAAATGCTGGTCGATGTCGTCAAGCTGTCGCAGGCCGGAAAACGCGACGCCGCGCACGACCTGTTCGACGCGCATCTGCCGCTCGTGCGCTACGAGCAGCAGCCGGGGGCGGGGCTTGCCGTGCGCAAATACGTGCTGCAGAAGCGCGGCGCCATTGCCTCCAGCGCCCAGCGCAAGCCGGCGTCCGGCATCAGCGCCGCGGCCAAGGCCGAGGTCGACTATCTCTTGTCGCGCGTGGCGCGCTATGATGCCCGCGCCAACCTGCAACCTCGTGCCACCGCCGCGGAGTGACCATGGCTGACGCCGCCGCCGTCCGTCCCGCCTCGACCGTGCTGCTGCTGCGCGACAGCGCGGCCGCACGCGAGATCGAGGTGTTCATGATGGTGCGTCACCATCAGATCGAGTTCAACTCGGGCGCCCTGGTGTTTCCTGGCGGCAGCGTCGACAGAGGCGATCAGGAGATCGCCGGTAGGCCGGAGCTCTATGCCGGCGATGAGGGCCTGGAGGCCGAGGCGCTCGGCTTCCGCATCGCCGGGGTGCGCGAAACGTTCGAGGAGAGCGGCATCCTGCTGGCGCGGCCGGGCCGATCGGACGCGCTGATCGATGCCGCTGCCGCCCGCGAGATCGAGGCTGCGCATCGTCTGGCGCTGTGCGAGGGCAAGATCAGCTTTTTCCAGGTCCTCGAGGCTCACGGCCTCGTGCTCGCACTCGATGCGCTCGTTCCCTACGCCCATTGGATCACGCCCGAAGGCATGCCCAAGCGCTTCGACACCTGGTTCTTTCTGGCGGCGGCGCCGCCGGACCAACTCGGCGCCCATGACGGCCGGGAATCGACCGACTCCGTCTGGGTCTCGCCGCGCGAGGCGCTGGCCGGCGGCGAGGATGGCCGGTTCAAGCTGCCGTTCCCGACCACGCGCAACCTGATCCGGCTTGGCAAGCAGCCGGCGGTGGCCGAGGCCCTGGCGGTGGCGCGGAACATGGACGTCGTCACCGTGATGCCGGTGATGACCAGGACTGCCGATGGTGGCCGGCAGCTGCGCATTCCGCGCGAGGCGGGCTATGATGGCGAGGTGTTCGAGTTCGGTGCGGCCGGTTAACCGCACAGGCTATTTTTCGTTCGGCGGATGATGCGCGGACGAGAATTGTTCTCTATATGTTCATTTGGCCGCCCGGCGGCTCGTATATAGTGCGGTTCCGACCATCGGATCCCATGAGTAGATTACCGGACCTCGACACGGCCTGCAGCAGCCTCCGATCGATGACGATCGGGCGGATGATCTTTGGCAGCTTTCTGCTGCTGCTTGCCGTGATCACCGCGACCAGCATGGCGAGCGTGATCGCCATTCGCCACATCGATTCGACCTTTGCCGAGTTGCAGCGGCTGCAGGGCGTCGGCGATCTCGCCGAGGAGATCGACCAACGCATGAACGAGCTGCGGCTCGCGGCGCGCGATTTCGTCACCGATCCCGGCTCGCGCTCCGACCGTGCCATGGAGGCGGCGACCGAGCTCAGCGCGCTCCTGAAGAAGACGCGCCTGCAGCTGGCACCGGAGCAGCAGGCGACCATCGATGGTGTGTCCCAGCGGCTCGCCAATTACCGCGAAGGCATCGACCGGATCAGCGCGCTGATCGCCCGGCGTGCCGAGCTGCTGTCGGGTTTGCCGGCGGCGCGCGAGAGCTTCGAGGACGCCATCGCCGGCCTGACTGATCGCGCCACGGCGCGGGCCTTGTTCCAAGTGCAGAACCAGGTCGGCGCGGCGTTGCTGGCGCGCGACCCGGCTGGCGCCGAGCAGGCCGCCCGCAGCATGCGCGCAATGCCGATCGAGGACAGCGCCCTGCGCGCGGCAGCGGACCGCTACGCCGAGGCGATCATCGCCATTGCCGGCACCGAGGACGAGATCGCACGCCTCGACAAGGAGGTGCTGGGCATCGAGGGGCGGCTGATCGGCCGGGTCACGGAGCTGCTGCGCGCCTTGAGTGCCAGCCAGGGCAAGGTGCTGTCGCGCGACTTCGCCCGCACGCTGGCGGAGACGAAATGGCAGAGCATCATCTTCGGCACGGCGGGCGTTCTGATCGGCATCTTTGCTGCCTCGTTCGTGGTGCGCCGCACGGTGAAGCCGCTGGCCTCGATCGCACGCTCGATTCGGGCGCTGGCGGCGGGCGAAAAAGCTGCGTCGATCCCGCAGACCGACGTTCAGAACGAGATCGGCGACATCGCGCGGGCGGCAGAAGTCTTTCGGCAGACTTTGCAGGATGCCGACGCGGCGCGCGAGGCGGCCGTCCGCGCGCTGGCCGAGCAGCGGCTGGCCGAGGAGAGCTATCGCAAGCTGTTCGAAGCTTCGATCGACGGCATCTATGTGACCACACCGAGTGGTCTCGTGCTCAATGCCAATCCGGCGCTCGCGCGCATCATGGGCTACGAATCCGCGAGCGAGCTGATCCAGAGCGTCAACGACATCGCGGATACGATCTATGTCCATCCCCTGGCGCGCGAACGCTATCAGCGGCTGATGCGGCGCGACGGCATGGTGCGCGAGTTCGAATACCAGGTGCGCCGGCGCACCGGTGAGATCCGCTGGCTTTCGGACAGCGCCACGGTGGTGCGGGATGAGAACGGCGAGGTAATTCGCTACGAAGGCGTGGTTCGCGATATCACGGATCAGAAGCGTGCCGAGGACGCGATCGCGGAAGGCCGGCGATTGCTGCAGCAGGTCATCGACACCGTGCCGGCGGTGATCAACGTCAAGGATAGCGAGCTACGCTATGTCCTGATGAACCGCTACATGGCCGGCATCTTCAACGTCGAGCCCGAGGATGCGCTCGGCCGCACCACCGGCGAGCTGATGTCGCGCTACGGTGCGAACAAGACCGACTCGAACGACAAGCGCGTGCTGGCGACGAAGGCCGGCCTCGGGTTCTACGAGGAGGAATACCTCGATTCTTGCAACGTCATGCGGCAATGGCTGGTCAACAAGCTGCCGCTTCTCGACGCCGACGGCGAGGTCGACAAGATCGTCACGGTGGCGCTCGACATTGGAGAGCGCAAGAAGAGCGAATTGGAGATGCGCAAGGCCAAGGAGGCCGCTGAGACGGCGCTCCGGAACCTGCGCGAGACCCAGGCCTCGCTGATCGAAGCCGAGAAGCTCGCGGCGCTCGGGCGCATGGTCGCTGGCGTTGCCCATGAGGTCAACAACCCCGTCGGCATCAGCCTCACGGTCGCCTCCGCGCTCGAGCGCAAGACCGAGCGCTTCAGCGAGGCGGTCACGCGGGGCGAACTGCGGCGGTCGAGCCTCAACGAGTTCATCGAGATGAGCCGCAGTGCGGCTGGGCAGCTCGTCGCAAATCTCAATCGCGCGGCCGAGCTGATCCAGTCGTTCAAGCAGGTCGCAGCGGACCGCAACTACTCCGACAAGCGCACCTTCGATCTCGCCGATCTCACCGAGCAGGTGGTGATGAGTCTGCGCCCGGGCGTGCGCAGACAGAACCTGACGGTGAATGTGGATTGCCAGCCCGATCTGGTGATGAACAGCTACCCCGGGCCTTATGGGCAGGTTCTGACCAATCTCTTCCTCAATGCGGTCGCGCACGCGTTTCCGGATGGCAGGAGCGGTGTGATCGAAATCAGGGCGCGGGAGTCCGGGCGCGACAATGTCGAGATCATCTTTTCCGACAATGGCTGCGGCATGTCGCTCGACGTCCGCCGCCGCGCCTTCGATCCTTTTTTCACGACGCGCCGCGACCAGGGCGGCACCGGCCTCGGCCTGCACATCGTCTACAGCATCGTGACCAACCGGCTCGGCGGCCGGCTTGATCTCGACTCCGAGCCGGGCGCCGGCACGCGCGTCCAGATCATTCTGCCGCGGGTCGCGCCTCTCGAGCAGGCGGCCGAGTAGGGAGATCCGCAATGCGCGGGGATGCCGCGCCGCTGCGTGAAACTCCGGATTGACTCTCACGAAGCCGAGATCGAATCGAAATCTGGCCCAGTTGATGCATCATTATCCGTGCACCCTGGGGTGGTGCAGGAGCCAGATGGACCAGATGGAAATGAGCAAATGGATCGTGTCCCGCGGCCATGAGCCGCATCGAGCTGATCGTGCCGACATCAGCAACACGGGTTCGAGGCGACCGGCGGTCGCTCCATGGAAGCCGCCTATCCAGGTCGGCGGTGCGGCGCTGCTGATCGCACTCGCCGCGCCACCGTCACTGGCGCGTGATCGCGGCCAGTATGCGAACTCGTCGCCGGAGATCAAGGCATGGTTCGACGGCCTGCGCAGCGGCAAGGGCCCGTGCTGCTCGGATGCCGACGGCAGCGCCGTCAGCGATGTCGACTGGGAGAGCAGGGGCGGTCACTACCGCGTCCGCATCGAGGGGGAATGGCTCGACGTTCCCGACGAAGCAGTCATCACCGAGCCCAACCGCGTCGGGCGCACCATGGTGTGGCCGATGCGCGGCTATCAGGGCCTCTCGATCCGCTGCTTCATGCCGGGCAGCATGACGTAGACGAGCGGGGCGGCGCTCAGACGTATTTCTTGTCGCGCTCCAGGAGCTCGATGGAAATGCCCTGGGGCCCGCGGATGAAGCAGATGCGAACACCGGGGCGGATCGTGGTCGGCTCGGTCGTGAAGGTGACGCCCTTGGCCTTGAGCTCGGCGGCCGCGGCGTCGATGTCCTTCACGGTGAGGCCGAAATGATCGAGGCCCTGGTGCGGGGTCACCGGCGGCTCGTTCACTCCGTCGCCCGGCTCGACCTTGGCGATGAACACGCTGGCGCCGCCAAGCTTGACGTCGATGCGGCCGGGATTGCGGACGATTTCGCCGCCGAGAATGTCGTGAAGCCAGTTGGCGGTGGCTTCCGGGTCAGGGCTGCGCAGATGGATATGGTCCCACGTGACATTCAACATCGTCGAGATCTTTCGAAAGAGTGAACCGCTTGCGGCGCGGCGGCGTTCCTTGAGGCGTCGGCAGCGGAGCGGATGTTTACCGGCCCGTCGCCGGCCGCGCCAGCCCGGCTGCCCGACCGGTATCCGGGCCTGCCCTCCAATTGTCGGCTTTGCATGCAACCCTATCGATGTTTGCCGATTGAAGCTTCCAGATGCCCCCGCCGGGCAGCCGATGGTGCAGACATGAGCGCGGGTCTCTCTCGTTTGCTGGGACGCAAGCCCGATGCCGCGGCGTCGCTGGCCATGCGCCGAAGCGGCGGAGCGTCCATCCCTTTGGGAGCCGCCGTGTCGGGGTTGGCGATCCTCGCGCTGATCATGTTCGGCGCAGTCGGGTGGCTGATCATGTCGGTCGAAGAGGAGGAGATGGCCGACCTCCGCCTTGCGCAAGTCACATCGGCCTCCCCGAGCGGCCGGTATGAAGGAGATGAAGACGGGACGGAGCCATCGCATGGGCTCTCGTCCGTGGTGCCCAGTCTGGGGTCCAATGCGCACCCCGATTCGTCCCCGGTCGTCGGCTCCGGCCGGAACGTCATGGACGCGCATGCCAGTCTGTCGCCGACGATGCTACCTGCGTCATCCGCTGCGCTCGACCCGGCCGCTCTGTCCGGCCTGCGGATCAGTTCCCAGTCCTGGCGGCGCGGCGGGCTTGGATCGAAGGCGCTGGTGACCTTCACGCTACGGAATGCCAACAGTTTCGCAGTCAAGGACGTCGAAATCAGCTGCGCCTTCAGCCGGCGCGACGGCAGTCACGTCACCGACCGCCGACGGATCGTGCCCGGCCAAGTCGGGTCGCGCAGCCGCAAGACCTTCGCGGCGGTCCATGTCGGATTCGTCAACGTTAACGTCAGCGCGGCCAAATGCGCGCTGGTTGCAGCGACCAAAATCTAATTATGTCGCGCTAGTCTCCCACGGTCTTTGAACCCGAGCGTTCGACGCGGGAACATACTGTCATGATCCTCCGTTAGGTGGATGTCGGCGCAGGTGCCGACGGAGCGGTAAATTATGCCCATTCTCCGTTACTTTCTTTTCGTCGGTGGAACTCTGCTGGCGCTGCTCGTCCTGGCGGATGCCGTGCTTCCCAGCGTGCCATTGCCTGCAAGCCTGTCGTCTGCGTCGGATCTTCCCCCGGTGCGCATTCAGTCGACGCGAAAGTGGCCGGAGCGGATCGTGATGGACACCTCGATCGCCACGCCAGCTCCGGTGAAGCTCGCGAAGGCGGAGCAGACTCCGGCAGAACCTGCGGGAGAAGTGGCCAAGAACGGTCTCCGCGACGCCTTCGCGCAGATGAGCGCCGTCGAAGCCAACCCGCAGGTTGCGGCCGTGAAGGCCGCCGAGAAGCCTCGCGCGATGCGGATTGCCGACACGAGCAAGGCGAAGAAGCGAAAGGTCGCAAGAGCTCATCTGGGCAGACCGATGATCCTGGTCGCGCAGCAGCCGCATGCCGGCCCCTTCGCTTGGACCTGGTAGTATCGATTGCCCGCAGTCCCTGGTCGATCCAAGCAGTCCCGGTGCAATCGCGCGTCGGGGGCGGTCGAACTCACGTGGGCTGCTGCGCCGTTTTTCACGCCGCCGCTCTGCCTTGATCTTGCGCAAAGTGCGCTCCTTCCGGAACGCCTAGCGTCCCTTGCATGGGACCTGGGAGCGTTTGCCCGGGGACCCAGGAGACGCTGAATGACGACTACCACGCCCACCCTCTCGATCTCGCCGGAGAAGGTCGCCTTCGTCGTGACCAAGATCCACAAGCATGAAATGGAAGCGGCCGAACCCGAATTGCTGGCAGATTTGGCGGATGACGACGCGGCGCCCGGTACCGGTGGGCGAGGTTTGAACACGGACAGGTCGGAGCTCGTCAGCTTCATCAGGGGCCTCAATGTCGACGAACAGATCGATCTGGTCACGCTGATGTGGCTGGGCCGGGGTGACGGCTCGCTGGACAATTGGGATGAGCTTCGTGCGCAGGCCGCTCAGGCGCACAACAATCGCACCGCGACGTACCTGATCGAAACTCCGATGCTTGGCGACTATCTGGAGGAGGCTCTCTCGGAGTTCGGCCTTTCCTTGGAAGACTTCGAAGAAGGCATATAGCTGGGCGGCGTCTCCCGATGGATTCCCAGCACGTTCTTCGTTGCAATTCGGATGATGGAGTAATCTCATGGACAAGCTGAAGGTCGGAACCGGTGATTGGATCGTCGTGTGCGACGGCCGCAAGGCACTGATCCTCGAGAACGTCGGTGACAGCATGTTTCCGAACCTGCACACCAAAGAGGTCCGTGAGCAGGAGAACGACCGCACGAGCGCTCAGGGCACTGATGCGCCCGGCTCGGTGCAGCAGTCATTTGGCAATGCTCGGAGTTCGGTGGATCAGACGGATTGGCATGATCAGGCTGAGCGCGCCTTTCTCAAGCAGCTTGCTGATCGCCTGCATCAGGCTGTCCTGTCGGGCGAAACCAAAGCCGTCACGATGGTGGCGTCGCCGCGCGCACTCGGGATCATCCGCGCCGACTATTCCGACGCGGTACGAAAGGTGCTGCATGGCGAGATCCACAAGGATCTGGTCAAGCTTCCGGTCTACGAAATCGAGAAGCAGCTGCTCGCCTGAGGCCGGCTCTCTCATACCAATGAGTGCCGGGAGGCCCCGTTCGCGGCTTCGACCGCGACGGGATCAATGTGTGCTTTCATGCGACGGTGTCGATTCCGGCGCAGCAGGCACCAGACTTGTGTCCAGGTGCGCGGCTCCTTTTTCGACGATCTCGTAGCCGCAATCATCCAGCCAGGCGATCAGGCGATCGGCCATGGCGTAGTCCCAGGTCGGGTAGGAGCGTGCGATGACCTGGCGTGGCGTGAGCTTGCGAGACATTGGTGATCCTTCCCTGATCTCATGGTGCTCGATGAGACGTCGAGCGTCTGGTCTTGTCATCTTGAACCGCAGAACGCGATGCGCGGTTCCTGCGGCGCCCGAGCGCTGCCGCTTGAGGAGCGCTGATCATTCGCAGCGCCTCGGCGAAACGGGGCAGAATTCATCAAGCGCTGATCACGTGTGGCTGCGCGTCGTCGGTCACGGGAGCCGCGGTGCGCTCCGGCTTCTTCTCCACGATCTCGTACCCACAATGATCGAGCCATGCGATCAACCGGTCGGCCATGGCATAGTCCCAGCTGGGATAGGATCTGGCAATGACTTCGCGGACTGAAAGCTTTCGTGCCATCATGTCGATCTATCGCTCCCTGCATTCGCCACGGGCTCGTCCGGCGCGCATCCGGACGATCCAAGGCTGGCCGGCAGTTCGTGCCGCCGGCTCCTGATGTTGTTCGGCTCGTCACGTTTCTGAGCGCGCGCGCCCCAACGCCTTGCTGGCTCACCACGATCAAATTGGCGTGGAGAGGTGATTTTTCCGCTTATCGCTCGCCCAGGCTGCGCAATCATCGCCCAACATGGTGAAAACCTTCTCGCTACGATGGTCTCCCATTTCCGTGCACGGATATGGCGCGGTCGTGCGCGTAGTAGGGCTAGAGTGTGGTGACGGCGCGATGTTTCGTCACAGGCTGGCGGCGACCATCTCCGACGAGATCTCAGCGCGAGCAGGCTGCGATCAACGGGGGAACGGTTTGATACGTTCATGGTTTCCGCTGGGGCGCGGTCGCAGGGGCTCGTCGCCTCGGAGTCAATGGAGCAAAAGCGATGAGGCTGATGTTTTGGGTTGTGCTGCTGACTGGCCTTGCGGCAGGAGGCGGCCGGTCGGTCGCCAATGAGTCCTGCGGCCTAGGGTGCCACGTCGCGCCCAATGGCGGCTGCGTCGTGAATGGCTGGGAGGTGGGAGCGCCGGTGTGGAACGAATGCCCTGCGGGCGCTCGGCCAAGGCCGCCATGCGGAACCGCGTTCAAATGGAGCAGACAGGCGAGGGCCTGTGTCAGTAGGTGAATATGCGATGGCTGATCATCGCCGCGGGAGGGTGCATCGGGCTGCTGGCTGCCGCGAGGGATCAGCGACTGTTCACGTTGGACGTCGCGCCCTGTCGTTAGCGGCGGCAGCTTCGTCTGGCTCCTGATTCAAGGCACGGCAAGGCTCCGGATAAGCCGCTGGTAGAGGCGCACCGCGAAGCACGGACGGCCGGTGACACGGCGCTCAGACCGGCGTCGCATGGATCACGTCGCGCGGTGCGCTGGTGCGGAAGGCTCTCCGTAACCATGTTCGCGAGGGCGCCTCGATGAGCATGTAGGTGACCCAGGCCACCGCCGTCGCAATCGCAACGAACAGACCGAGCCGCAGTGCGAGCTCGAGAGCGCCGGGAGCATCTGACTTTCCGATCATCGCAAGCCGAATGAGAAAGGGATGCAGCAGATAGATCGAATAGCTGCATTCGCCACCAATGATCAGGGCTCTGGACGACAGCCAAGCGGCATGGCCGTACCGACTGGCTGCGACGAAGACGATCGAGAATCCCGAGATCTCGATGAGACGTACGGCAAGTTCGATCGCGAACGACCAGCCGGGCAGACGAGGCTGCAGAAACAGCAGGACAGGCGCACAGATGAGGCTCACCAGCGCAAGCCAGAACAGGAGCCTCACGCAGTGTCGCTCCCCGTCACCGATGCTGGCATCGGCGCGGTTCTTGTAGATCATGGCGGCAAGGCAGCCGGCCAGGAACTGAGCGATGTGAAGATAGGGAGAGTAGTAGGTGAGCCACTGCATCCCGTTTTGCGTGAGGCTTGGCGCGGCGGTCCGCAACAACGCATCGCCAAAGGTGAAAGCGGCGGCGATCGTCAGCGCGAAAGTCACGATGTTCGCAAGCGCGATCCAGATGATCGTGGGCAGCCTGGCGACGCCTGCAAACAGCAGGCAGACGAACGGAAACAGCAGGTAGAAGAACAGCTCGACGCTGATGGACCAGAGGTGCTGCAGCGACGGCACGACCGCGACCAGCATGGTGCCGTTCTGCACGGGAAACCAGGCTTGCGTCATCGTGAGGATGAAGCCGAGCGAGGGCGCGGAGAGGTCTCGCGCGATCACGACGTATGCGACGACCGCGAGCACAATCACGGCGTACATCGGGTAGAGCCGGGCGAATCGCGCGATGGCAAATTCACGAAGAGCGTTTCCGAACGGTTGCGACTGGAAGCGCGCGGCATAGTTGAGCCACAGGACGAATCCGCTCAGCACGAAGAACATCGTCATTCCGATGCTGCTGACCTGAGCGATGAGCTCCGGCAGCAGGCCTTGCGCCAACGACGGGGCGCCGTGGCCGATGGCGACCGTTGCGGCCGCGACGAAGCGTAAGCCGGTCAGCGAGCCGATGAAGCGTTGCTCGTTCACTTTGAGGGATGGTCCTGATACTTGGGAGGCGCTCCGGCTGTTGTAGAAACAGCAGGGTCCGGAGGCAACCCGACGCACGCCGGCCGGAGACGGGATTGCCGCCCGCTCGAGCGACGATCTGGCGTTCAGGCCGGAGATGACTCTGCGCCCGATCGGTCCGGCGTCTGCCGTTTGCGGCGTCCGACGCGGCGGCGTCTCACATTGCTGTCGACAACAACGAGCTGAAAAATAAAGGGAAATCAGCCTTGGCATCGGCGGCGTCCCATCCAAGGGGCGAGGCGTTTCCCGGTGCGGCATGCGATCGGCGGGAGGGGCGGGCAACAGGCTGGTAGCGTTTGAAGAAATCCGGGAAGAGCAGCTTTTGCAGCGGATCGTGCCTGTTGCGAAACCCCGCCGGGAATCTTGGCCAGCGGGAGGTTACGGCCAGGGCCTTGGTCGCACCTGCGTGGGATGCGGAGCCCCGGCCGGATTGCTGCAGGGGCCGGATTGCAAATGGACTCGCAAACCGACGGCGGCTAGTTATTTGTCACCCTCCAGCTGGTCATTTTGCATGACGCTGAGCGCCTGAACGAGGACGGAAGCCGCCTTGCCCGCTGCGCCATCTCAGCTCACCGATCAAACCGTCGACACCCAGCTGACGACGAATTGCAATGCGCAGGTGGCCGCAACGTTCGACACCAACGACAGCACCTGGGTGACCTTTTTCGTCAACGGTACGATCCCGTGCTGGAGGACGCTCGTGTCGATTGGCGAGGTGAAGGTCACGCTGGCCGAGGATGTCGCTGTTGCCGGCATTGTCCTGTGCAAGGGGCTGACCGTGACCATGAACCCCATGGGTCCCTACTACACGGTCACGATGACAGGAGCGATCGTCGATTCCGGAAAGGAGAGCAGCTTTACCGGAATCGTGCTCGGCTCGTTCACCCGGTCCGCAGCGATGAAGCGTGCGATGCAAATGCTTCGGAGACAAGGCAGCCGCTGAGGGCCGGCCCGGCTTCGCGTGAAATGTAAACACCAGAATGTTATCGGGCGTGGGGGGCAGGACTGTGATCTGGCCCGATTGACCGCCCCTGCGAACTCTGTTACACGATGCAACCTCTGATAGATTTCGATCATTGGTAGTTTATTGATTTTCGACTCGCCTCAGCTGCGCTCAGCAGCTGCGCGCTGCAGGTTTCGACCTGTGTTTTACAAAAGGAGATAGTCATGTCTGATCGTGAAGGTATTCGTTTCACCGCTCCCGCCGTCGTAAAAACCCCCACGAGTCCCAACACCGATGTCGTCGCGACGCCGACGGGCGATCCCAACAACACGACGCAGCTCGTCTTCGAGTATCAGGGCCGCATTCCGGTCTGGACGCCGGTGGTTTCGCAGGCTCAACCTCAAGTCGTCTTGGGGGCCGACATCACGATCGGCGCAACGACTTGGCGCAAGGGCATCACGGTCCAGTATGCGGCGCTGGGATCGACCCAGTACACCGTGACCATCATCTCGGGCGAGATCGTGGACGATCGTGGGCTCTACTCGCTCCAGGGCGTGACGCTCGGCATCTTCCCGATCAGTTCGTCCGTCAAGTCAGCGGCGCCCGCGGCGACGCGGACCGAAGAGTATCCGCGCGCGGCCTTCACGGCGCTGCCGACGGTGAACACCCCGACCAGTCCGAACAGCAACGTGGTGACGACGCCGAGCGGCGACACCAACAACACGACCTACGTCTCGTTCCAGTATCAGGGCCGAATCCCGGTCTGGACGCCGATCGTCTCGCAGTCGCAGATCACTGCGGTCCTCGGTGCTGATATCACGATCGGGGCGACGACGTGGAAGGCGGGCATCACGGTGCAATATGCGGCGCTGGGCTCGACGCAATATACGGTGACCATCATCAAGGGCGACATCATCGACGATCGCGCCCTCTATTCACTGGCGGGCACCTTGCTCGGCATCTTCCCGATCGGGTGATACGAGCATGGACGCGTCCGCGTCAGCGCAGTTCGAGCAGGTCGACTCCTCCGCGATCTACGAGACCAGGGTTGCCGGCTCGGTTGGCTGGGCCGGCTACCTTCTCGGCGCGGGCTCGTCGCTGCCACCGTTCATCAACTACGATGACTCGCTGAAGAAGTACGGTGGCAGTTATCTGTTCGCGACACAGCGGCCCGCCGATCTCGATCGGGATCCCGGCGGGTTCGCCGAGCGTGCACGGACCTATATCAGCAAGGCGACGCGCAATCGCGCCGTCGTCTGGCTTGCCTCGGCCAATCCGGTCGTGTTTGGCGACTTCGAGCGCTATGGCGTCTCCTTCATCAATCTGCCGCCGGTCTACCAGGTCTCGGGCAACATGAACCTCTGGTTCGCCAGCAACGCCAAATTCTACATCCTGGATCAGAGCCGGATCGATATTGACGGTGGGGCGCTGCGCCTGTCGGGCTCGGCGCTGAGTTCACCTCCGTTCATCGGCTTCGCGGGCAAGGGCGACAACCCGCTCGGCATTCGGCTTGCGCCGGCCTCCAATAATCGCATCTACGCCTACGTGCCCTTCGGCGGCGCCAACACCGGCTGCGTGACCTTTGATGGGCTGCTCGATTCGAAACAGGCGTTCGTCAGCCAGGGCTTGGGGCAGGGCGTCCGCTACGTCATCAACAACAATGCGACGGCGTCGCTGCAAGCTGCGCAGTATGCAGCCATGACGGTGGCGGCGTTGCCATCGCAGCTTTCGATCGCAGGTGCCTTCGACCTCGGCGATCCGGCCAACCGCGTGATCGGCCGAGAGCAGCTCGAGCAGGGGTATCTGCGTTCGGGGTTCGCCATCAAGGGGGCGCCTGCGCTGACGAGCGAATTCCGCACGACCGGCGGGCGTGTCGTGCAACTGACGCCGCTAGGGGCTGGCAGCACGGATACGGCGCCGGCGCTCGGAGCCGGGGGCTTCGCCTTTGCGACCAGCGCCGCGAAGACGGCCGCGGTCGACACTGGCACGACCTATCTCAGCCTGGCCGGCCACTATGCTCTCGGCGCCGATGGCAGTTCGGCGGGGCAGCTTGCGAAGCTGATGGGCGGACTGTTCGGATCGGAAGCGCTCAGCTTCAAGGCGTACGACGTCAGCCTGCCTGCAACACAAAACGATCGCCTCAACGCGATCCCCTCGAAACCAGGCTACGCGCCGGTGTTCCCGTTCGAGACGGCGGATCTCAACCGTCCCGCGAGCGGCGCCGTTGCGCCGCGCCTGACCGACGACCACCAGACCTCCTGGGTGACCATCGTCGCCGGGGGCGGGGCCGTCGACTATCTGGCCGAGCCCGAGGGCAGCGCGATCTACGGTGCGGCCGCGGCCGGCGCCGCGAATGCGGAGATACTCCAATCCGCGCCGCCGTTCATGCCGCTCGCCCAGGGCAGCGACAAGACGTTCCCGCTGGCGCCTTATGGAGCTGCTGCGAGCAGCGGCCTCGATGGCGCGACGCTCGTCCAGTTCGAGAGCCAGATCGTGGCCGCAACCCGCAAGTCGCTGATCTCGGGCTATGGCAGCAAGACGTGGTCGGCGCGGGTGCAGGCGGCGCGGGCTCACGCGTTGCACGGCACGCTGGCGGACGGCCCCAGCACCGATGGGACGACGCCTCAGGGCTTCATCATCGAGCGCGATCCGGCGACGGGGGCCTATCTGAAGGTCAGCATGGCGCAATCGCTCGACCGCGACGGCAATACCCTGCCATTCGCGCTATCTGCTCCAACCCAGGCGATGCAGGACGCCTTGCAGACCAACCAGCTCTTTCTGGTCGCTGTCAATCCGGAGCCGTTCGGCACCGGCGCCCAGTTCGCCAATACCGTCAACATTGCGGGCTGGACCATGACCGCGGCGGTCGGCGCCGGCGCGTCGGCCACCGCCTACCGCAACGTGATGATCATGAAGTTCTGCTCCGGCTCGTTGCTGGAGCGGGTCACGAATGCCAATCGTTGGACGTCCGCGGAGCAGTTCTCGCTGTTGCCCGGCACACCGCCGGTGACCGCTGCGCTGTCCTACACCGGCCTGTCGCAATGGCTACAGGACTACATCGCGGACGCCATCGCACGCTCGAAGGGAGCGTCCGGCCCATTCTACGAGAATTTCGCGCGCATCGCACAAGACCCGAACTGGACCGGCGTCATCGTGCTCGCGGCCGACCTCGGCCAGCGCGACATGCCGCCGGAGATTGCGGGGCTTGCCGCCGGCATCGACTTCACCCGCTTCAACGCTCATCATTTCGGCTTCACCGTCAGCCGCGTCACGGTCGACGGCCGGAGCGGTCGGATCACGATGCCCTCGGGCAGCTCGAGCCTGTTCGGCCTGATCGACTACGAAGATCCGCGCTATGCGGTGAACGTCTCGAGCGGCGTTGCGCCCGACGTGCCCGTGGCGGTGCAGATGAGCGGCGAGTTCGACTTCACCGTGCTGCAGCTGCAGTCGTTGTTCGAGAACGCCAGGCTGACGCGGTTCGACAGCCACGTCCAGCTCTCGGTCGCGGCGCTGTTCGGCGCGCCGGTGTCGCGGCTGTACTCACGCGGCAAGCCGCAGCCATTCACGGGAATCGTGCTGAAGGGCAGCTATGTCGATCAGGGCGGCCGCGGCGCCTATGTCTTCGAGCAGAACACGACCAACGTGCTGACCAGCCCATCGAACGTGCTGCCGGCCGTCGCCTTCGACCGTGTGCAGTTCAACACGATCGGCACCCAGGACCAGGGCGCCACGGTGGCGAGCAACTTCCTCATCTGGGGGCAGCTCGATTTCACGGCGCTTCAGAGCACCGCCGAAGAGACGCTCGACCTGTTGTCGTTCGGCAGTCCGCCGGACACGCCGGAGGCGGCGCTCGGCGTCGGCCTCGCCTTCTCCGGTCTCGCCGTCGGAATGACCTATCCGCAGGCGACGCCCGGAGCCAAGCGGTTTCAGGTCGCGACCGGCAACCTGGCCTGGAATCTCAACGGCTCGACGATGCGCGACACCAGCCTGTTCCGCGGCTTCGCGCTGCAGCTGAAGAGCTTCGTCAACGCGACCGGCGATCAGAAGCCGTCCGATCTCGGCTTCCTGCCGGTGACGTCGCAGCTCAACCTGACCGAACTCGAGGGGCCCTGGTTCGGCGTCGTCTACGACATCACGCTGGGCGGTCCGGGGGCGCTCGCCTCTGGCGTCGGCTTCCAGTCGCAGCTGCTCGCGGCATGGTCACCGGTCACCACCGGGTCGGATGCGCAGCACGCGGTCTTCATCGGCATGAGCCTGCCGGGCGCGGCGCCCGGCGCCAGCCTGTTCAGCATCCAGGGCGTCATCAAGGTTGCGGTCGGTGCGATCTCGATCCTGCGCCAGCCGGTCCCGACCGCAAAAGGGCGCATGCTGGCCGAGGACGGTCCGAAGTGGTTCTACTGCCTGCGGATCGACGATATCGCCATCAAGATCTTCGGCATCGCCAAGCTGCCGCCGTCCGCCAACATCCAGTTCTTCCTGTTCGGCGATCCCGACAACACCGGCAGCCTCGGCTGGTACGCGGCCTATGTCGCCGACGACAATCCGGGCTGCGAGCAGTCGCTCGCATTCGCCTCACGCAAGCCCGAGCTGCAGGAGCCGTCATCATGACGCGGATCCTGTTCTGGAATATCGAGAGCTTCTCGGTCAACAAGATCTTTTCCGCGTCGATCAAGCGGCAGCGCGGCCATGGCGGCCTCAACGACATGCAGAGCGCGATCCAGCGCCGCGCGGTGATCAATGCCGTGCTGACGGCCACGCAGCCGGACATCATCGTCATCATCGAGGTGAGCTCCGGCGACAATGCGCCCAACGCGCTGGCGAGCCAGACCGGCGGCATCAATGCACTCGCCATGGTGCAGTTCGGGCTCAACAACCCCGCCACGATGGTGGCAGGCGGCTGGAACGCCGTGCCGCCGCTCTACACCGGGACCGGCGGGCGCGCCGAAACGGTCGGCATTCTCTATCGCCGCACCGACACTGCAGGCAACCTCCGTCGCTATTTCACCGGGCCCAACATCTGGACCGGCGGTCATGGCGGCCTGTCGGTGCCGCCGGGCGGCGGCGCCGCCGCGCCGTACAATGGCATGGTGGTGCCTATCGGTGCCGTGAACGTCAACGGAATGCTGGTGCCGCCGGGGCTTGGCGGCGTGCGCCAGATTCCTGTGGGCGCCCAGCACAATGGCGGCCTCAATGAGGACGTCGTCGCCGCGCGCATCGCCTTCACGACCACGCTCGGTGCGCCCGTTGCCTTTGGCGGATTGCGCGAGCCGTTCATGGCAACGTTCACCGAGACCGATAATCTCGGCGTCGTGCAGCGAGACCTCACCATCTTCGGCATCCATTCCCCGCCGAACAATCCCGCGGCGGCGAACTACATCACCACGCTGTCGACGATCAACGATATCGTCGGCGCCCTGGGAGTGAATGAGACGCGGGTGATCGGCGGCGATTTCAACGTCAATCTGTTCGCCGTCAACGGCACGGCCTCGGGCCTCTATAATCCGCTCACCGGGGGGCCCGGTGCCTACACGCTGCTCGTCAGTCCGACGGCGGTGGGAGTTCCTGTCAATCTCGACCAGTATAAGGGCTATTTCTCCACCCATATCCGCGGCAAGGACAAGACGGCGGCCTCCAAATTCCTCTGGTCCAACGGCGGCGGCCCGGGGCAGAGCTTTTATCCCGGCTACGGCTATGTCGGCTCCAACTTCGTCGCTGCGCCGTTCTACTCGATCGACAACATCCTGGTCTGGCCGCACAACGGCATGCACAACTATCAGACCACGATCATGAACACGGTGACCGGCACGCCGATGAACGCGGTCATGGCGCCGCCGGACAATCCTCCCCCGGGCGCGGTTGCGCTGGCCCACCAGTTCACCGCGGCGCCGATGGGGTGGCCGGGCGCGCCGACGGCGGCGAACTATCCCGGGATCGGCGGCGCCGGAAATCTGACCGGCTGGAGCAATTACGGGCGCGTTCGCAACACCAGCGATCACTTCGGCATCTCTGCCGACATCTGAGGGAGCGCCGGCTCATGAGCGCTATCGACAATCTTCGCGCCGCTGTCGAGGCCGCCGCCGGCGACACCGCCTTCGCGCTCGATGCAGCGTTCCTGACGGCAGGCCTCGCCGATCCCGCCGTGAAGGTTCCCGCCGACTACGACACTTGGCTGAGCCAGGCCTTTTTCCTCAAGGCCGCGGCCGACTTCAAGGTGACGGTGGCAAAATCCGACGTCGGCCCGGTCGAGGGGACGGCGTTCACGGTGCAGTCGGCGACGATCCCCTTCATCGGCGCCGCGACCCCGCTGGCCGCGAAGGCCACGCTCGTGTTCACCGTGGACGGCGACCAACTGATCGTGCAGGCCGAGGCGACGCCGTCGAACTGGACCTGGACCAGCAGCTTCGCCTTCATGGGGGGCTTCCCGTTCAATCAATTCGGCACGCTGAAGAACGTCAGCTTCGTGTTCTCGACGGCGACCGGCACCTACCCGTATGGTGACTCCGCAGGGCGTGCCGTGAGCGGCGGCGCGGTGCAGAATTTCGTTGCCAAGGTCGCTCTGCCGGATGTCGCCAAGCCGTTCCTGCTGCTGTTTCCTGGCCTCACCGCGCCGGCCGGCGATCTGCTGCTGAGCGGCGCGCTCAACATGGGCATCTTCAACGGCGAGACCGTGCTGTTCCCGCCGGGGCAGTTGCGGGCCGCGATCCAGGACGGCACGTTCAAGCTCGCGTCGCAGTTCACGGTCAAGGATCCGAGCCTGGCTCTGACCATTCCCGCGCCCGATGGCGCGGACGAGGTCGATGGCGTGCTGGTGCTGGCCGATCCCGCCGATCCGGATGCCGGCGATCAGGCGCCGACGCTCGCGATCTCCTCGCAGTTCGACGTCGGCAGCACCGGCTCCTATCAGCTCGACGTCGAGATCACGCCCGGCGCGGACACCAGCTATTCGGTGGCGCTCGCGGTCGTCGAAGGCGGCGCGCCGCTGACGCCGGCCACGGTGATCGAGGTGATGGGCGGCAATGGCGGCTATCTCGCCGCGACCCCGGACGTGCTGCAGCAGTTCCTTGCCTTCGTCGGTCTCAACGGCTTCTCGATCGCCGGCACGCTCGGCCGCTCGCCGACGATCACGGCGGTCTCGATCGAGATCGGCAGCTCGAAGGATACGAGCTGGCAGATCCTGCCGCCGACCGGCGTGCTGGACTTCAAAATCACGAGCTTCGCGCTGCAATGGTCGATGGCCTATCCGTTCGACGGCACGAAGCGGCAGCAGACCTACGACTTCACGACCGAGTTCGTACTGGCGCCAAGCGTCTTCAAGGGGCCGGACGGCGAGGGCGACGGCGTGTTCACCGTCCAGTTCACGTCCGCGAAGCAGTTCTTCGCGTCCTTCGCCGGGACCGCGAAGCTGAGCGACTTCCTGACGGCACTGTCCGGCGGTGCCGTCGTGCTCGACGTCGAGAATGTCGGCGATTTCGAACTTGGCGACATCGCGGTCGCGGTCGATTACGGCGCGCAGAGCTTTCAGTTCGATGCTGGCTTCAGCCTGACGCTCAATCTGCTCAAGATCAACAACCAGCCGATCCTTGCCGTGCGGGAGGGAACGGTCTCAATCGCGGCGCAGACTCCGACGCAGACGCCAGACGGGGGCAATGCGACGACGCTGTTGCGCGCGGCGCCGCTGCCGATGCTCCGGACCTCGCGAGTGGTCGCGCTGCAGACCACCTCGCAGACGCAATGGAAGTCGAGCGTCGGAGGCTTCCTCAATGTCGGGCCGTTGCACACCAAGGTCAGCGTGACCTATGACGGGTTCGAAACGCCGAAGCGGTGGGACCTCGCCGCCTCGCTGGAGGAGCCGCTCGAGGTCTCGGAACTGATCAACCAGTTCTTTTCGCCCGGCAGCGCCTATGGATTCCCCAGCTTCCTGCCCGGAGATCTCATCATCTCCGAATTTGCGATCACCGCGACCATTCCGGCCGAGCAGGGCGAGCTGAAGACGAGCTACGGCATCACCGTCGGTTTCAGCTGGACGTTCACCTTCGGCGATCAGACCGTCGGCATCGATCCGGCGCGGCTCGGCGTCAGCTATGACGGCCAGAAGCCGGCCCAGCAACAGTTCTCCGGCTTCGCGCAGGGAACCTGGGTCTATTCGGCGATCAACCTCAAGCTCACGATGGGCTATGAGTTCAAGACGACGGAGGCGGGCTCCAACAACATCCTGTTCGTCGAGTGGGAAGGATTCCGCGCGGATTGGGAGAGCGGCAAGGAGCTGGTCACCTTCAGCCTCAAGGGCTGGAGCATCGGGTCGCTGGTGCAGGCGCTGGTGCGTACGCTCGGCAATCCCTACTTCACGCTGGATTCGCCATGGGACCTGCTCAACCAGATTTCGCTCGATGCGCTCCGTGTCAACGTCTCGCTCAAGAGCGGCGAGAGCTTCTCGCAACGCCTTTCGGCCAGCTACGAGCTGTCGAGCCCGATCAATCTCGGCTTCATCAGCATCACGGCGCTGACCTTCCGCCGCGGCACCGACGGCAAGGTGACCCTCGCCATCGAGGGCTCGAGCCCGCTCGTCGCCGATGATCCGGCATTCAAGAATCTGCTCGATCCCGCCAAGGGGCAGGACGTGCAGAACCTGCCGTCGGTGCCCGGCCGGGGCGAGGAATGGTTCAAGCTGTTCCTGCTCGTGCTCGGACAGCGCATCGGAATCACCGGCCATTCCAGCTTCAACAGCACCAAGGAGGTGATCTGCGCGCTGCAGTCCGTCCCAAGCACGACGGGCAAGATGAATCCGGTGGATCCCAATGCGGACGAGGGCGGCGCGCCGGGGCTGCCCTATTATGACCAGTCGAACAACTGGCTCATTGCCGGGCATCTCGGCCTGATGAAAGTGGCCGGCGCCTGGTCGATCGATGCCATGCTGGTGTTCAACGACCCCAATCTCTACGGCCTGCGGCTGGCGCTTGCCGGCGAGAAGATGGGCGGGCTCGCCAATCTCGTCGTCGACATCCTCTACAAGAAGATCACCGACGACATCGGCGTCTACCAGATCGATTTCACCTTTCCGGACATCATTCGCAACCTCAATTTCGGCGCGGTGTCGATCACGCTGCCGCAGCTCGGGATCAAGGTCTACACCAACGGCGATTTCTTCATCGACATCGGCTTCCCGTACAATCTCGATTTCCGCCGCTCCTTCTCGATCTCGGTGATCGTGTACGGCGTGCCGGTGCTGGGCGCCGGTGGCTTCTACATCGGAAAACTCTCTAATGCGACATCGACCAAGATCCCGAAGACCAACCTCGGCACTTTCGATCCCGTCATCGAGTTCGGCATCGGACTGCAGCTCGGCCTGGGCTACAATTTCGAGAAGGGGCCTCTGAAGGCGGGCTTCGCGCTCACGGTGTTCGGCATCGTCGAAGGCGTCGTGGCGCCGTGGCATCCCTACAATCCCGCGCGCACGCTGGCATCGCGCGCCAGCAGCGGTGCGCTGCAGAGCGACTATTATTTCAAGCTGTCGGGAACGGTCGGCATCATCGGCCTGCTGTACGGCAGCGTCGATTTCGCGATCATTTCGGCCTCGGTCAACGTCAAGATCGTGCTGTCGATCCAGCTCACCTATGAGAGCTATCGCGAGATTCCAGTGATCGCCAGCGCGAGCGTGACGATCAGCCTCAAGGTCAAGATCAACCTCGGCCTGTTCTCGATTTCGATCAGCCTGTCGTTCTCGGCTCAAGTCTCCGCGACCTTTGTGATCGGACAGACCAGTACGGCGCCGTGGGAGGTCCAGGGGGCGCGCGCGGATGCCTTGCTGATGCAGCGGGCCCATGCACGCGGACCGGACGCGGCCATGCGGCTGGCGCGCAGCTTGAAGCCGCGACCGAAGCGGCTCGGGCCCGCTACCGCTCGCCGGATGGGCCTTGCCGCCGCAGATGGCAACAAGCCGAAGCTGTCGCTGATGGCGGGCGCGCAGTACACCGTGCTTGCTCCGGAGGCAGCCACCGACGCAGCCTCGAACCAGGGGGCATTTGTGCTCCTGCTCGCAATGGACGCGCCGGATGCCGCGGCGAGCGCGCCGTCCGCCACCAAGACGTCCTTCGACGTGCTGGCCGAGGTCTACTTCCCCTGGATCATCGACGCACTGGGGAACGAGAGCGGGGATGCGGCCGAGCTCGGCGAGACGCTGGCCATGTCGGTGACGCTCACCCAGCTCGAGGCCTATGTCGCGCGTCTCGCCGACACGGCCGATCCGTTCCTGTCGATCAAGGGCCTGCTGCAGTTCCTGGCCGACGGATTCACGCTCGACATCTTCAATCCGGCGACGGCGCAATCGTCGGGGCTGAAGACCAAGCTCGATGCCGGTTCGGTGCTGTTTCCGGTGTTCGACGGATTGAAGCTGCAGGTCCCCGGCATGTCCGGTGGTCAGACCTCGCCGATCGCGTTCGAGACCTACACCACGGCCACGCCCGGCTACGCGACCGCGGTCAGCAAGATATTCGCGCAGGTCGCCGCGAACATCGAGGCCCAGAACAAGGAAACGCGCCGGCTTGCCGCGGAGGACGACAGCAGCTCGGCGGAGTCGATGGCGGCCCTGGTGTTCGTCGACACCTTCACCCTGATCGCACGCCAATTGCTCCAGGCCGCGGCCGACGCGCTGCAGAGCTATGCCTATCCGTTGACACCGACGAGCAACGTCGGTGGTATCCTGGATGAGCTGAACGGGATCGCCGGCAATTCCTTGACGATTGCCGATATCGTACAGCCCAACGTCGATCATGCCTTGGGGGCCGGGCTGTCGCTGCATGTCGACGGCCTCGAATATGTGGTGCAAAGCGGGGACACGCTGCAAGGCATCGCTGGCCGCTATTCCGATGCGGCGTCGCCTCCGCGCTGGACCACGACGCCGGACCGCCTGATCGTGGCCAACCGGTCCCGCCACATGCTGCAGGGCGGCGTCGTCCTGCTGCTCATCAACAGCCAGGGTCAGGAGCAGATCTATGTGACGCGGCAGGGCGACAGTTTCGACGACGTCGCGCTGCAACTCGGCGCGATCTCGATCGACGCGCTCGCTGCACAGAGCGTGCTCTACGGCGTCGCCGGACTGCTGCAGCCGACCTTGCCGCTCGCGATCTGGCCGATCGCCTACAAGACCGCAGGGACATCCGCCCCGTCATCCGATACGCTGGCGACGGTGGCGAGCCTCTTCCAGACCACCGCCGTTGCGGTTGCGGACGCCAATCGCGGCGTCGCCGGCCTGTTCTCCGTGCAGGCGGAGCGCGGCCTGCTCACGGTCGCCAATCTTCAGGCTCTGTCGGTTGGCGCGCTGTGGTCGGCCATCGCGGCCACGGGTCAGGTCGGGCAGACCGCCGGCATGGTCTCGCGCTTCCTGGTCTATGGGTTGCGGCTGCCGGTCCAGGACGGATTGACGCTGTCCAATGCGTTCCTCTATCCGAGGACGCAGTCGGCCTATGGAGTCTATCAGCTCACCGGCCAGCAGTTTCCGACACCCAGTTCTGCCACGAGCTACAAGGTCGGCTTCGCACGCGAGACTCAGAGCCACGGCGTCCCGCTCGATTTCATCTTGCTGAACGACGGCACCGACCTCAGCATGGAGGTTGATCTGAGCCAGGCCTATGCGGCGCTCGATGTGGTCGTCAGCTGGGCCAGGGGGCCGGGCAATTTCGTCCCGAGCCCGACATTCGCGGCGCTGCCGCTCGCCGAGCGCCAGCCGCGGCCGTTTACCGCCAGCGGCTACGCGCGCTGGTCGAGCGGCTCCGTCGCGAGCTTGTTGGCCCTGACGAACCGCAGCGGCGTGGCCGCGGCGGCCGATGCCGGCGCGCAGGTGCAGCCGACGCTGTGGAGCCTGCCGCCGGCGCAGACCAATCTGGTCGACACGCGGGAGCAGTCGATCCGCGCCGTCATGCCGGATCTTCGTTCGACCTACGCGCTGCTGCCGAAATTCCAGCCGCAGACCGGCCGCAGCAATCCTGCTACGGGACGCACCGACTATGCCGACATCGCACGTTGGGCCTGGTGCACGCGGCTCGACGTTCAGATCAAGCGTCTGCCCGACGCGGCGGCGCTGGCCGCGCAGGGCGTGGGCGCAGGCGATCTGCCGAGCGGTCCGGCGTCCGCGCCGTCGCTGCCGTTCGTCTATGAGTTGGTTGGCCCCAGCTCGGAGGATGCGGTGCGACTGCAGCGCATCCTGACCGCCATGGACGCCCTGGGCGAAGGCATCGCCTCCGCCGTCTTCCTGCTCTACAACCAGTCTGGACCCGGCGCGCCGATGCTGGTGACGCCTGCGGATGCCAACTTCCTCGCCTTCATCACCCAGACCAACCTCTCGACCGAGACCAATCCGGCGGCGGCGCTCCGGCTGACGCTGGCTACCGAGGACGCTCCGCCGCGCGGCATTGCCAACTCCCCGGCGCAGTTCATCCGCCTGATGTGGGAGCTCAGCACGGTCCGCAGCGGCGGCTACTATCTCTATTACGAGAACGTCGAAAGCGGCGAGGGCTTGCCGGCCGCCGTCTTCGATTCCTCCGGCTCGGGCATAGTGACGGTGGTC
The DNA here is from genome assembly GCF_032380995.1 of Bradyrhizobium sp. SZCCHNR2028. Classification (NCBI taxonomy): domain Bacteria; kingdom Pseudomonadati; phylum Pseudomonadota; class Alphaproteobacteria; order Hyphomicrobiales; family Nitrobacteraceae; genus Bradyrhizobium; species Bradyrhizobium sp. SZCCHNR2028. The sequence goes on along the minus strand of NZ_JAUHJF010000003.1, from coordinate 58,673 downwards.
GTGACGTTCGCTACGCAGGGCAGCGAGTCGTTCGGCACCACGCTTCCCGATTTCGTCAACGCCTTCGTGACGACCGACGCCGTCGATCCGCAGAGCGATCTGGTACAGACGGTGTCGCTCGCCTCGACCGGCCAGACGGCGCCGGTTGCGGCGGGGGCATCGCTCGATGCGCTCGCGGCGATCTACGGCCCTGGGCCCGGGCGGATCGCCGAGGTCAACGCGACCAAGCCGCTCGCCGCGGGCGCGCTGGTGCCGATCGTGGGCGCGGTGCGCCAACTGACCGACGCGGATCTGGTCCGCGGTGCCGGCGGGTCCATCGACGCGCAGGCCACCCTCGACAAGCTCGCCAGGCTGTTCTCTGCCGGCGCCATCCACTCCATCAGCGGCCAGGACATCGCCGCGTTCAATCCGCAAGTCGCTGTTGCGCTCGCGGCCGTCTTCTACATCCCGCCGCTGACCTATCAGGTCAGTTCCTCCGCCGCGCCCGGGATGAGCTTTGCCAGCATGGCCGCCTATTACGGGTTGGATGTCGACCTGATCGCCCGTGGCGCCAGCGCAGCGCCCGGACTGTTCCCGGTCAATGCCGTGCTCGATCTCGACCCGCAGCTGTTCTCGCTGCGCGACCAGCTGCCGCCGCAGAACATCGGGTTCTCGTTGACGCGCGACAATCTCGGCCTGCCGCCGGACGATCCAGCGGCGCCGGACTTTGCCAAGAAGACAATGTATCAGCTCTACACCTCGCTGGCCGCGGGGCTCGCGGGCAACGTCTTCTACAAGGCTACTCCGCTGGGCATGCCGTTCGGTCCTCAGGACCATGACGACGATCAGTCCGGCGCGTTCGAGAGCCATGCGCGCTCGGCGCGGACGCGCGGCAACCGGTTGGCGCAGGTTGCCCTCGCCGATTTCGACTATCGCCAATCGATCGGCATCGGCGCGCAGTTCGCGCTGGTTAACGCCGCGCCGGACCCGTCTGATCCGGATCTGCCGCCGAAGGCAGCCAACCCCTATCTCGGCGTCGGCACCATGGCGCAGGTCGCGCTGCAATGGCGCGACATCTTCGGCAACACCACGGTGACGCCGTTCGAGGCACCGCCGCAAGGGTACCGCGGCGCGCTCAACGGTGCGGCGGTGCCGATGCTGTATCGCGACGAGCTGATCGGGCTGGGGTCCTGGATCAATACCAACGCCAGCTACAGCTATGACGGCACGGCCGGTGCCGCGTTCAAGCTCGCTCTTTCCCTCAACGCCGCCGCCTATGCTGGGCCGGACGGCGCGGCGCGGGCCGCCGACGATCTCTCGCTCTACACCCGGATCTATTATCAGCTGCATCAGGACTATTCGGCCGATGTCGCCGTGCATGTGCCGGGCGTCTCCGGCAACGCGGTGGCGATGCGGCTGTCGAATTCGCTGATGGCCAAGCCCGATGTGGACCTCAGCGACCCGCAGGCGGACATCATTCGCGGCTATGTGCGCGCCTGCGTGCTGTATCTGAAGTTCGTGACGCGCGGCCAGGCGCCCGCAGCCCCGGCTGTGACCCTGTCGCTTCCGGTCGACGTCAATGCGATCGCCGCCGGCAACATCCTCGAGCTGGATGTAACACTCGCGTTCAGCCGCAATCCGCTGCTGGTCGATCCGGCGGTGGCGGCGTTGCAGGGCGGCAGCGGCGTGGCCGCGGCGATCCTGCCGCGTGCCGATGGCGACGGCAATGTGTCCTATACGGTGTTCAGCAAAGCGGTCGAGGCCGTGTTCGCCACTGCCGACTGGTATCTCAAGGTCGGGCAGGGGCTGTCCCGCGACGGCGAGGATGCGGCCGACGGCGCTCAGCAGCTCTGGGCGGTGCGCTTCGGCAAGGCGGCAGGGCAGGGCATCCATTTCAAGCTCGGCACGTCACCGAGCTATTTCGCGCCGAAGCCGATCGCCAAGGCGCTGGCCAGCGGCGATGCGACGATCACGCGCTATGACAGCGGCGACACCGACACGCTGCATCTCGACGGCGTCGACCTGAACCAGTGGTTCCAGAGCGCGCTGGATGCAATCGATCAGTTCCTGTCGGCCGACTACGCGCCGCAGGCCTTCATCCTCGACCGGATTGACGGCGTGACCGATCCGCTCAAGGACGGTTCGCTGGGAAGCGTGCTGTCGGCCAAGGAATCCCTGGCTGATACGATCGGCCTGAAGACGCTGCCGGTGCTGTCGACCAGCGCGGGCGATCCTTCAACCGGATTCGCCGCCAGCGAGAAGCTGCGCCAGCAGCTGCTCAATCAGCTCGGCGCAGCCTATCGCGCCGGTGCGGCCGTCGTGTTCGGATTGACCGAGGTGACCGGCGGAGGCGACAGCAACCCGGCCGGTCCGCCGAACCTCTATGGTCAGCCGGGCGGCAGCATCAAGGGCGCCGCGGACAATCAGAATTTCACACTGACGCCGACGCGCATTCCGCTCGGCGAGGTCTACGATCCCGCCAGCAAGACCTGGTACGATCCGCGGCTGGCCTTCGTGTTCGCCACCAAGAACGTCGTCGACCAGGCCTATGTGCCGCTCGAGCTCACGCTCTCGCTCACTCATCTCGAATTCGAGCGGCGGACCGTCCCCGGAATCGACGGCTATGTCGATTCGCGATGGCTCGCCTTCGTCAACGGGCCGTTCAGCTATCCGCTGGGCACGCAGGTCACCAACATTCCGGTGGTCAACCGCGATCTGCCGACGCCGCCGACGGTCTCCGCGCAGCAGGCGCGGCAGCTCACCGGCGAGGGCACGACCGATCCATCGAAGCTGAACGCCTGGGGTTATTCGTTCGACTATCTCTATCAGCAGGCGGCAGCCGACGCAGTGTCCTGCACGATGGAGTTCAACCGGCCGACCGAGCCGACGCTGCGCGGCTCGGCCAAGTTGAGCGGCGAGCCCGACCTGTTCACCGCGCTCGCGCAATTCGTCACCAACTATCCGGCGATCCTGCGCGACCTCAACCAGTATCTGGTCGGCATCGATGGCGCCGAGCCGGATCCGGCGACGCTGGCCGCCGCGCGCAAGGCGACCGCTGCCTTTGCCCTTGAGACCAGGCAGATCGCGGATGCCTATGCGCGGGAGACGGTCGGGCCTGCAAGGCTGGCGGTCGCACCGGCGCATGTGATCGTGAAGTTTATGTCGACGCTCGACAGCACCAGCGACGGGCACGCGCGCACCAATCTCGTCAACATCACCATCGATGGCGTGGCGGCGAGCTGGAATGCGGCGGCCAATACGATCTCGAACGGCACCACCACGCTTCCGGCGCCCGTGATCGCAATCATCGCGCCCGAGCTCTATACGGCCCAAGCCGTGCCTCCGGCGGAACTCCCCCCTGGTGTAGAGATCGCCTACGTCTATACGCGTCAGGTCGACGGCAAGACGGTCTATCTCCGCGAAGCGGAGGCGCGCGGGCTGCCGGCGCGGACGGTGTCGATCGCTCCGCTCGATGTGCTGCTGTACCAGAGCGGCTGGGCGTCGGTGTTCGTGCAGCGCAATCTCGCGCTGTTCCCGCTGGCAGATCTCAAGACCACCAGCACCAATCCGGCATTCCTGTTCCAGACGCCCGAGGTGCGTTTCGCGTCCACGGTGGTCCCGCAGCTGAACTACACGGCGTTCTCGCTCGACGCGATGTCGGGCGCCTCCGGCGACCTCGACGCGCGCCTGACCAAGTTCTTCGCGGGACTCTATGCTGACGGCAATGGCAGCACCAGCGACGAGGTCGCGATGCAGGGCATGTACAGCTACGAGGTCGTAGCCGGCCAGCCGGCCATCCCGCGCGTACGGCTGCCGATCAACCTGCTGACGCCGACCCCGTCAGCGGTCGATCCGGGCGTGAAGCCGCCCTTCGTGGCCCCGTTCGCGCAGATGATCGATATGTGGCGGGCGACGACCAAGCCAACGACGTCGGGCCATGCCCGCGTCGAGATCGAGCTGAAGGTCTTCGGTGGCGTCGGCGATGCGACGCAGCCGTTAATCCAGGTCGGCCGGCTCACTCACGACATCGCGAGCGCCTGAAGGCGGTACCGGCATCGAAACTGCGGCCGTCGCCGGAGATCATCTGGACATGCCGCCCGCAGCGTCGGGTGGTACGGGCTCAAGGGTCGAGTGCTGGGTCGGGTGATGGCTGGCGCGCTCGGAGAGATTCGAACTCCCGACCCTCGGAATCGAAATCCGATGCTCTATCCAGCTGAGCTACGAGCGCGCGGTGCGGGCCAAATCTCCCGCGTCACCGGGATATCAGACTTGGATGGGCAAGGCCAGCCTCCGCCGCGCATGAATGGTCGTTCGCCGAAGCTGGCTCAGCGTCCCCGGATGGCATCAGAAGCAGGGATGCCGGCGTCGGTCCTGGCCGATATAGGCGGCCGAGCTCTGGTAGCAGTGGTTGGTGGAAGGACCGTCATAGAACGCAAAGGTGCCGGGCAGCGGGCCGGGGCCATAATTGTGCAGGAAGCTGATGGCGTAGGGCAGCCCGTAGTGGTGGCGATGATGCCGATGATGGCTGCGTGCCTCGGACGTGGCGGGCACCAGGGCGGCAGTTGACACGATCAAGGCGGCGGCGAGGGATGCGAGCTTGCTCATGACTTTTCTCTTCTCCGGAAAACGACGTCAAGGCCGGCCGTCTGGCCGGTAGCCTAACGCGGAAGTGGCGGAAAGGGTGCGCAAAAGGCGATAGTTCGTCAAAATTTTGGCCTTTTCCGCATGCTTAAGGAGCCATGACAAGGTCCGGCAGTGCCGTCGTGCATTGGGCTCGAGGCGTTGTCGCGACAGCGCCAGAAAAGACCGGGTTTGCCCGTCCGATCCATGAATCGCCTGATCCCAAGCGTCGTGCTCCTGCTGGTCGCCGCTAGCCCGGTGCGTGCGGATTTGCACATTACGCGCGATCATGGTGGCTACATCGAAGAGTACAAGGCCAAGTACAAGCACATCCGGGAAACGCATCAGCGCGTCACCATCGATGGCATCTGCAATTCGGCCTGTACGCTCGTCTTCGGCTTGGTGCCGCTCAACAGGATCTGCGTCACGCCCAGGGCCAGCCTCGGCTTCCACCAGGCCTATTACGACAAGGCGTTCACGTTCGGCATCAAGGTCACCAGCGTGGAGGGGACGTCCGAGCTGATGTCCTATTACCCCGATTCGGTGAAGGACTGGATCCGGCGCAACGGCGGGCTCACCACCGAGATGAAGCGGATCAAGAACGGCATCGAGCTCTGGAAGATCGTCGACCCCTGTCCTGACGTCTGGTGAGGACGACGTTCCTCCTCGAGACGCTGGCCTCTCCGACGGCTCCGATCGTCGCGCCGGGTTGCAGCATGTATGCTGCGTTATGCCCTGGACACCGGATCGTGGTTCCGGGCCGGCATCCGGACCACACCACACGAAACAATCCAGCGCCAGATTGTCCCCACGACCGGGCACTGGATTGTTTCGCCGAGTCGGCCGGGGCAAGCCGATCGCCTGCCTTCAGGCCGGGCCGAGCAGAATCAGCGCTTGGCCTTCTTCGTCTTCTTGGCCGCTTTCTTGGTGGCCTTCTTGGCCGTCTTCTTCGCAGCTTTCTTGGCCGCCTTCTTCACGGTCTTCTTCACAGTCTTCTTGGCGGACTTCTTGGTCGCGACCTTCTTGGCCTTGGCGGCGGCCCGCTTGGGTGCAGCCTTCTTGGAGGTCTTCTTCGCGGTCTTCTTGGCCGCTCGCCGGGCCTTAGGTGCCGTCGTGATCACCGGATCCTTCGGCGCCTCGGCGGGCATGCTGGTCTCGGTCTCGGTCGGATCAGAGAGTGGAGTGTCGTCCATATCGGGTCCCCCGATTTGTTGGAAACCCTGCGACGATAGCTGGATTCTCCGTGCTGTCAAAGCGCACCCCAACTAATCACTTGTGCGCAAGCTCGCGTAGGCTGCCAGCGCGCGCTCCCGCCCGGGCTTGTGATCCACGAACGGCGCCGGGTAGGTGCGGCCGAGTGCAACCCCGGCCTCCGCGAGCTCGAGCGGCTTTGCCGCCCAGGGCTGGTGGACCAGCGCGGCCGGCAGGCGCGCCAGCTCCGGCACCCAGCGGCGGACATAGGTCCCGTGAGAATCGAACTTCTCGCCCTGCAGCACGGGATTGAAGACGCGGAAGTACGGCGCGGCGTCGGCGCCCGATCCTGCAACCCATTGCCAACTTGCCGGATTGCTGCCCGGGTCGGCGTCGACCAGCGTGTCCCAGAACCACTGTTCGCCGAGCCGCCAGTCGATCAGAAGGTGCTTCACGAGCAGCGAGGCGACCACCATACGGACGCGGTTGTGCATGCTTCCGGTATGCCAGAGCTCGCGCATGCCGGCGTCGACGATCGGATATCCGGTTCGCCCGCGCTGCCAGGCTTGCAGCGCTGCATCATCCTGAGCCCAGGGAAAGGCGTCGAATGACGGCTGCAGGTTGCGGGTTGCGAGGTCGGGATTGTTGTAGAGCAGGTGGCGGCTGAACTCGCGCCAGCCGAGCTCGCTCAGGAACTTGTCGATGCCGGCGGCGGAAGCCGGACGCTCGGCGGCGGCAAATCGCGCCGCATGCCAGACCTGGCGCGGGCTGATCTCGCCGAAGCGCAGATGCGGCGACAGCCGGGAGGTCGCCTCGATGTCGGGCCGGTCGCGATCGGCGGCATAGGTCTGAACGGCCGTTTCGAGAAAGCTGGCGAGGCGCGCCTGTGCCGCGCGCTCGCCGGCTTGCCATGACGCGCGCAGACCGCCCGCCCAGTCGGGCTTGCGTGGCTCGAGCGCGAGCTCGTCGATCGGCAAGCTCGCGCCGCCGGGGCCGTGCGACAGCCGGGCCGGCCGCGGCAGCGGCTTCGGCGGATCACCCAGAGCGAGCACGCGCTTCCAGAACGGCGTGAACACGCGCGGCCCGCGTCCATCCTTGCCGCGCAACTCGGCCGGATCGACCAGAAGGTCATCGGGAAGCACGCGTGAAGAGACGCCGATCTCGGCGAGTGCTGCTTCGACATCGGCAGCCACGGCGCGGGGAGCGGCCTGCGCGACATCGTTCCAGTACACCGCGCCGGCCTTGGTCTCACGCGCCAGTTCGCAGAGCACCTCGGCCGCGGCTCCGCGGCGGATCACGAGCCCGGCGCCGAGCGCATGTAGATCGGCCTGGAGTGCACGCAACGATTGCGCGAGCCGCCAGCGCGTCGCGCCGCCGAGCGGACGCAACCCAGGGCTTTCCTGATCGTGGACGTAACTACAAACGATCCGAGTGCCCGACCTTGCTGCTTCATACAACGCGGGGTGGTCAGAGAGCCGCAGGCTCTCGCGAAACCACACGATGATGGGGGAGGAGGACATGATCAGGGTATCTTACTGCCGTTTTTATAGAGAGTTCCGGTATTCTACGTTCCGGAAAATAACTGCTTTGAAACGAACTACGGGCACTTTGAGATTCAGTTGCAGTTCCCCTGGAAGGTTTATGACGTGTCCGTCAAATTGAAGCTCGGCACCAAGGCGCTGATCGGCGCCGTTGTCGTGATCGCCCTGAATACCGCCCTGGTCGTCGGCGCAGCGTACTGGTCGCTGTCCTCTGACTTCGCCGACCGCGCCAAGCGCGACATCGAAGGCAATCTGCGCACCTTTGCGCTGACGTTCACCGAAACGTTCAAGGACGCGAAAGTCAGCGTGCAGAACGGCGTCGTTACGCGCATCGAGATTACGGCGATTCCCGAGATCAAGGATCACGCGATCGTCGATCGCGCGGTGTCCTATGTCGGCGGCAGCGCCACGCTGTTCGTGGTCGATGACAGCGGCCAGTTCGTCCGCCGCTCGACCAACGTGAAGAAGGAGAATGGCGACCGCGCCGTGGGCACCCAGCTTGCCGCGGATCATCCGGCGCAGGCGCTGCTGCGCCGCGGCGAGGCTTACAAGGGCCCCGCGACGCTGTTCGGCAAGTCGTTCATGACCGCTTATTTTCCCGTCACCAATCCGGCTGGAAAGGTGATCGGCATTCTGTATGTCGGCGTGCCCATGGCCGAGCTCGACGCCATGCTGTCGCAGGCGATGCGGACCATGGTCGTCGCCGCTGCGATCGCCGCGCTGCTGGTGCTCGGCCTGACCATGCTGGCGGTGCGCCGCGTCACCAAGCCTCTCGCCGCGGTGACCGATGCGCTCACCGCCATCGCCGAGGGCCGCGAGGACGTTGCGATCAAGTCCGATGACCGCAGCGACGAGATCGGTGAGATCGCCCGCAGCCTGGTCGTGTTCCGCAGTGCCGCGAGTGAGCGGCGCCGGATGCGCGAGGAGCAGACGGCTGCGGCCGCCGCGGCCGTCGAGCAGCGCAAGGCCGAGCTGCAGCGTTTCGTCGATTCGTTCCAGGCCAGCATCGGCGGCATCATCGAGAACGTCTTGACCTCGTCGGGCGAGTTCGAGCGCGAGGCGCGCCAGCTCACCCAGACCGCGCGGACCACCGCCGACCTGTCCGGCCATTCGGCCGGCGCTTCGGAAACCGCTTCCGAGCACGTCCGCACCGCGGCCGTTGCCTCGGACGAGCTGTCCGGCTCGATCGCCGAGATCATCCGTCGCGTGCAGGAGTCCAACGCCATCGCCGCCGAGGCAGTCAACCAAGCCACCGCGACCGACCAGCGCATCAAGGAGCTGTCCGACGCCGGCAACCGCATAGGCGACGTCGTCAAGCTGATCACCTCGATCGCCGAGCAGACCAACCTGCTGGCGCTCAACGCCACCATCGAGGCGGCCCGGGCCGGCGATGCTGGCCGCGGCTTCGCGGTGGTCGCTCAGGAGGTCAAGACCCTGGCCGGGCAGACCGCCAAGGCGACGGAGGAGATCTCCAGCCAGATCGCCAACATGCAGACCGTGACCCAGGAATCGGTCGACGCCATCAAGGCGATCGGCTCGACCATCGAGCGCATCAACGGGATCGCCGCCTCGATCTCGGCCGCCGTCGAACAGCAGCGCGCCGCCACGCAGAACATCACCCAGAGCGTCCGCTCGGCCGCGACCGGCACCGCAGAGGTCGTCGAGAACATCCGTAGCGCGGCACGTGGGGCAGGCGAGACCGGCGAAAGCTCCAACCGGATGTTCGCCTCGGCCCAGGCGCTGTCCAGCGAGAGCCTGCGGCTGAAGGCCGAGGTGCAGAAGTTCCTCGACGGGATGCGCGCGGCCTGACAAGCGCTACCCGTAGAGCAATCGTGGCAGGATGGTCACGATGCCCGGGAACAGCGTGAGCAGCAGCACGAAGGCGATCATGATGACGAGGTAGGGGGCGGTCACGCGGGCGATGTAGCCGAGACCGTCCTCCGTCAGTCCCTGAATCACGAACAGGTTGAAGCCGACCGGCGGCGTGATCTGGGCCATCTCGACGGCAAGCACCAGGAAGATCCCGAACCAGACCTCGTCGAAGCCGGCGCCCTTCACGATCGGCAGCACGATCGGGAGCGTCATCACGATCATCGAGAAGCCGTCGAGAAAGCAGCCGAGGATCAGGTAGAACACGATCAGCACGGCGATCAGCATGAACGGCGACAGGCCGAGCCCCTTCACGAAGGCGGCCACGGCCTGCGGGATGCCGAGAAAGGCTGCGGCGTTGCCGAGGACCGACGCGCCGAGCACGATCAGCGCGATCATCGAGCAGGTGATGACCGAGCCGATCATCACGTCGCGCACCACCTGCTGCGACATCGACCCCTGAAAATAGGCGACCAGCGCCGCGCCGAGCACGCCGACGGCGGCGGCCTCCGACGGCGTGGCGAGGCCGCCATACATCGAGCCGAGCACGCAGGCGATCAGGAACAGGGCCGGCGCCAGGTCCTTCAGCGCCGCGAAGCGCTCGGCCCAGGGGACCTGCGACAGCAGCGCCTCCGCCTTCGGCACCATCGAAGGCTTCAGCGTGGTGTGCAGCATCACCCAGCCCATGAAGGTGCCGGCCAGCAGCAGCCCCGGCAGCACGCCGGCGGTGAACAGCTTGAGGATCGAGACGTCGCCGAGCACGCCATAGATGATCATGATGTTCGACGGCGGGATCAGGAAGCCGAGCGTGCCGGCGCCGGCGAGCGAGCCGATCGCGATGTCGCGCGAATAGCCGCGGCGCAGCAGCTCGTTGAGCGACATCCGGCCGATCACCTGCGTCGTCGCCGCCGACGAGCCGGAGATCGCGGCGAAGATGGTGCAGCCGATGACATTGACGTGGAGCAGGCGGCCCGGCAGCAGGCCGGCCCACGGCGCCAGGCCCTGGAACAGCGAGCGCGACAGCCGGGTGCGGAATAGCAGCTCGCCCATCAGGATGAACAGCGGCAGCGCCAGCAGCTCCTGGGTGGTCAGGATGTTCCAGGCATATTGCGGAAGCAGCTTGTCCAGCGGGATCGACCGGAACATCGCCAGCAGCAGGGTTGCGGTGAAGGCAAGCGTCAGCCCGATCCACAGGCCGCCGGCGAGCAGCGCGAACAGGATGGCGAACAGGGCGATGACTTCGATGGTCATGAGGCGACGGAGTCCGCGGTGAGTGGGGCGGGCGGGGAGGGACGTGGATGCCCGGGACAAGCCCGGGCATGACGGAGGGAGGACGTTTTCATTCGACCGGCGAGGCCTTCATCCGGTGATCCTCCACGGGCAGCCCCAGCGCGGCCTGGATTGCACGCGCGAGGAATTGCAGGGTCAGCAGCAGCATGCCGAAGGTGACGACGGCCTGCGGAAACCACAGCGGCGTGTCGCTCGAGGTCGAGACCTGGCCGCGCATGAACGAGCCAAAGGCGAACTTCGTCATCGCCCAGGTCAGGAATGCCATGAAGGCGAAGCCGGCGGCTGCCGCCAGCACCTCCATCGCGCGCTGCAGCGGTGCCGGCACGTTCTTCAGGAGCAGCACGACGCGGATGTGGCCGCCGACGCGGAGCGTCATGGCGGCGCCGAAGGTGAACGAGGCCGCCATCAGGTAGGACGAGTATTCCCAGGCGATCGAGATCGTCGGCGGGAAGAACGGCAGCACGTTCGACAGTGCCCGCGTCGTGACCTCGGCAAGCATCAGCAACGTCAGCGTCAGCAGGCAACCGCCGCCGATCCAGCCATCGAGCCGGCCGAGCCGGTCGATGACGTCGAGCAGGATGCGCAGCGGCGCCGGCGCCGCTGCGTTGAGGCTCGCCGTCTGGCCCGGCGACGGCTCCACGAGGCCCTCAGCCACGCTTCATCTCGGCGAGATAGGCCTTCACCGGCGCTTCGGCGGCGGGCACGCGCTTGAGGAAGGCGTCCATCAGCGGCGCGGTCTTGGTCCGGATTTCCGTCATCATGGCGTCGGAGACCGCAACGACTTCCATGCCGCCTTCCTTGAGCCGGTTGAGGCTGTCGACGTCGGCCTTGACCGAGTTGGCCCAGAAGGTCGGCTCCATCTTCGCGGCGACGTCGGTGATGATTGTCTGCTGCTCGGGCGCCAGCGCCTTCCAGGAATCCAGGTTCACGTTGAGCATCTGCGACGACCACACATGGTTGGTCGGGTAGACGTATTTGAGGAACTCCCAGAACTTGCCGTCGACACCCGATACCGACGAGGTCGAGACGCCGGCGACGGCGCCCGAGGCCAGCGCCGGGATCGTCTCGCCCCAGGGGATCATGACAGCGGCCATGCCGATGGCGTTGAGCATGTCGACCGCGTTCTTGTCGGGCACGCGGATCTTGATGTTCTTCAGCCCGGCGACGTCGGAAACCTTGGCCTTGAGGTGCAGATATTGCGTCGGCCACGGCACGATGTAGAGGATCTTCTGGTTGTTGCGCGCCGCGATCTTCTCATATTCGGGCCGCACATATTTGTGCAGCACCTTGAGCTCGTCCATCGAGCCGGCGAGGAACGGGATGCTCTCGACACCCATGAACGGCTCGTCGCCGACCTGCTGGATGTTGAGCACGTCCGCCAGCGGCACCAGGCCGTCGCGCACGGCGCGCAAATGCTCAGGCCCTTTGAAGCCAAGCTGACCGCCGGCCTTCACGGTGATGTTGACCGCACCGCCCGTCTGCTTCTTCACCTCCTCGGCAAAGGCCATCGCATTCTGGGTGTGGAAGTTGCCGTCGGGCCAGACCGTGGACATGTCCCAGGTCGTCGTTGCGGCGCGTGCCCTCGTTGAGACATGGCTGGCTGCGAGCAGGGTAGCTGCACCTGCCGTGAACGTCCGTCGCGTGATCATGAGTGTCTCCGGGTTCGTTGCTGAGCTATTTGCATGAGATCGAAAAAGGTTGGGCGAGCACTATGCTCGCGGCCATCCTTCGAGACGCCCGCCTGCGGCGGGCTCCTCAGGATGAGGGTACGTTGCGCGGCAAGATGCTGATCCTCTCCATGAGGACTTTTCTCATGGTCAATGTGCAGCATCGATCGCGGTACTAAACCCTCATGGTGAGGAGCGTCGCCCTTGCGACGCGTCTCGAACCATGAGGCCACAAATGTTCCGGCGGGCATGAGATCTCACCGCGCCTGTCCGTAGAGCTTTGCTGCATTGTCCGCCGACACCAGTCCGCTCTCGACATCGCTCCGCACCAGCTCTGCGGCCCGCTCCCTGGGATCGCCGATGCCGGCACCGCCGGGTGTCAGCACCACCAGCCGGTCGTCCGGCGGCACGGTCTGGAAACCCTTGCCGCGCAGCTTCTTTCCTGACTTGAGCCCGACATAGCCGGCCTGGCCGTTGTGGCCGCCGTCGCGGCCGCGCGGCGGGTGATCGATGCGGTCGAAGGCGGCGAGGATGTCGAACGGCGCATCGACGCCGCTGCCGACCTCGATGATCTGGCCGAGGCCGCCGCGGGTGCGGCCGGCGCCGCCGGAATCCGGCCGCAGCTCCTTGCGCCAGAAGATCAGCGGCGTCTGCGTCTCCGCGATCTCGACCGGCGTGCCGCGCACGCCGGAGGGGTACGCGGTCGCCGACAGCCCGTCCTTGTCGAAGCGGGCACCGGTGCCGCCATTGCTCGTCACCGCCATCGAGAATCCGTAATTGCCGCCAGCGCCGGAGCGGGTCTGGCCGCGCACATTGAGATTCCACAGGCAGGAGGTGCCTTCGGCAGGCACGCGCTCCGGGATGATCTGGCGCAGGCAGCCGAACACCACGTCGGGCAGCATCTGGCCGATGACATGGCGCGAGGCGACCGGCGCGGGCTTCGGCGCATTGAGGATCGCGCCCGATGGCGCTGACACAGTGAGCGGCGACAGCGAGCCGGCATTGTTGGGGATCGCGGAGGCGACGACGCAGCCGAGCCCGAACACGGTGTAGGCCGTGGTGTAGGACAGCGGCACGTTGATGCCGAATTTCGAGGCCTTCGACGTGCCGTCGAAATCGACGTGGATGCCGTCGTCCGAGATCGTCAGCGCTGCCTTCAAAGTCACCGGCGCGTCGTAGCCGTCGACGACCATCTCGTTGCGCCAGGTGCCCTTGGGCAGCTTGGCAATCTCGGCCAGGACGGCCTCGCGCGAGCGGTCGCAGATGTAGTCGCCGAGCTCATCGAGCGAGGCAATGCCGAACTCGGTCATCATCTCGACCAGGCGCTGGCAGCCGACATCGTTGCAGGCGGCGAGCGAGTAGGTGTCGCCCTCGGTGTCCACCGGCAGGCGTGTATTCGCTCTGATCATCGCCATCAGCGTCTCGTTGACGACGCCCTGGTCGATCAGCTTCAGCATCGGGATGTACAGTCCTTCCATGAATACGTCGGTGCCATCGGGGCCGAAGCCGATGCCGCCGATGTCCATCAGATGGCTGGTGCAGGAGAACAGCGCGACCGGCTCGCCGTCCTTGAAGCAGGGCGTGGTGACGACGAAGTCGTTGAGATGGCCGGTGCCCATCCAGGGATCGTTGGTGATGTAGGCATCGCCCGGCTTCATCGCCGCAATCGGGAAATGCGCGATGAAGTGCTTCACCGACTCGGCCATCGAGTTGACGTGGCCGGGCGTGCCGGTGACGGCCTGCGCCAGCATGCGGCCCTTCAGGTCGAACACGCCGGCGGAGAGGTCGCCGCATTCGCGCACGATCGGGCTGAAGGCGGTGCGCAGCAGCACCTGGGCCTGCTCCTCGACCACGGCGATCAGCCGGTGCCACATGATCTGCAGGTCGATCAGGCTCGTCGCTTGGGACTGGCTCATCTCAGGCCGCCTTCCGTTCCATGACGATGCTGCCGGCACCGTCGATATGTGCGTCAAAACTGTTGGAGATGAAGGTCGAGGTTTCGTCCTCGGCGATCACGGCCGGTCCCGCGATGACGGCGCCCGGCATCATCTGCTCGCGGCGATACAGCGGGATGTCGACGAAGCGGCCGGCGCGGCCGTCGAAGAATTTGCGATGGCCGGCGGCTTGCCCCGCGGGCTTGCGCTGCACCTCGGCGACAGCGGGCGGTTGGTGCGCGTCCGTGGTCGCGAGCACAGACCAGCTCAGCACCTCGATCGCTGCACCGGGGATCGGGCGCTCGAACAAGGCGGCATAGCCCGCCTCGAACGAGGCGCGCAGTGCTGGCAGGTCGTGCGCGGTGAGCGGGCGGTTCGGCAGCTCGACATTGATCTCGTGACCCTGGCCGACATAGCGCATGAAGGCGGCGCGGCGCTCGCGCACCGCAGCTCCAGCCGCACCCGGCTCGACCAGCGCACGCGCCTCGTCCGCCATCTCCTGCAGCAGGCCCGAGACGAGCGTCGGATCGAAATCATCGAGCCGGGCATGGCGGCTGCGCACCAGCTCATAAGCGATGGGTGCCGCGAGGAATCCGACCGCCGAGCCGACGCCGGCGTTGGACGGCACGATCACCCTGGCGACGCCGATCTTCTCGGCGACGCGGGCGGCATGCAGCGGCGCCGCGCCGCCGAACGCGATCAGCGTGTGCTGACCAATCACGGCGCCGCGCTCGACGGCGTGGACGCGCGCCGCGCTCGCCATGTTCTCGCAAACGACTTCATGCACCGCATAAGCCGCGGTCTCGGCATCGAGGCCGAGCGGCGCGCCGACGTCGCGGAGCAGGGCCTGTCTCGACAGCTCGGGATCGAGCTTGATGGTGCCGCCGGCGAACGCATCGGGATCGATCATGCCGAGTGCGACGTCGGAATCGGTCACGGCAGGACGCTGGCCGCCGCGGCCGTAGCACGCAGGACCGGGCTCGGAGGAGGCGCTCTCAGGGCCGACGGTGACGCGCTTCATTGCGTCGATCCGCGCAATCGAGCCGCCGCCGGCGCCGATCTCGACCATCTCGATGACGGGGATGCGCACCGGCAGGCCAGAGCCTTTCAGGAAGCGCGCGGCGCGATCGACCTCGAACACGCGCGAGCTCTCCGGCTCGAAGTTCTCGATCAGACAGATCTTGGCGGTGGTGCCGCCCATGTCGAACGACAGCACCTTGCGCTCGCCGAGCCTTGCTGCGATCTGGCCGGCGAAGATGGCGCCGCCCGCAGGACCGGATTCGACGAGGCGCACCGGGAAGCGCCGGGCGGTCGCGATCGAGGTGACGCCGCCGCCCGACGTGACGAGATAGATCGCGCCGCGGAACTGCTCGATCCTTAGCGCCTGCTCCATGCGCGCGAGATAGCTGTTCATCAGCGGCTGCACATAGGCGTTGGCGACCGCGGTCGAGGTGCGTTCGTATTCCCGGATTTCGGGACAGACCGCCGAGGACATGGTGATCGACATGTCCGGCATTTCCTCGGCCAGGATCTCCGCGGCGCGGCGCTCATGCGCGGGATTGGCATAGGCGTGGAGGAAGGCGATGGCGATGCTGGCGACATCGAGCGTGCGCAGTTGCGGCACCAGCGCACGCACCGCCGCTTCGTCGAGCGGCAGCCTGACGTCTCCGTGGGCATCGACGCGCTCGGGCACGGTGAAGCGCAGGGAGCGCGGCACCAGCGGTTTCGGCTTGTCGATCGAGAGATCGTATTGGTCGTAGCGGCTCTCGGTTCCAATATCCAGAACATCGCGAAAGCCGGACGTGGCGATCAGCGCGGTCCTGGCGCCGCGGCGCTCGATGATGGCGTTGGTCGCGAGCGTGGTGCCGTGAATGAAGACGTCAATGTCGCTGATGCGAGCCTTCGCGTCGGCAAGAATGAGGCTGACGCCGTCGAGCACGGCCTGCTCGGGCTGCGCCGGCGTGGTCAACAGCTTGCGTGTCCGGCGCTGACAGCCGATGTCGAGAACGATATCGGTGAACGTGCCTCCGATATCGACGGCCAGCCGGACTTCGGCTCCTTCAAGCATTCGATGGTCTCCGCAAGCGACGAATTGATGTGCGAGTTCAGCAATTCCTATGCCATTGCGCCAGCGGAGATGCAGCTTGCTGCTCTGCGTTTGGTGCGGTGCGGATTTGAGGTCGCGGTGCGATGGGCGCGCAACCTTGCTGATCGTGGGGCGGTTGTTTGCTAGCAGCATTGAATACGACGCCGCGTTCAGTGCTGCTCACATGCTCCGCTGTCGTCCCGGCGAAAGCCGGCACCCATAACCCCAGGGAGCGGTTTGGGGCAGGCCGATCGTTTGACACCCTCCACATCATATCCGCCGTGGAGTATGGGTCCCGGATCGGCGCCGCGTCGCGCTGACGCGCGCCGTGGCTTGTCCGGGACGACAGCGGAGATCGGAGCGCGTGGGGAGCATCTCGAAGACGTGCGTTCGCATTCCCGCGGCATGAGCAGCCCGAGTTCTGCGGCCTGTTTACCCTCTGCAAAACGAGAGGGTGCAGGGAATGCCGGGTGAAGGCCTCACCCATGGCCCGCCTGCGAAAAAAAATGCAGGCGGCAGGTACCACAGGCAAAGCCGATCAACCGGCATTCCCTGCGCGATGTCTTCACGCTTATACGCAGTCTCCCTGGTGCGCCGAGCGTGTTGGCCACCATGATCCGCGCGGCGCCTCGAGCGCCGTCGCGAACGTAACACCAGCATCGGGGTGTCAGGACGCTGCGACTTCGCGTCCGCAATCATGCCGGTCGTCTGCGCCGAAGGCGCGTCCGGCATGACTGCGGCCACCGCATCCCGCACCCGACGTTCGTGACGACGCGTACGTCCCTCTGCATGGGGCAGGACGACGCGGATCATACATGATTTTCGAGAAAACGAAAGCGAAAAATTTCGGTCTTTTCGAAGTAGCCGAGACGGCGGCGCTCAGACGTGATCGCTTTCTCCGACTCGGCGAAGCTCGGCCTTCGGATCCGGTCTCTGCAGGGCCGCATACACGGCGCCCAGCACGACGCTGTACGCCTCGACCATCGCCAGCGAAAACAGCGCCGGGCCGGCGCCCAGCCCGAGCGACGTTGCGAACGGTCCAAGGCCGATGGCGGGAAACAACCCGATTCCGAGCAACACCCAGCCGGCGAGCCCGAGCAGGAAGCCTTTGGCGACGCCGCTGCCGCCGGGCAGGCGATGGAAGAAGCGGCCGAACAGCAGGCCGATCAGGAAGGCTCCGTTGAGCTGCGACAGCAACCATAGCGGCGCCCCATCGTGCATCGCTCGGGCGAACAGGGGCGAGAGCGTGTCGAGAAGCGCCGAGGCGGGATCGAACTGCGGCAATAGGTGAAGCCGGCTCTTGAGCTCCATCAGGCCGATATGCGCCAGCGTCCCGCAGCCCGATGCGACCGCCGACGTCCATATCCAGCGATAGCTACGTATCGTTGTCATCTCCTCTATTCGCCATGGCTCGTCCGTGGCTCGTTGATCTCGCTCAAGCACGCAAGCTTGCCGCTCGCTTAGTTTGCGCAAAGTCATTGGTGCCACGTCAAGGAGTTCTGCAATGCGATTAGATCCACGCGCGCTGGTCTTCGCGGCCGCAATCGTCACCGTCACCGCCGCACCGGGCTTTGCCCAGCCGGGGGCGGGCGGACCAGGTTGGGGCCCGGGCATGATGATGGGGCCGGGGATGATGGGCGGCCGGGGCTTCGGCTTCCTTTGCAATCCCCGCATGGCCGGATTTGCCGAATGGCGGATGTCGCAGATCGAGGCCGCCATCAAGCCGAACGACGCGCAGCGGGCGCGGCTCGATGATCTCAAAGCGGCATCGGCCAAGGCGGCGGAGCTGATCACGAAGGACTGCCCGGCGACGCCGCCGGTCAAGGCGACCGACCGCCTCGCACTGGCGGAGCAGCGGCTCGACACGATGCAGCAGGCGATCAAGATCGTCCGGCCGGCGTTTCAGGCGCTCTACGACTCGCTCGATGACAAGCAGAAGGCGGCCATGGACGCCAGCGGTCCGCGCAACTGGGGCTGGCGTCACTGGCATTGGCCGTGGAGCGACGAGTAGCCGAGATCTGGCGCAGCGGTGGCCATGCGTCTCGCATCTTCCGGGCCGCGCGGCCGTCGACCATCGGTATCGCCTGGCCAGGCTGGGCGCACTGAGCAGGACAGGATTTGACCGTTCACGGCCCTCGTGTTCCGGCGCGGCATGGCGTAAAGCAGCCGGATCGAAACGAGGTTTCCGGTCACTTGTCCTTTCCCACGACGAATCCGCCGCTCGCCCGCGCTCTGGCCGAGCGCAATTATGAAACTCCGACGCCCGTACAGCTCGCCGTGCTTGCGCATGACGCCGTCGACCGTGACCTCCTGGTTTCGGCGCAGACCGGCTCGGGCAAGACCGTGGCCTATGGGCTGGCGCTCGCGAACAACCTGCTGGGCGAGGCCGAGCGGTTCGAGCGGGCCACCGCGCCGCTGGCGCTGATCGTGGCGCCGACGCGCGAGCTTGCCTTGCAGGTCCAGCGCGAGCTCGCATGGCTTTATCAGCACGCGGGCGCGCGCGTCGTCTCCTGCGTCGGCGGCATGGATCCGCGCCGCGAGCAGCGCGAGCTGGAGGCAGGGGCCCATATCGTCGTCGGCACGCCCGGGCGGCTGTGTGATCATCTGCGGCGCGGGCGTCTCGACATCTCGGAACTGAAGGCCGTGGTGCTCGACGAGGCCGACGAGATGCTCAATCTCGGCTTTCGCGAGGACCTCGAGTTCATCCTCGAGACCACGCCGGACACGCGCCGGACCCTGCTGTTCTCGGCGACTTTCCCGCGCGGCATCGTCGCGCTGGCCAAACAGTATCAGGACGACGCCTTCCGGATCGAGGTCGAGGGCGACGAAGGCGGGCATGCCGACATCGAGTACCGCGCCATCCGCATCGCCGCCGACGATGTCGAGCATGCGGTCGTCAACGTGCTGCGCTTCTACGAGTCGCCGAGCGCGATCGTGTTCTGCAACACCCGCGAGAAGGTGCGCCATCTGCAGGCGGCGCTGCTGGAGCGCGGCTTTTCCGTCGTCGCGCTGTCGGGTGAGCTGACCCAGAACGAGCGGACCACGGCGCTGCAGTCGCTGCGCGACGGGCGCGCGCGGGTGTGCGTGGCAACCGACGTCGCAGCACGCGGCATCGATCTCGCGAAGCTCGACCTCGTCGTCCACGCCGAGCTGCCGAATGATCCCGAGGTGATGCAGCATCGCTCGGGTCGCACCGGCCGCGCCGGCCGCAAGGGCGTCAGCGTGCTGCTGGTGCCGCCGGCCCGCCGACGGCGGGCGGAAACGCTGCTGAACCTCGCCGGCATCGAGGCCGCGTGGGGCGCGGCGCCGCAGGCGGACGAGATCCGCAAGCTCGATCAGGAGCGCATGCTCCACGACCAGGTGTTCACCGAGGAGACGACGGCGGAGGATCTGGCGCTCGCGCAGGCGCTGCTGGCGGAGCGGTCGGCCGAGGACATCGCCGCCGCATTGGCGCGGCTCTATCGCGCGCGGCTGCCGTCGCCCGAGGACATTCTCGATCCGGGCCAGGATCGTGGCCGTGCGCGCGAGGATCGCGGTCGCGACACCGTCAGGCCGGCGCGCGGCGAGGAGCGGCCACCGTCGCCCCGAACGAAGACGGGGAAGCCGTCGGCGCGCCACGGCATGGGCGAGCCGAGCATCTGGTTCCGGGCGGCGATCGGGCGCAGGAAGAATGCGGAAGCGCGCTGGCTGCTGCCGATGATCTGCCGCCGCGGCGGCATCGACAAGCACGACATCGGCGCCATCAAGATCCAGGACACGACGACCGAGTTCGAGATCGCCGCGCGCGTCGCCGACGCTTTCACTGCGAACATCCGTCGTCCCGACAAGGAGGACAATATCCGGATCGAGCCGCTGGCGGGCGCGCCCTCGGGGCAGGCGTCGCCGGACAGGCCGCGCGCCGACAAGCGGCCGCCGCGGCGCGAGGCGGACGAGACGGCCTACCATCCGCTGCAGCGCGATGAGCCGCGCGGGGGCAGGGACGCCAAGCCGCGCGGCAAGCCGCATCGCGAGGGGCCGGCGAAACCCGGCCAACAGCCGGCGTTCGCGAACAAAAAGCAGCATCGCGACAAGTCCAGCCACGGCGGACAGACGTATTCAGACAGACCCTCGCGGGCGAAGGCGCCGGGTGGAAAGAAGGCCAAGGCCAAGCGCCGCGGCTGATTGGCCCGGCCCAGGCGGGGGCTGCCGTCGCTCCGCGTTATCGGCAGGTGAGCCACCAGGGAGGAGCCGCGCATGAGCCGGTACGCCGTTCTGTATTTTGCGACGCTGGCCGTGCTGCTCGGCTTCGACATCCCGTTCCTGAGCATCGTCGCCAGGGGCTTCTTCCAGTCGCAGGTCGGCGAGATGCTGGGCGAGATCCGCCCCGTGCCGGCGGTGCTGTTCTATCTGCTCTATGTCGTGGGCGTGCTGATCTTCGTCAGCGGGACGGCCGATGCGACATGGCGCTCGACCTTGCTCTACGGCGCGCTGTTCGGGCTGTTCTGCTACGCGACCTTCGAGCTGACGTCGCTGGCGATGCTCAAGCAGTGGACCTGGGCGGTGGTGGCGGTCGACATCGGCTGGGGCGTGTTCGTGACGGCGGTGTCGGCGACACTCGGGCTGCTGATCGCGGACTGGGTCACGCCGCGGGGCTAGCACGTTCCTGGGCCTGGAAGCCTGGCGACAGGAGCCGTCGCCCGTGGCATAGTGAGCCTATAACTCACGCAATGGGCTTTGCGATGCCGGTACGAAACGTCGTTCTGACGGACGATCAGGAAAAGATCATCCAAGGTCTGGTGGAGTCCGGCCGGTACCAGAACGCGACTGAGGTGCTGCGCGATGGGCTGCGTTTGATCGAGCAGCGCGAGGCCGAAGATGCTGCACGGCTGAACGGCCTGCGCGAGGCCGCGCAGGCCGGTTTTTCTGCGCTCGATCGCGGCGAGTTCAAGGAGTTCACCAGCATGGACGAGCTTCAAGCCTATCTCAACGGCCTCTCGGACAGGCTTATCAGCCGCGCCGATTGATCGTCGCGCCCGCACGGGAGCATCTGACGATGGAGGAGACGTGGAGAGTTCGTCTCAGTGCCGTCGCAGAGCTCGACTTCGCGAATATCCTGAAATGGACGGTAGAGAACTTCGGTCGCCGCCAGGCCGAAGTGTACCGGGACACGCTGCTGCGCGCGATCGGAGAACTGGCGTATGGTCCCGATGTTGCGGGATCCAGGGCTCGAGATGAGATCATGCACGGCGTTCGCACACTTCATGTCGCACGACACGGCCGCGCTGGGCGCCATCTGCTGCTCTACCGCGTGGGTGGCCGTGGGATCATCGAGATCGGCCGCATCCTGCATGACCGTATGGACCTGCCGCGGCATTCGCCCTTCCCATCCGAGAAGGGCGAATGAACTTGGCCGCTCGAGCACTCACTTCGGCTGCGGCACCACGCGCAGATAGGGCTTCGGCGCCTTCCAGCCGTTCGGATAGATCGTCTTGGCCTCGTCGTCGGACACCGAGCCGGCGATGATGACGTCCTCGCCCTGCTTCCAGTCGGCGGGGGTTGCGACGCGGTGCTTTGACGTGAGCTGCAGCGAGTCGATGACGCGTAGAATTTCCTGGAAGTTGCGGCCGGTGGTCATCGGGTAGACCAGGATCAGCTTGATCTTCTTGTCGGGTCCGATGATGAAGACGTTGCGGACGGTCTGATTGTCGGCCGGGGTGCGCTTGGACGGATCACCGGAGATCGCCGCCGGCAGCATGTCGTAGAGCTTGGAGACGTTGTAGTCGGTGTCGCCGATCATCGGATAGTTCGGCGCCGCGCCCTGCGTCTCGCGGATGTCCTCCGACCATTTGGCGTGGTTGTCCACCGGGTCGACCGACAGGCCCATCAGCTTGACACCGCGCTTGTCGAACTCCGGCTTCAGCCGCGCCAGCGCGCCGAGCTCGGTGGTGCACACCGGGGTGAAATCCTTCGGATGCGAGAACAAGAGGGCCCAGCTGTCGCCGATCCAGTCGTGGAATTTGATCTTGCCTTCGGTGGTGTCTGCCTCGAAGTCCGGGGCAGTGGAGCCGATCTGGAGAGCCATGGCAGTCCCTTTCAGTACAGGTGGCGGGAATAAATCTTCTAAACACTATAGGAAATGCCGCCGCGGAAGGGAACTGGCTGACGGAAAAGAGAAGATAATTGCTCCAAAGCTCACGCGGCCAACAACTTCTTTTGAGTTTCCGGGCTGCGGCGAAACATCCATGAGACGACCGGTTGCCCAGATTTGGCCATCTGTTGGTCGCAACACGCCGCCCCCTGACGCCCCCTGGCTTTGAACCGTGATCGAGGTCACTGCGGCAAATCGGCAACCGATACAAAAACCCACAGCACCGTTTCGAACCGTTAACCACTCGTTCAGACGCGGGCCGACAAGGTGGGTCAACACAGCAACTGAGAAGAGAACATGGCTACCTCTGCACCAAAAACCATCGGCATCGATGGTCTCGAACCGTCCTCCTGTGAGACCGCTGCTTTCGCGCTCGGCATCGTGCGCGACGGCGTGATCACCGGCGAGGGTCCGACCACCGCGGGACGCGTGCATTTCTCCCGCGTGCTCGATGCCGATGACGCCGCCTGGTGCGCGCGCATTCTGAGCGCTGCCGCGATCAACGACGTGCCCGTCAGCCGCGCCGAGGCCGAGGCCATGTTCGAGATCGACGCAGCCGCGACCGAGCGCAAGGACGATGGCCGGTTCGAGGATCTGCTCGCCAAGGCGGTGGCGCATCATGCCGCGGCCGCCTCCGGCCTGCCGGTGCCGCCGCGCAGCGTGGCGTTGTCGCCGGAGACGGCGATCGAGAGCTGGGCTCCGGTCAATGCGCGGGGCCTCCGCACCGATGCGCTGGAATGGGTCGCCAAGCAGATGCGCGGCAAGCGCCAGGGCAACCGTGCGCTGATGGCGATGGTCGCGACGCTGGTCGGCGTCACCGTGCTGCCGCTGGCACAACTGCCGTCGATGATCGACATCGGCATGTAAGCGCGTCGCGTTCATCCAAAGGCACGAGTTCGACGAGCGCGATGACCTCATCGCGCTCTTTTCTTTTTGACCGGCGGCGATCGCATGACGGCTCTTGATGGCGCCGCCCGGCCGGTGAATCAATCGGCGGTGCGACATGCGGGAACGGTCTCCCCGGGTATCGCTGCGCTCACCCGGGCTACGGCACCACGTCTAGTCGAAACAGAAATGCCCCACTTTCGCAGGGCACTCTGCTGATCGCGTAGAGGTGGCGGACTGACTACCTCGCCGCCGCCGTCTGCTTCGGCGCCTCGTCGTCGAGTCCCACGGTGCGGCCGGGGAAGCCGGCGGCGTCGAAATAGCGCTGGGTGCCGACGCGCTGTAGCTTCAGCACGGTGCGCAGTCCTCCGGCGGCCGGATCCGACTTGATGACGTCCGACGTCGCCTTCGGCGTGGTGCCGTTCGGCATCGCCTCGGTCATGATGCGGCCGATCAGTCTGCCCTTCGGAGCGACCTTGAGGTCGAGCAGCTTCGCCGCGGTGATGCCGACATCGGCATTGCTGACGGGCAGCGGATCGACGAAGCCCGCCTTGAAGTCGGGTCCGATGGCCGCCATGAAGCTGTAGGTGTCGCCGCGGCCGAACGAGCCGTGCATGCCCTGGCCCTGGCGCAGCACGGTGTCGGCGACCTCGACCTGGCAGTTGCTCGGCTGATCGCAGCCCGGCGCGACATAGGAGCGGAAGTTGACCACGATCGCCGGATGCGGCGTCACCGCCTTGCCCTGCAGGTTGATCCGCGACAGCGGCAGCGTGCCGGGAATCTCGCCGAGCTTGTCGTCGACGAAGATGCCGGAGACGTAGTCCTGCGCGAGCAGCGCCTTGACGGTGCGGCGGGCGAGCTTCCTGTCGTTGTTGGGCAGATAGATCAGGTCGGAGCCGCCATTGGTGGCGACGACGAGATCGGGCTTGGTTGGATCCTTGCCGAGCACGCCGTTGCCGGCCTTCGGGTGCTTGCCGTCGGGCACCGCCGCGTTCTTGTCGTTCGGATCGAACAGCGGCAGGTCGAGCGCCTTGGCGAGGTCGATCGCCAGGAAGCCCATCGGCAGGAAGTCCTTCGGCGTGTCGTCATAGCTGACCTTGGCCGATGGGCTGGTCTTGCTCTCCTTGGAGATGGTCGAGAAGCCGTGGTCGGCCTGAACCATGATGTTGGTCGAAGCGGCGAGCCCGAGATCGTCGAGCGCCTTGCGCAGCGCCGCCAGATTGTCGTCGGCATTCCTGATGCCGGCCATCGACGTCGGGCCATTGATGCCCGGCGTGATGGTGTTGAGACTGTCGCCGTGATTGTGCTGGCTGCCGTCCGGATCGCGCGACCAGAACACCAGAACGAACGGCTTGTTGCGGGCCTTGAACATCGGCAGCACCGCCTTGGTGGCGACGTCGACCATGTAGGCCTGCTGCGCGACGTTGGCCGAGGTCGTGCCCGGCGTCTTGGCGTCGCCCGCCTTTCCGTTGTCGCCGCGCGACGGCGTCGCCAGCGGCAGGCCGGCCTTGGTCATGGCATCCTTGACCTCGTCGGTGACAGGCACGCCGTTCTTATTGCCCGTGGAATCGTCGATCACGATCGAGGAGGTCGCGCCGGGCTTGCAAGGGCAGCCGGTGTGGTCGAACAGGTAGGTCGGGCCGACTTTGCCGATCGCGGCGGTCGAATAGCCGGCCTTGCGGGCGAGCTTCAGGATGGTGTCCTCGTTGAGGTAGTCGCCGTTGAAATGCTCGTCGATATCGCCGAGCACGGCGTCGTTCTCGATGAAGGGCACGACGGTGCCGCCGGCCGGCGCCGAGGTGTAGCCCGTGAAGATCGTGTTCGAGAACGTGCCGGTGTCGCCGAGATAGTGGCCGGTCGCCATGGCCGAGCCGTTGGCCATCGTGAAGGTCGGAAACAGCGAGTGCGAATTCTTGAAGTTGACGCCCTTGTCGCGGACGGCGGCCATGGCCGGGGCGGTCTCCGGCGTCACCTTAAGCGCACGCAGGCCGTCGGGAATGAACAGGATGAGGTTATGGGGGGTGGCGTTCTGCGCAAATGCGGCTCCGGACGACAGCAAGGTCAGTCCGGCGCACAGCAGCACGAGCGGGCGGCGCATTGAAAACTCCTGAAGGCAATCGGCGGAATCGCGGCGTCTCGCCGCAGGGAAGAGCTGTAGTTTTGCCGGGTGACAGTTTTGTTACAAGAGGCTCGGAGGCCGCCGACAGCGCTCCGGGCAGGATTTTCTTGCGGCGGGCTCGTCGGTGGCAGGAACTAGGGTATGGCTTTCTGGTTGTCGGCTCACAATCAACAGGAGCACACCATGCCTGCCGACAAAGACCTCAACGAGCTCTTCCTCGATACCCTCAAGGACATCTACTACGCCGAGAAGCAGATCCTGAAGACGCTGCCGAAAATGGCCAAGGCGGCGCAGTCGGAGAAGCTGGCGGCGGCGTTCGAGAAGCACCACGACGAGACCGAAGGCCAGATCGAGCGGCTCGAGCAGATCTTCGAGCTGATCGGCAAGCCCGCCCGCGGCAAGAAGTGCGATGCGATCGAGGGCATCATCGACGAGGGCAAGGAAATCATGGACGAGTACAAGGGGACACAGGCGCTCGACGCCGGCCTTCTTGCGGCAGCGCAGGCGGTCGAGCACTATGAGATGTCGCGCTATGGCACCCTGAAGGCCTGGGCGCTCAAGCTCAACCTGCCGAAGGCCGCCAAGCTGCTCGACCAGACGCTGAATGAAGAGCGGAAGACCGACGAGACGCTGACCAAGATCGCTGAGACTGCGGTCAACTACGAAGCCGCGGCCTGACCATCGGCCGATCGTGATCACAACGCCGCCAGCGTGCCACCAGCGCTGGCGGCGGCGTCACGAGTCGCACCTTCGGAGCCTGGTTGGAGCCTGCCAAGGCGCCGACCTCGATATTCTCCCGCCGGTTGCGCATCTCCTTGCGTTCGGAGGAGGCAGGTGGGCTGCAAGTCAGCCGCTGCCTATCGGATGGTCCCGATCCCGGCCAGGATGAGGTCGATGCCGGCAAGAAATTGCTCGCGGTCGTCGTGCTCGCGCAGCTCCGTCGCCACCCGATGCACGAACGGATACTCCGCGGGATCGAGCTGTGTCCACCGTGCGGCGACCGATCGGAGGAACGCCGCGCGGTCCGTCTCGCGCGGGAGGAGGCGGGCGTTCGCGGCATTCTGCCCGGCCACGCCAAGGATGTAGTTCAAGAGCGCGGACGCGGAATCGAACAGGGCGCTTTCGGGGACACCGAGCGTCTGGAGCCGTCCGCCGACGCTTTCGACGATCTGCAGCATCGCGGACCGCCACGGTTCACGGAAAAGCTGGGCACCCACCCAGGGGTGGGCGTCGATGGCGTCGAACACCCCGAGGGCAACGGCACGGATCGCCTGTCGCGGCTCTGCATCGCCCACGACGCCGGTCATGACACGGGCAATGACGTCATCGGTGGCCGCTGCGAGCAGATCGCTCTTGTTGGCGACGTGCCAGTAGATCGCCCCGCTGCCGGTCGCCAGGCGAGCTGCGAGCGCGCGGAAGGTCAGAGCGCTTTCGCCCTCGGTGTCGAGGATCTTGATCGCGGCCTCGACGATTCTCTCCTTCGAGAGCGCATCCGCGCGCCGTTCCGTCCGTTGTGTTCTGCTCGCCATGACCATCATCTTGACATGATTGGAACGTTGTTCCAATCAACTTTCATGGAACGACGTTCCAGTCAATTTGAAAGGCAGATGATGACGACACCCGTCACGATCGTCGGCGCGGGCCTCGGCGGCCTTACGCTCGCACGCGTCCTCCATGTCCACGGTATCCCGGCGACGATCTATGAGGCGGAGCCATCCGCCGAAACCCGGGCGCAAGGCGGCCAGCTCGATATTCACGAGCACGACGGGCAACGTGCCCTCGCAGACGCCGGCCTCATCGATGCGTTCCGTGCGATCATCCATGAGGGCGGCGCGGCGTCGCGCGTGCTTGACCGGCATGGCACGGTGCTGCTCGCGCAGCCCGATGACGGCCGACGCCCCGAGGTGCTGCGGGGTGATCTGCGGCGGATTCTTCTCGAGTCCCTGCCAGCTGAGACGATCCAGTGGGGCAAGAAGCTGACCGGCGTGGTGCCCCTTGGCGACCACAGGCACGAGCTGAGGTTCGCGGACGGGGCGAGCGTGGTCACGAGCCTGCTGGTCGGCGCCGACGGCGCCTGGTCGAAGGTCCGGCCCCTGCTGTCGGCCGCCAAGCCAGAATATGTCGGCACGACGTTCGTTGAGACCTACCTGCATGACGCCGACGAGCGGCACACCGCGGCGGCCGAAGCAGTCGGCGGCGGCGCATTGTTCGCGCTCGCTCCGGGACAGGGGATCTGCGCGCACCGTGAGGCAGGACAGGTTCTTCACGCCTACGTCGCGCTGAACCGCTCCGCCGAGTGGATCGCCGGCATCGACTTCATGGACGCTGCCGCCGCGACGGCCCGAATTGCGGCCGAGTTCGACGGATGGGCGCCTGCGCTCACCGCGCTGATCACCGACGGCGAAACCCCGCCGGTCCCGCGCATGATCCACACGCTTCCGAACGACCATCGGTGGGACCGTGTGCCTGGGGTGACGCTTCTTGGGGATGCCGCGCACCTGGCGCCGCCGGCCGGCGAGGGCGCGAACCTGGCGATGTTCGACGGCGCCGAGCTCGGCAAGGCGATCGCCGCCCACCCCGGCGACATCGAAGCGGCACTCACCGTCTACGAAGCGGCGCTATTCCCGCGCAGCTCGTCGGCGGCCGCAGGCGCGCATCAAATCCTCAAGCTGTGCCTCGGCGACAGCGCACCATTCGGGCTCGTCGACTTCTTCAACGGTGCCCTGGAAAGGTAGGGCGGGCTCCCGCCTTCGTCACCGTGCCACCGCCATCACATCGATGTCAGATCGCTGCGGCCAGCGCCGCCATCAGCGCCGGCGGCGTTGCTACGAGTCCGATCTTGAGAAACTGCCAGGCGGACACCTCGATTTTTTCGCGCCGCAGGGCGGTCAGCCACAGGATGGTGGCGAGCGAGCCGGTCACCGAGATGTTGGGGCCGAGATCGACGCCGATCAGAATTGCACGGATGACCTCATGCGGCAGGTGATCGCTGGCCGCCACCGAGCCGGCGACCAGTCCGACGGGAAGATTGTTGGCGATGTTGTCGGCCACCGCAGTGATCAGGCCGGCCGCCCAGGCCGTACCGACAGGCGAGCCGGCCACCCCCTGATGCAGCCAGGCGCTAAGCTGGCCGATCGCTCCGGCGCGATTCAGACCCTCGACCATCACGAACAGGCCGGCGACCAGTGGCAGCACGCCCCAGGACACACCTTTGATGGTTGGCCAAGGCGACTGCCGGCTGACGAGCAGGATTGCGGCCGCCGTGACCACGCCACAGACGAAGGTCGGCAGGCCCAGTTGGACGTCGAGCGCCGAGGCGGTCAGCAACACGGCGGCAATCGCCATGATTCCGACCGCGGCCAGCCGACCCTCGCGGCTCAGATGCGGCTTGTCGACATCGGTCCGCAGCGTCTCCTCACGGAGCGCGCGGCGCTGGGTCAGCCACAGCGCGACATAGGTCAGGGCGATCGCGGCCATCGAGGGCAAAGTGAACTGGCGCAGCCATTCGCTGAGATGCGGCATGCGTTCGCCGAACACGACCAGATTGGCCGGATTGGAGATTGGCAGCACGAAGCTCGCGGCATTGGCGATGAAGGCGCAGACGTAGAGATAGGGCAGCGGCGAAGCGCCGGCGGCGCGCGTGGCGGCATAGACGGCCGGCGTCAGCACGATCGCGGTGGCATCGTTGGAGAGCACCACGGTGACCAGGGTACCGACCGCATAGACCAACAGGAACAGGAGTTGCGGCGAGCCGCGCGCATGCTCCACGGCATAGGCCGCGAGATAGTCGAACAAGCCCTCGCGGCGGGCCAGCTCGGCAATCAGCATCATGCCGATCAGGAACAGATAGACGTCGACGCCCTTGCGGATGCCGGTGAGCGCATCAGCGACAGGCAGCAGGCCGAGCGCGACCAACAGGATCGCGCCGGCGACGGCCCACACGGCCTCGGGCAGCCGAAACGGGCGGATGATGACGCCGGCGGTGGCGGGAATGATGATGGCGTAAGCGAGCCAGGTATCTTGCAGGGACATGATCAGGGATCGATAGAGCAAATCATTCGGCGGGGATAGCGGGCGAGGACGCCGCATCCGGATGCGCGGCCTCCGGTCCACCGGTCTCGGGAAGCAGCCGCCAGCATACGATCACGGCGAGCGCGGCGGCCGCGCCGAGGGCCAGGAATGCGGCGCTGTAGCCGCCATGGACGACGACCAGGCCCGCCAGCGCGGTCGACAGCGCCGCGCCAATGCTCTGCGCTGTAATCACGGCGCCCTGAGCAATGTTGAAGCGGCCGGTGCCGCGCATCAGGTCCGCGACGATCACCGGCATGATCGCGCCGAAGATGCCGGCGCCGGGGCGCGCGAAGCGCGCACTACCTACTCAGCGCGGCAGCGGCGCCTTCTCGGCCATCGCCTTGCGCAGGATGCGCGACAGCGACTCCACCGAATAGGGCTTCTTGATCAGCTCGAAGCCGTGATGGGCGTTCTCCGCGAGCACGTGGCTGTAGCCGGATGTCAGCACCACCGGCAGGCCGGGATAGCGGTCGCGGATGATGCCGGCGAGCTCCAGGCCGTTGATGCCGGGCATGATGACGTCGGAGAACACGAGGTCGACCGCGAATTCGTCGTTCGCCAGGATTGCCAGTGCATCGGCGGCATTGGCGACGCGGCGCGTCACATAGCCGAGGTCCTCGAGCAGCTCGGTCGAGAACTGCCCCACCTCGTCATTGTCCTCGACCACGAGCACGCGGTAGCCGCGCCCGATGGTCGCCGGCTCGATGCGCGCGGAGCCGGCTTCCGTGCCGGATTGCGGTGCCGTGGCCTGCGGCAGGTAGATCGTGAAGGTCGCGCCGTGGCCGATGCGGCTGTCGACCGCGATGTCGCCTTCGGACTGCTTGGCGAAGCCGAACGCCTGGCTGAGGCCGAGACCCGTGCCCTTGCCGACCTCCTTGGTGGTGAAGAAGGGTTCGAAGATCGCGTTGAGATGTTGAGGCGCGATGCCGCCCCCGGTGTCGGCGACCGAAATCGCGATGAAGGCACCGGGCCGGGCGCCCTGGCCACGCAAGGCCGGGATGCTCTCGGTCCGCTGCACGCCGATTTTCAGATGTCCTTCACCATTCATGGCGTCGCGCGCATTGACCGCGAGATTGATCAACGCGGTCTGGAATTGCGCGACGTCGGCGAGGGTGAACAGTCCGCTGTTCGTGACCGCGAGCTCGATCTGGATGCGGCCGCCGACGAGAGGACGGATCAGCTGCACGACATTCTCGACCTGCTCGCCAACATTGAACACCTGCGGCGTCAAGGGTTGCCGCCGCGCGAAGGCCAGAAGTTGCGCGGTCAGCTTCGAGGCGCGCTCCACCGTCTCGGAGATCGCGTCGACATAGCGCCGGCGCCGCTCCTCGGGGAGATCGCGGCGGCGCAGGAAGTCGGTGGCCGAGCGGATGATGGTGAGCAGGTTGTTGAAATCGTGCGCGACGCCGCCGGTGAGCTGGCCGATCGCCTCCATCTTCTGCGACTGCCGCAACAGCTCCTCGCCCTGGATGCGTTCGGTGACGTCGACCGCCTCGGCGACCGCGCCGGTGACCACATCATGCTGGTCGAACAGAGGCCGCATCGAAAGCTCGAAATGTCGCTGGCCGCTGGCGAAATCGAGCCGCATCTCGGTCCGAAAGCTCTCGCCGGCGAGAACGCGGGCGAACGCCTTGCGCAGCATCTCGGTCACGCCCGGCGTATGGGTGAACCAGGGCGCATCCCAGAGCGGCTGGCCGATGACGTTCACTTCACCGGCGCGCATGCCGGCGACCGCGATGCGGTTGGCATGCAGCACGCGGCCCTCGACGTCGAGGATGGCCTGATACTGATTGCTGGTGTCGAAGATCGCGCGCATGCGCGCTTCATTGGCCTCGAGTTGGGCGGTGCGCTCCTTGATCCGCTCTTCGAGGGTCTCGTTGATGCGGCGCAGCTCGATCTCGGCCTGCTTGGCGGCCGTGACGTCGTGAGCGACGCCGATGAATCCGACATGTTTGCCGTTCGCGTCCCAGCGCGGCTGCGATTCCGAGCGCAGCCAGCGCCATTCGCCGTCGGCGCGGCGGTAGCGCGCCTCGAGGAAGAACGGCTTCAGCGAGCGCTCTCCCGACTGCTGCTGCTCCAGGATGCGCGGAAGGTCCTCGGGATGCAGCACCTTGCGCCAGTCGAAGGCCAGCGTCTCGTCATGGGGCAGGCCGAGGAAATCGACATAGGCGCGATTGACGAAGGAGCGGGTGCGGTCGAGCTTCGTCACCCAGATCGGCACCGGGGCGCTGTCGGCGATCAGCCGGAAGCGCTCCTCGCTCTCGCGCAGCTTGGCCTGAGCCAGCATCTGGTCGGTGACGTCGATATGCGCGCCGACCAGGCGGATGGCGCGGCCGTTCCAGTCGCGCTCGATGCGGGCGATGACGCGGACCCACCGGATCTCGCCATCGCTGGGACGGATGATGCGGTATTCGGTGGTGTAGTCCTCCTGCTTGCTCTTGACCGCGGCGATGAACTCCTGCTCGGCCTTGACGCGGTCGTCGGGATGGACGCGCCTGACCCAGTCTTCGTGAGTCTCGTGAACGGCTTCCGGCGGCAGGCCGTGAATGATCAGGTATTCGGGGGAGCGGCGGTTGCGGTAGCCTTCGCGCAGGTCGACCTCGACGCCGCCGACCCGGGCGATCCGCTGGATGCGCGCGAGCTCCGCCTCGCGTTCCTGCAGCGCGCGATAGGCCTCATCGCGATCGCGCGCAATCTCCTCGATATGCTGGCGCAGCGCGTCGGCGGCAGCCTCCGGCCTCACGTCGTCTCTGGGCGCATCCGCGCTGTTCATGCTGACCTGCACTGATGTGGCGAGCAGTCGCCCGAGAATTCCATCGCGGGTGTTCGGAAGCTTGGCGACATTGGGACCAAGGAAAGCAAACTGACCAGAGATTAAGGCGGGCAAACGCCGGCATGACGAGAACGTCGGGGCAGACAAAAAGTTCCGCGCTCCCGGAACGGACTGTTACTGTCGTGCGTCGTCAGGCCCTGAACACCGCAACACGTAGGTCCACGCCGTGAAGCTCTTCGTCTGTCAGGTCTGCACGAACATCCTGTACTTCGAGAATCGGAGCTGCGGGCGCTGTGGCCATCAGCTCGCCTTCATGCCGGAGCGCCAGATCCTGTCGGCGATCGAGCCGGCGGAGGAGGGCTTTCGGACGCTCGCCGACCACGGGACGGGGCGCTTCTTCTGCGCCAATGCCGAGCACGACGCCTGCAACTGGCTGCTCGAGACCGGCGAGACCGCAGGCTTCTGCCGCGCCTGCCGGCACAACGGCACCATTCCCAATCTGTCCGATCCCGCGCAGCTCGCGGGATGGCGCGAGCTGGAGGTGGCCAAGCACCGACTGTTCTACTCGCTGATCCGATGGAAGCTCCCTGTGAAGACACGGATCGAGGATCCTGAGCACGGGCTGATCTTCAACTTCCTCGCCGATGACCCCGCCGGCCAGCAGAAGGTCATGACGGGCCACGACAACGGCCTCGTCACCATCGCGCTGGCCGAGGCCGACGATTTCGAGCGCGAGCGACGGCGGCTCGAAATGGACGAGCCGTACCGGACCTTGCTCGGTCATTTCCGCCACGAGGTCGGGCACTATTTCTGGGACGTGCTGGTGCGCGATGCCGGCAGGCGCGAGGAATGCCGGGCCGTGTTCGGCGACGATACCCAGGACTACGGCGAGGCGCTGAGGCGGCATTACGATCAGGGGCCTCCGGTGGACTGGCAGGACAATTTCGTTTCGGCCTACGCCACCACGCATCCGTGGGAGGATTTTGCCGAGACCTGGGCGCACTACCTCCACATCGTCGACACGCTGGAGATGGCCTCCGAGTTCGGCATCGAGATCGATCCGCCCGCCGACCAGATCGGCGGGCTGACGGCGCGCGTCACCTTCGATCCGTATGTCGCGGAGGACTTCGACACCATCGTCAACGCCTGGCTGCCATTCACCTTCGCCATGAACAGCGTCGCACGGGCGATGGGCGCGCGCGATCTCTATCCATTCATCCTGACGCCGCCGGTCATCGGCAAGCTCGGCTTCGTCCACCATCTGGTGCGGCAGGGCGCACAGCAAAAGTCTGTCGCTCTGGCTCCCGAAAAGCCACAGGCCGAGCCGCAGCAGGAAGAGATCGGGGCGGCGTGATCCGCCTTGACTCCTTCGAACATAAAGTGAACATGGCGGCGTGACCGGAGCGAGGACCGTCATCGCGCATGCCCAGATCGCAATCCAAGACCGATGCCGCGGACACCGAAGACCTCGCGCTGGACGCCGCCGTAGACTAGGCCATTGCTGCCTGCGGGGGCGATCCGCGGGCGGCCATTCGTGCCCTGATCGTTGCGAACGATTTTCTCGAGACCGAGGTCGGCGAACTGATGAAGGCGGTGTCGCACGCCTATGCCCGCGGACGTTTCCACAGCTATTCCGGCTGACGGCAAGGGACGCAGCTGGCATGCCTCGCCGGACGGCAACGTCGGAACGAGAGGCGGGTTGCGCGCGGGCGATTTTGGTATAGACGAACCGGTCAAGCTCGCGGTGTTACGCCTGTGCCACGAGCGGGGAGCCCGCCCAAAGGTATCAAGCAAGAAATGTTCAAAACCATTCTGATCGCGAACCGCGGCGAGATCGCCTGCCGGGTCATCAAGACCGCCCGCCGCATGGGAATCCGGACCGTTGCGGTCTATTCGGAAGCCGACCGCGATGCGCTTCATGTCGAGATGGCCGATGATGCCGTGCTGATCGGCCCGCCCGCCGCCGCCGAGAGCTATCTCCTGATCGACCGCATCGTCGAGGCCTGCCGCAAGACCGGCGCCGAGGCGGTGCATCCGGGCTACGGCTTCCTGTCCGAGCGCGAGGCGTTTCCGCGGGCGCTGGCCGAGGCTGGCATCGTCTTCATCGGCCCCAACCCCGGCGCCATCGCCGCGATGGGCGACAAGATCGAATCGAAGAAGGCGGCCGCCAAGGCCAAGGTCTCGACCGTGCCAGGCTTCCTCGGCGTCATCGAGGACGACAAGCATGCCGTGCGCATCGCCGACGAGATCGGCTATCCCGTCATGATCAAGGCCTCCGCCGGCGGCGGCGGCAAGGGCATGCGCATCGCGCATTCGACCGCCGAGGTGGCCGAGGGCTTCAACCTCGCCAAGGCCGAGGCCAAGGCCTCGTTCGGCGACGACCGCGTCTTCATCGAGAAGTTCATCGTCGATCCCCGCCACATCGAGATCCAGGTGCTCGGTGACAAGCATGGCAACGTGATCTATCTCGGCGAGCGCGAGTGCTCGATCCAGCGCCGCAATCAGAAGGTCATCGAGGAGGCGCCGTCGCCGCTGCTCGACGAGGAGACGCGGCGCAAGATGGGCGAGCAGGCGGTCGCGCTCGCCAAGGCCGTGAACTACGACTCCGCCGGCACCGTGGAGTTCGTCGCCGGCCAGGACAAGAGCTTCTACTTCCTGGAGATGAACACCCGCCTGCAGGTCGAGCATCCCGTCACCGAGCTCGTCACCGGCATCGATCTCGTCGAGCAGATGATCCGCGTCGCTGCCGGCGAGAAGCTCGCGCTTGCGCAGAAGGACGTCGCGCTGACCGGCTGGGCGGTGGAGTCGCGCGTCTATGCGGAAGATCCGTTCCGCAGCTTCCTGCCGTCGATCGGCCGCCTCGTGAAGTATCGCCCGCCGGCCGAGAGCAAGGCGGACGGCGTCACCGTGCGCAACGACACCGGCGTGCAGGAGGGCGGCGAGATCTCGATCTACTACGATCCGATGATCGCCAAGCTGGTCACCCATGCGCCGTCGCGGGCTGCCGCGATCGAGGCGCAGTCGACCGCGCTCGACGCGTTCTATGTCGACGGCATCCGCCACAACATCCCGTTCCTGTCGGCGCTGATGAACCATCCGCGCTGGCGCGAGGGAAGGCTGTCGACCGGCTTCATCGCCGAGGAGTTTCCCAAGGGCTTCGCCGCGCGTGCGCCGGAAGGCGAGATCGCGCGCCGGCTGGCGGCGGTGGGCGCCGCGATCGACCACGTGCTCGGCGAGCGCAAGCGGCAGATCTCGCAGCAGATGATCGGCCGGCCCGTGAAGCGGCAGGGCCGCCGCGCGGTGTGGCTCGGACGCGACGAGATCCTGCTCGACATCACCAGGGAGAACGGCGCGATCACGGTTCGCTTCGTCGGGGCCGACGGCAAGGTCGGCCCGGCGCATCAGTTGGTGTCGGACTGGAAACCGGGCGATGCGGTCTGGCACGGCACCATCGATGGCGCGGCCATCGCAGTGCAGACGCGCCTCATTGCGAACGGTGTGCGGCTTGCGCATCAGGGCGTCGAAGCGCCAGTCTACGTCTACACGGAAGCCGAGGCGACCGCGGCGCGGCTGATGCCGGTCGTCACCGCCGGCGACAGCGGCAAGAAGCTGTTGTGCCCGATGCCCGGCCTCGTGGTCTCGATCGCCGTGACCGAAGGGCAGGAGGTCAAGGCCGGCGAGACGCTCGCCGTGGTCGAAGCCATGAAGATGCAGAACGTGCTGCGCGCCGAGCAGGACGGTACGGTGAAGAAGATCCACGCGACAGCCGGCGCTACGCTCGCGGTGGACGCGCTGATCCTGGAGTTTGCGTAAGCAGCAGTCATCGTCATCGCGAGCGCAGCGACGCAATCCAGAGTTCGACAGATAGCTCTGGATTGCTTCGTCGCTGCGCTCCTCGCAATGACGGGAGAGAGGAGGCGAGGATGACCTTCCGTGCACGCAGAGAGGCGCTCCGTGCGATCCTCGCCGGCGATCGCTGCATCCACCCGGGCTCGGTGTACGACGCGATCTCGATCCGCATCGCCGAAGATCTCGGCTTTGAGCTCGGCATGTTCGGCGGTTCGGCTGCCTCGCTCGCCGTCCTCGGCGATCCCGACATCGCGCTGATCACGTTGACCGAGTTGGCGGAGCAGATGCGGCGGATGTCGCGCGCCGCCGCGCTGCCGGTGCTGGTCGATGCCGATCACGGCTATGGCAATGCGATGAACGTGCGCCGCACGGTGCAGGAGCTGGAGGCGGCCGGTGCCGCGGGTCTCACCATCGAGGATACGCTGCTGCCGCAGGCTTTTGGCGAGGCGAAGCCGCAGTTGATCTCGCTTGCCGAAGGGGTCGGCAAGGTGAAGGCGGCGCTCGACGGCCGAGGCGATCCCGCGCTGGTCATTCTGGGACGAACGGGGGCCGTCTCCATCGCCTCGCTCGACGACGCCATCGCGCGCGCCAAGGCCTACGAGGCCTGCGGCGTCGACGGCCTGTTCTTCACCGGCATCACCTCGCGCCATCAGCTCGAT
Source organism: Bradyrhizobium sp. SZCCHNR2028 (assembly GCF_032380995.1). Taxonomy (NCBI): domain Bacteria; kingdom Pseudomonadati; phylum Pseudomonadota; class Alphaproteobacteria; order Hyphomicrobiales; family Nitrobacteraceae; genus Bradyrhizobium; species Bradyrhizobium sp. SZCCHNR2028. Next base: position 22,013 of record NZ_JAUHJF010000003.1, on the reverse strand, counting down.
GCAATTGCGGCAGTCGCCACATTGCCGATCGTGCTCGGTGGCGCGCCGGAGGAGATGTCCGATCTCGGCTATCTCGCCTCGCGCCGCGTCCGCGTCGCGCTGCAGGGCCATGCGCCGATCGCGGCCGCGACGCAGGCGGTGTATGAGACGCTGAAGGCGCTGCGCGAGGGCGCCTCGCCGAAGCAGCTCAAGGGGCTGCCGTCGGCCGAACTGACCGCGCGCGTCATGCGCGATGGCGACGTGAAGAAGAGACTTCGCGAGTTCCTGGGGCTTGGTTCATGATCGGTCGCGCCATCGTCCACGTCACGGTCCGCGGCCGCGTCCAGGGCGTCGGCTACCGCGCCTGGGTCGAGGACCAGGCCATCCTCAACGGGCTCGAAGGCTGGGTCCGCAACCGCAGCGACCGCAGCGTCGAGGCGGTCTTCGCCGGTCCCGCCGATGACGTCGCGGCGATGGTCACGGCCTGCCGCAAAGGGCCGCCGGCTGCGCGTGTCGACGACGTGATCGACGTCGCCGGGACGGTCGATCAGCTCGCATTGCGTCGGCCCGGCGAATCGTTCTCGGTGCTGCAGACGGCGTAGTCGTCTTCCGTTGCCGACTACCGATCGTGCACATTTGTCGGCTTCCTGTTCTGGACGGCTTTGGTCCTGCTGCGGGTGCATTTCACCCGCGGTGCACCGTAGAGCGGCCGCTGTCGCTCACGCCGCGGAGATCACCAGCGCCTGTATGCGGCCCTCGATCGGTCCGTCGCCGAACCGGCGCGCCAGCGCGTCCGCGGCCGCCTGCGTGACGGCTGCGAGGCCGGGCGTGCCGCGCGCTTCGATCTCGCCGCGCATCGGCGTGCCCTGGCAGAACGCCATTGCCGACTGATGTGGCGAGGCGGCGCGGCTGCGATGTGCAACCGTCTCGATCACGATATCGGTGAAGCCTGCTGCTGTCAGATCGGCCTCGATCCGCCCGGTGTCGTAGTAGCCGTGCGGAGTCCGGGTGAAGAACTGCGGCGGGTTTTCGGGGAACACCTGCTGCAACGTCTCGTGAACGACGTGAGGGATTTCGTTCTCCTCGATCCGGTCCCAGACATTGAAGACGAAACGTCCTCCGGGCCTGAGCACGCGGCGGGCCTCAGCATAACCCTTGACGCGATCGGGGAAGAACATCGCGCCGAACTGACATGCGACGGCATCGAAGCTCGCGTCGGCAAAGGGCAGGGCCAGCGCATCCGCTTGACGAAATGCGATGCGGCTCTCGGTGGCGAGATGCGTCTTCGCCTGTGCGAGCATCGGCTCGTTGAGGTCGGTGGCGGTGATCCGGACCTCCGGCGGCAGTTGCGCGTGCAGCGCCCTCGTGACCACGCCGGTGCCTGCCGCCGTCTCCAGCACGTCGCGCGGCAGGCAGGCCGCGATGCGCCGCGCAAGATCCTGCGCGTAGGGCACGAAGATCAAGGGCACCAGCAGTTGATCGTAGATCTGCGGGATCGATCCGGTGAAAGCCTTGTCGGATGCCGTCATGGCTTGCTCCTGTTGCAGATGGGGCAGGCGGGGATCAGGCGGTCTCGGCGCGCGCAAGAGGGGCGCTGTAACATCCGTCTTGCCGGCCACCCGCCCGGTTCAAATAAGACGCTCTTGACATTCACTCTCTACGGTCAGATATTTCTGTCATGACAGAAACACCAGGCAATCGGAAGCTTCCGCCCGCCGTCGAGCGCTTCATCCTCAACTGGGGCGACATGGGCGACCAGTGGGGCGTGAACCGCTCGGTGAGCCAGATCCACGGCCTGCTGTATCTCGCCGAGAAGCCGATGACGGCGGAGGACATCGCCGACACGCTCGGCATGGCCCGTTCCAATGTCTCGAACTCGCTGAAGGAGCTGCTCGCCTGGGGCTTGATCCGGCGCGTGCCGATCCTCGGCGACCGCCGCGATCATTTCGAGGCCGAGACCGACATCTGGGAGGTGGCGCAGCGGATCGCGGCCGGCCGCAAGGAACGCGAGATCGACCCGGCCATCGCGGCGCTGCGCGCCTGCGTCGCGGAAGCGACCGGCGATCCCACGATCAGCGCGGTCGCAGCCAAGCGTCTGAAAGACATGCTGGCGTTCACCGAGCTGATCGACCGCTGGTACGTGCAGATGCTGAAGGTGCCGCGGCCGCGTCTCGTCGCGCTGATCAAGCTCGGCGAGAAGATTGCAAATCTGTTGCCGTCGGGAAGGTCCAGGTCCGGCAGCGCTTGAGGAGAGTGGAGGGCGTCATGGTCACCATGCGACATCTCGGACTTTCAACGCCCTCCAGCGCCCGGCTCCATGATGATCACAGGTTCCGCGCGCTGCTGTCCGCCGAAGACTGGGGACGACTGCCGGTGTCGATCTGGCGCCGCTTCTCCAAGAAACTCGCCGATGGCGCCACCGTCGTCTATGTCGGCGAGGTCGATCAGGCCGAGATCAGCCGTGCCGGCTTCTGGTTCGCGCATCTGGCACGGCTGATCGGCGGGCCGCTGCCGACGCGCGCGGACATCGGTGTGCCGATGATCGTCGCGGTGACGGAGGACGCGGCGAGAGGCGGTCAGATCTGGACGCGCATCTGCGGGCGCCCGCATGGCTTCCCGCAGGTGATCCATTCCGCCAAGCGCTTCGCCGGTCCGACGGGACTCGAGGAGTATCTCGGCTGGGGCCTCAGCATGAGCCTGCGCGTCGGCGTCGCCGATGGCGCGCTTCATTTCCATGGCGCCGGCTACACGTTCGACTTCGCCGGCCGGCGCTGGGCGTTGCCGGCATGGCTCGCGCCCGGCGACCTCACCGTCACCCATTCCGATCTCGGCAGCGGCGTCTTTCGCTTCTCGCTCGAGATCACCCACCCGCGCTTCGGGCGCATCATCCGCCAGAGCGCCGTGTTCCGGGAGTCCACACCATGACGCCGCTGCTCTGGCCCCTGATCGCGCTCCAGATCGTGATGGGCGTGTTCGACACCTTCTATCACCATGAGTTCACTGAGCGCCTGGCGTGGCGGCCGTCGCAGCGGGGCGAGCTCAAGCTGCACGGTATCCGCAACGTGCTCTATGCGCTGCTGTTCGCCGTCCTCGGCTGGTGCGAGGTGCATGGATTGTTCGCAATCCTCGTGCTCGCGGTGCTCGTGGCCGAGATCGCCATCACCTTGACCGATTTCGTCGAGGAGGATCTGACGCGCAGGCTGCCACCGAGCGAGCGTATCAATCACACGCTGCTCGCCATCAACTACGGCGCGATCCTGATGCTGCTGGTGCCGCTGCTGATCGGCTGGGCGATGTGGCCTTCGGCAATCGTGCCGGCCAATGCCGGCGTGCTGAGCTGGATTGCGGCTGCCGCCGCGGCTGGCGCTGGCCTATGCGGTCTGCGCGACTTCGCCGCGGCGCGACGCCTCGCGCGGATGTCACGGCCGGATGCCGCTGGGCTGGTCGCGGCGCTGCCGGCGGCGCAGACCATTCTCATCACCGGTGCGACCGGCTTCATCGGCGCGCGGCTGGCGGCCAGTCTCGCCGCGGCCGGCCATCATGTCGTCGCCCTGGTGCGCGACCCGGCCAAGGCCGCAATGTTGCCGGCGCCGCTGACCTTGATCACCGGTCTCGATCAGCTCGCCTCCGACATCCGCATCGACGCGATCGTCAATCTCGCCGGCGAGCCGATCGGCAACGCACCGTGGACGGCGGCCAAGCGCGCGACGATCCTGCAGTCGCGGCTGGCTACGACGGAAGCCGTCGTCTCTCTGATTGCTCGGCTCGACCGCAAGCCGAATGTATTGGTCAACGGCTCGGCGATCGGCTGGTACGGCCTGTGGCAGGACCAGCCGCTGACCGAATCCGCCAAGTCGCATGCCTGCTTCAGTCATGACCTCTGCGACGCCTGGGAGCAGGCGGCTCGCGGTGCCGAAGCACATGGCGTCCGCGTCGCATTGCTGCGGATCGGTCTCGTCGTCGGCCGCGACGGCGGCTTCCTGGCGCGGATGCTGACGCCGTTCGAATTCGGCCTGGGCGGGCCATTCGGCTCCGGCCTGCAATGGATGTCCTGGATCGAGCGCGACGACCTGATCCGGCTGATCGCGCATGTCGTTGCGACCGACAGCATCACCGGTCCCATCAACGCGACGGCGCCGCTGCCAGTGCGCAACCTCGCCTTCGCCGCCGAGCTCGCGCGCTGCCTGCGGCGCCCGGCGCTGCTGCGCGTTCCCGCCGGCCTGCTGCGCCGGATCGGCGGCGACCTCGCCGAGGAGCTTTTGCTCGGCGGCCAGCGCGTGGTGCCGAACAAGGCGTTGTCGAGCGGTTTCGTGTTCCGCCATCAGAGCCTGCGCAGCGCGCTCGAAGCCATCCTGTGAGCGGCCGAAAGCGTCACGATTGCTCGGCGCGCGTCATCGTCGCCGATGGCAACTCGCCGAACGTGGCGCGATAGTAGCGGGCGAAGTGTCCGGCATTGGCAAAGTTGCAGGCGGCGGCCGCCGCCGCAACCGTGACGGCCGGATCGCCGGACCGCAGCATCTCGTGGGCGCGCCGCAGGCGCACCGACTTGGCAAAGGCCATCGGCGAATAGCCGCGCACGCGCTCGAACAGACGGAAGATCGAGCGGGCGCTGACGCCGGCTTCGCGCGCAAGGCGCTCGATCGTGATCGGCTCGCGCCAGTTGGCCTCGATGTAATCTTCGAGCCGCTTGACCAGGCCGAAATCCGGCATCGGAGAGGGATCCAGGAGCGTGTCGCGGAAACGATGACGGCTCGCGCAGAGGAAGGCGACATGCACCGCATCCTCCAGCTCGCGATAGACCGCAGCGGGGAACGCCGCATCCTGCTCGTTCAGCTGGGTCGTCAGGAAATCGAGCAGCCGCATCAGGCTGCGGGCCTGCGGATCGGCGGCCGGAATGGCGGGGGCGATCGCAAAGTCGGCGCGCGGCTGCACGCCGACCAGCGCCGTCAGGCGCCGCCGCAGCGCTTGCGGATCGAGCCGCAAAGTGAGGCGTCGATGGCCACCCTGGCACGCCATCTGCCATGGCACGCCAGCCGGCGCGACTGCGAGCTGATGCTCGTTGACGTCGGTCGCCTCGCCGCGGGCGCAACTGACCGCGCGTCCCTTCAGGGCGATCTGCACCCTGATGAAGTCGGCCGCACGATGGTCGCAGACCATGTCGCAGGTCGTGGTGCCAAAGGCGAGGCCGATGGTCTCGAGTTCGATCAGGTTGACGATCGCCTCGAAGCGCTCAGCGTTCCTGAAGTCGACGCGCTCGGCGCCGAGCCGGCGCCCCGCGAGGTCGCGCAGCACGTCGGCGTTGGAGGTTCGGATCAGCGCGTGGCGATGTAAAGGTTCGAGGCCGGTCGCGCCGGTCGAGGCCGGGCTCGGCTTTGCTGGGGCGCTGACGAGGTCAGCTGCGGTCAAGAGACGGTTCAAGCCGCTGCTCCTGAGCTCCGATCATCAACCCATGCTACATCAGGCTCCGCGGGCGTCAATTACTTCGACATCGCGGCGCTTCGGAAGGCCGCGGCCAGCGTGCGCAAGGCCGCGCGCTTGGCCGCATCTCCCGCCTTTGCATGCAGCATCACCTTGGAACGGCCGAGCTTGGGCAGGCCGAGATCCGGTCCGACATCGATCAGTCCGCTCGGCGCGATCCGGCGGGCCAGCGGCGCAACGGCAAGACCGGCGCGCGCGGCCGCCGCAACGGCCGTCACCCCGCCGCCGACGAACGTCTCGCTGAAGCTGATTCGGGCGCGCTCGAGAGCGCGGACCGCGATGCTGCGCACGCCGCAGGGCGGCGCGAGCGTGGCGAGCGGCAGCGTGCCGCCCGCCGGCAGACGAAATCTGGGAGCTGCGAACCAGCCGAACTCGTCCGTGATCAACGCCTCGCCACCGCGGCGGCTCGCCTCCTGGCGGACGATCACGGCGTCGAGCTTGCCGGCATCGTAGCGGTCGAGCAGGTCGCGCGAGAAGCCGATGCTGACCGACAGGACGAGGTCCGCCATGGCTGCATGCATCTGCTCGAGCATCGGCACCAGCTCGGGGCCGGCGACGTGATCGCTGATCCCGAGCGACAGAAGCGGGCGGGTGCGGGGCGCTCCCGTGAGCGCAAGGTCATGAGCGGCAACCAGCGCGCGGGCGTTTTCGGCGAAAGCCGCGCCGTCGGCGGTGAGCCGGACCGCGCGCGGCGAACGCTCGACCAGCCGCTTTCCGAGCAGCGCTTCCAGTCGCTGCAGCTTCAGGCTGACCGCGGCCTGGGTGGTGCCGAGCGTCTCGGCCGCCCGCGTGAAGCTGTGCAGCTCGCTCACCAGCAGAAAGGCGCGGACGGTCGCGATGTCGAGCGTGGCGGTCATATGCGTCTGTTATCATTGATATCCATATCGATAACGTACCAAAATGGGCGGCGTGGGGCTAGCTTTGCTCTCGAAGCGCAGTCACGCGCTCGAGATCGGGAGCCAAAAATGCCATTGATCAACATCGTCTATGCCAGCCAGCGTCGCTCGCCCGCGCTGAAGAAGGACATTGCGGACGCCGTCACCGAACTGACCGCACGCATCCTGCGCAAGGATCCCAAGGTCACCGCCGTCATCGTCTCGGAAGCGGATGCCGCGGACTGGTTCGCCGGCGGCGCCGCGCTGGCGGAGCAGGGGCTTTCAAGCTATTGGATCGACGTTCACGTCAGCGAGGGCACCAATACCAAGGACGAGAAGGCCGCCTATCTCGCCGCGGTGTTCGCGCGCATGGCCGAGCTGATCGGACCGCTGCATCACGAGACCTACCTTCATGTCGATGAGGTCAAGGCGGATGCCTACGGCTTCGGTGGCTTGAGCCAGGAGCGCCGCTATGTCGCGGCGAAGCTCGGGGTGCCGCCGCAGCAGGGCGCTGCGTGAGCTCATGCCGTCTCCGGCTGCGCGACGCTGACGGCGCCGAACACGCTCTCGAACGCCTGCCGGAACGCGATGTCGACATCGGCGAGCGTCACCGGCAGGCCGAGATCGACCAGGCTGGTGACGCCGTAGCGCGGATCGGTCACGCCGCAGGGCACGATGGCCTGAAAGTGCGACAGGTCCGGCTCGACATTGATGGCGATGCCGTGAAAGGTGACCCAGCGCTTCAGCCGCACGCCGATCGCGGCGATCTTGTCCTCATGGCCCTCGCCCTTGTCGGGCCGTTTGACCCAGACACCGACGCGATCCTCGCGCCGCTCGCCGCGCACGTTGAAGGCGTCGAGGGTGCGGATGATCGTCTCCTCGAGCGCGGCGACATAGGCGCGTACGTCGGGGCGCCGCCGCTTCAGGTCGAGCATGACATAGGCCACCCGCTGGCCGGGCCCATGATAGGTGACCTGGCCGCCACGGCCGGTCGGCACCAGCGGAAAGCGCGGATCGCGCAGGTCTTCCGCCTTGCCCGACGTACCGGAGGTGTAGACCGGCGGGTGTTCGAGCAGCCAGACCAACTCCGCGGCCTCGTGAGCGGCGATTGCGGCCGCCCGCGCCTCCATGAATTCGGTGGCCTGGGCGTAGTCGACCAGCGAATCGGAGATGCACCACGCCACGGCGTTGCCGGGGGGGCCCGCAAAGGTGGTCAGGTCGAGTGTTTGGCGGCTGTTAACCATTGGCTAACCACAACATGGTGATGTCTGGGCAACGAAAATCCAGTCGTGACTTCGGTGGTCCTGCAGTGTCAACCCTCGATAAAGTGACAGTCGACCTGATGGTCGTTCTCGGCACCTGCTCCATGCCCATCCACCAGGTTCTGCGCCTGTCCCGCGGCGCCATCATCGAGCTGGACGCCACCGAGGCTGATGACGTCAAGGTGCTCGCCAACAACCTGCCGATCGCCAACGGGGTCGTGCTGGTCGACCGCAACCGCATCGCGGTCGAGGTCAAGCAGATGCTGCCGCGCTCGCCGACGCCGACGTCGCGATAGCAGCCCCGGGCGGCGCGAAAACCATCCACAATCCGGTATTTTAGGGCAGGGCGGGCCTTGTCCCCCCGACATCGATTTGATACACGGGCGCCACTGATCCGGTGCCGCCCTTCCTCTGGCCCCGGCTTCTTCTTCGCGCTCGTGGCGGAATTGGTAGACGCGCTGCCTTGAGGTGGCAGTGGGTAACACCGTGGGGGTTCGAGTCCCTCCGAGCGCACCATAAATCCTCGTTTAATCCTTGAAATCCTTGAACTTTCTGTCTGTCTGTTGCTCGGGAATGTTGCCGATCGTTCCCGCGGGGCGTTGCTGTCCTGTTTTCTGCGACGGGCTTGAGAAAATCCTCCGATGACAGGCTCTGGTCGAACGCGACCACCTCGTCCATTCCGCTGATGCCAGGCTTCTCACGGTTGGCTTGGGCGATGTCGTGAGCCGGCATTTCGGGGGCTCGATGCTGGTACACGACGCGCCGACGAAGGGCCGTTCTTCGGCTACCCGTTTGCTTTCCGCGGCAAGAAGGCGTTGGTGCTGAAGGTCCGGTTCTGTGACGGCAATGGGGGGCGTCTGTTCACCAAACGCATCGACCAGGGCGGCTTCGTGTGGCGCTGCGGGCACAAGTCATGTCACGATGAGCTTGGATCACCCTTCTTTCGAAGTGCGAGCTTCAGGGCGACGCCCCCAATTCTCGAATCCTCGATCCATAGTCGGCCATCATAGAGACTGGTCAGGTCGCGGGCAATCGCCAGACCGAGCCCAGTGCCCGGCTTCGCGTCGTCAAGTCTCGTGCCCACGTCGAATACGCGCATTCGCTCTTCGACTGGAATGCCGGGCCCGTCGTCCTCCACCGTGATCAAGACGGTGCTGTCGAGATCCTCGATCGAAATCACGACGCGGTCATGTGCCCATTTTGCCGCATTGTCGAGCAGGTTGCCGATGAGTTCGGTCAGATCGTTCGTATCGCAGGCAACGACGACGTCGGCTGCTCCTTCGACTTCGAACCGCCGGTCGTGCCCCGGGCTGAATCGCGAGTAGGTATTGATGACGCTCCTCAAGACGTCTGCGACGACCGCAAACGCACCTGCATTCGCGATCGTGGAGGCCTTTGCGCGCGCCGTCTGGTAGTTGATGAGCAGCGCCATTCGCGAACACTGCTCCGACAGAATCTGAGCGTGGCTCTCCTGGCCGGATGCTTTCAGCCGTGCTGCCTCCTCGTCGAGAATTGCCAGAGGCGTCTTCAGCGCGTGTGCAAAACTTCCTGCGAGCACGCGAGCGCGATCGACCATGATGAGATTTGCCGCAATCATTCCGTTCAACTCGGTGACGAGCGGCATGATTTCCTCCGGCAGGTCCTCGGGCAGCCGCGTGGTCTTGCCGCTGCGCACGTCCACGATGGCGCGACTCATGCGCTGGAGTGGCCGCAGGCCGTAAACGACTTGAGCGTAGGCGGTGCCAACCATGGCGAGGGCCATGATACCCAGCGTCGCGATCAGCGTCAGATTGAGGTGCTGCATCTCGTCACTGATCAGTCGCTCGTCGGCACCGACACGGATTTCGACGGGTTGCCCGAGACGAGACGGCTCGCTGATGTTTCGGACCATGCGCATCGGCCCAGTCGGTCCCTCCACATTCGTAAGCGCCGTGGAGGGGGGCAGGGAACCCTCGCGAGTCTGGTCGGGCGTGAATGAAAGAGAAAGGTCATCCTGTAGCGACGGCGAACGCGCGGTTTCGCCGTTCTGCAGAATGACCTGCCAATACATTCCGGACCTGGCAGGGGAGAAACGCGGATCGCTCAGATTGCGGGCGATGAATAGCCGCTGCGTTGCGTCGATTTCCACGAGGTCGGCGAGCTCGCGGGCGTGATCCAGGAGGTCATGATCGAAGTGGGCCACGACGACACGGCGAATGACGATCGAGAGTCCGAGCCCGCTGGCGAACAAGACGATGGAAATCCAGATCGCGGCGACCACGATCATGCGGGCTCGGAAGTTGCGGCTGAACATTGCTCTATCCGAAGCGATATCCCATGCCTCTGACGGTGCGAATGCAATCACGCCCCAGCTTTCTCCTGAGCCGGGCAATGTAGACTTCGACCGTATTGGAGTCGCGATGGTCGCTGCTCGGATAGATGTGCTCCAGTAGCTCGGTCTGCGACACGATATGATCGGCGCGGCGCATGAGGAGCTCGAGGACGCGCAACTCGAGTGCAGTCAGGTCGACGATCTGCCCGTCCTTCTTGACCAGGCCAGCCGCCGCGTTGAATTCGATCTGCCGGAGGCGGAGCACGGCCTCCGGTCTGCTGGAGACCCGACGGAGCAGCGATTTGACCCGCGCGACCAGCTCCTGCGCCTTGAAGGGCTTTTCGAGATAGTCGTCCGCGCCAGCGTTCAGGCCGTTGACACGCTCGGCCCAGCCGCTGCGGGCCGACAGGATCAGCACCGGCAGCGTGTGCCCGGTATGACGCCAGCGTTGCAGCACGTCGAGGCCCGAAATGCACGGCAGGCCGAGGTCGAGGACCGCGGCATCATAGGGCTGGCTGTTGCCCAGCATCCAGCCCTGCTTGCCATCGGTGGCGAGATCCGCCTCGAAACCGGCATCGGCCAAGCTTTCCCTGATGCGCTCCGCGTAGACGGGCTCGTCCTCTATGAGCAGAATGCGCATTGCCATTCCTCCGGTTGCCGAACGGGTTCCGACGATGATGACACGCGGATCGGGCCCTCGAACGTTATGGATTGATTCCGAGCTCTCTGGCTGCGTCAGCTATGCGCGTGCGCTCCGGGACGTCCTCCGCGAAGACCGACAGTGCGCGTTGCAGCGACTGTTTCGCCGCTTCGACCTCGCCCAGCACGACCCGCGAGCGGATCAACTTGATCCAGCCTTCTACATCGCGCGGTGATTGTTCGAGGCGGCTTGCAAGGCCATCCACCATGCCGCGGATCATGAGGTTGCGGTCCTGTGTGGACATGCTTTCGGCCTTGCGGATGTCCTCGGCGCGGGGGCCGCGCGGCTCCGCCGGCTCGGTCGCCGCCGTCTTGCCGGAGCGCAGGAGCTCCTGCATGCGCTCGGCGGACAGGTTCGGCCGGGCAGGCGATGGCGAGCCGTCATCCTCCCCGAGCTCGCGACGAAGCGCGCCGAGTCGCTGCTTGAGATCGGGCAGCCACGGCTCGTTCGGATCGGCCTCCGATACGATCGCCGTCCAGTCGGCCATCGCACCCCGTTTGTCGCCCTCTTGCTCTTTCACGACGCCGATGAAGAAGCGGGCGCGCGCGTCCTTGGGATCCAGTTTGAGTGCTTCGTCGAAATCCGCGCGGGCTTCGGACGTGACGGTGCCGTCCGCGGCCCGCACCAGCGCTTCGCCGCGTGCGCTGCGGTATTCGGCCGAGCCCGGCCGCAGCTCCATTGCGCGCGCATAGGCCTGTGCCGCCTCGGCAAAGCGCTCGATGTTGAACAGCGACCAGCCCAGCAGCCGCCATCCGTCGGCGTCCTTGGGATTCCGCTCCAGTCTGGTCTGCACACGCTGGATCATCTCTTCGACCGGCGGCAGTCCGCTGCCCTGCTGCGGTCGGTCGCGACCGTCCTGGCTGGTCATCTGCTCCAGCGAGGCAATGGCCCGGGTGCCGGCGTCGGATCGCGCCTCGCCAACCGACCTCGCCGTCGTGCTGCTGGCGGTCTGGCCCGGCGCGGCTGCGGGGACATCCGGATTTCCGATGACCGCGTACAGGATGACGGAGCCGAACACCACCGTCATCGTGACGACGGCGAGCGCAAATTTTCGTTCGGAGCTGGTGAGGGAGGGCGCCGGCGGCTGTTCGGCGGCGGCTGCGGCGAGAATGCGCCGCTTGATCTCGCTGGCCGCGTTCTCGCCATCCGACTTGTCGATCAGGCCCCGTGCGGTTTCGTTCTCGATCTCGCGGAGCTGGTCGTGGTGGACGGCAAGTCCCTGAGCCGAAGCCAACCGTCTCCGCTCGTAGTTGCGGATGAAGGGCGTCGATATCAGCACGGCGGCCACGGAAATCATCGCCGTCAGGATCAGCCATAGCATCATGAAAGGCTCCGTCGATCGAGGATCGCCTCGATGGCTTTGAGTTCGTCGGCGCTGAGCGGAGCGACGTGCTCCGCTCCGAGCGCGGTCGCATTGGCTGCCGCGCGGCGCACGTAGCGGCCGAAGCCGACGATGGCCGCCAGCAGCGCCAGGAGCGGGCCGATCCACAGCGGGATCGTATTCCACTGCAAGGGAGGCTTGAGCAGGACGAAGTTGCCGTAGCGTGCGACCAGGAAGTCCACCGCCTGCCGGTCGCTGTCGCCGGCCTGCAGGCGGTCGCGCAACAGAACCCTCAGATCATGCGCCAATGGAGCGTTCGAATCGTCGATGCTTTGATTCTGACAAACGACGCAGCGCAACTCCTGGCCCAGCGCGCGCGCACGGGCCTCCAGCCCCTCATCCCGCAGCATTTCGTCCGGAAGCACCGCACGGGACGGCGACAAGGTCGCCGTCAGCACGAGCGAGCTGACGAGCAGCGCTCCGGTTAATCCCTTCATCCGCCGGCAGCTCATGACTCGCTCCTGAGTGCCTTCAGCAGAGGTTCGAAATCGTCACGCCATACATCTTCGGTCAGCGGGCCGGGATAGCGGTAGCGGATGCGGCCGGCCCGATCGATCACGAAGGTTTCGGGAACGCCGGTCACGCCGAGGTCGATGCCGGCCCGGCCGGACTCATCGGAGCCGACACGGGCATAGGGACTGCCATGCTTGGCAAGCCAGCGTTTGCCGTCGTTCCGATCGTCCTTCCAGTTCAGTCCGTAGATCGGGATGGCGGAGCTCTCCGCGAGCTTGAGCAGCATCGGGTGCTCGACGCGGCATCCGGGACACCAGGATGCGAACACGTTGAGCAGGACCACATCGCCCTGCAGATCGGTACTGGCAAGACCGCCGCCCTTGCCGTCGAGCGACGCGAGCTGGAAGCGCGGCGTCGGCTTGTCGATCAGGGTCGAGGGCATTCGCCGCGGATCGTTGGTCAGGCTGAAAGCCAATCCAGCGGCCAGTGCGGCGAAGGCCACGAGAGGTATGAGATAGGGTAGGCGCGGCATATCTCGTCCTATTCAGCAGGAACGGCAGTCGGTACGGCCCGCATCGCCCGTCGCGGAGCACCGACACGAAATCTCCGGTCGGCCAGCGAGATGAAGCCGCCGCAAGCCATCATCAGTGCGCCGATCCAGACCAGCGGCACCAGAGGGTGATAGTAGCAGCGCACCGCCCACGCGCCTTTGTCGTCGGGGTCGCCGAGCGTCACGTAGAGGTTCCAGATCAGGTTGGTTCGAATGCCGGCGGCGGTCGTCTGCTGCTGTCTGACGGGATAGAAGCGGCGCTCGCTGGAAAGCTGCGTGAACGGCTTTCCGTTCCGCGTGATGTCGAACGAGCCACGCTCGGCTTCGTAGTTGGGGCCCGGAAATTTTCCGATCGAGCGCAACTTGATGTCATAGCCCGCGAGCTGCAGGCTCTGGCCCGGCCGCAGCATCTGCACCTTCTCGGAGGCCCACGCGGTCATCCCGGTAATGCCTGCGACGGTGACGCCCATTCCCGCATGGGCCAGCACCAGCCCGTAGACCGCGAGCGGGGTGGTGCGCGCGAGGTTGAGCGAGGTCGCCAAGGGAGTCGTCGTGCCGAGGCGGACGCGATGAGCCAGCACCATCAACGAGCCGATCACGAGCCAGACGGCGATGCCGAAGAAGAATGCGACCAGGAAACGCTGTCCGAACGTCGCGACGAGGATTGCGACGGCGACGAATGCCGCAAGCCCCCCGGCCAGGCGGAGCCGTTGCAGCGCCGCAACGAGGAGATCGCGCTTCCATTTCAGAACCGGGCCGATCACCATGGCAAGCAGCAGCGGAACCATGATCGGAACGAACGTCAAGTTGTAGTAGGGAGGGCCGACCGAGATCTTGTCGTTCCCGAGCATGTCGACGAGGAGCGGGTAGAACGTGCCGAGAAACACGGTGGCCACGGCTGCCGTGAGCAGCACATTGTTGAGGACGAGGCCGCTCTCGCGGCTGACCGCTGCAAACAGCGCGCCGTGCTTCAGGCTTGGCGCCCGGATCGCATACAGCGTCAATGCCCCGCCGGTCGCTACCAGGATCAGCGCCAGGATGAATGCGCCACGCGACGGGTCCTGTGCGAAGGCATGAACGCTGGTGAGCACGCCGGACCTCACCAGGAAAGTCCCGATCAGGCTCAATGAGAAGGTCACGATCCCCAGCAGGATCGTCCAGCTCTGGAGGGCGCTCCGACGCTCGACCACAAGGGCGGAATGCAGCAGCGCAGTCCCCGCAAGCCACGGCATGAAGGAGGCGTTCTCGACGGGGTCCCAGAACCACCAGCCGCCCCAGCCGAGCGTGTAGTACGCCCATGCGCTGCCCAGCGTGATTCCAATCGTGAGAAAGCACCAGGCGGCGAGCACCCACGGTCGAACCCAGCGGGCCCAGCTGGCATCGACCTTTCCCTCGATCAACGCGGCGACCGAGAACGAGAACGCCATCGAGAAGCCGACGTAACCCAGGTACAGAAATGGTGGATGAAAGGCGAGGCCGGGATCCTGCAGAATCGGATTCAGTCCGTTGCCTTCGAGGGGAGCATCGACCAGCCGCGCGAACGGATTCGAGGTCGAGACGATGAACGCCAGAAAGCCGAGACCGATCATGCCGTGCACGCCGAGAACGTTGCTCTGCAGCCGCTCGGGAAGGTTCGTTCCGAACAATGCTACCGCCGCGCCGAACAAGGAGAGGATCAGGACCCACAGCAGCATGGATCCCTCATGGTTTCCCCAGACTCCGGAGACCTTGTAGAGCAGCGGCTTCAGCGTGTGCGAGTTCGCTGCGACGACCTGGACTGAAAAGTCGGAGTGGACGAACAGCGACGTCAGGCACGCGAATGCGATCGCAACGAAGAGAAACTGAGTCAGGGCAGCGTGACGAACGAAGCCGGCGATCATCGCGGATTGACGACGCAGCGCTGCGAACGGAACGATCGACTGTACCAGCGACACGATGAGCGCGAGAATGAGCGCAAACGATCCGGCCTCCGCTGTCATGTAGTATCTCCGACTGCAGCGGATATTCCTGCAGCTAACTATCAAGTGTCTGTGATGCGTCGACAATCAATGCGCCGAATGAGGCATCATTTGTACGGAAAGATGATGATCCATCGACGCGTATCGTCGTGAAATTGCAACTCATTCTCACTCACTGCCGGAGAACGGTATCATCGGTCGTCTCGGCACGGAGCGTTGTATTCGTTGGTAAATAGCGGTCGAATCGTCTGCGGCGCCATGGAACAGCGAACGCTGCGTCGACCGCATGATGGGCAGGAAGGCGAAACGAGATCGGCTGCTATTCCAGAAGCTTGGCAATATCGCTGTGACCGCTGGCGGCGGCGATGTCCGTGGCACGTTCGCGCCGCTTGTTCCTCAATTGCTTTTCGGCGCCGGCGGCCAGAAGGCTTTGCGCAATGCCGATGTCTCCCTCATGGGCCGCCATCATCAACGCGCTCATGCCCTGGCCGTTGCGCGCGTTCGGATCGGCCTTGCGCCTGAGAAGTTCACCGACGACATCGGCAAGGCCGGCGCGCGCAGCGAGGATGAGAGCGGTATTTCCGCCTCTTGTCGCGCGTTTCGGATCGGCGCCGTGGTCCAACAGAAGCAGCGAGGCCGCGGCGCTGCGGCCTTCGATTGCATTCAGCAACGGCGTCTTGTCGTCGGCGTCAGCGCGGTTGACGTCCGCACCTGCGCGGATCAGTTGCCCGATCGCTTGCGTATTGCCATTGCCGGCCGCGTGCCAAAGTGCGGTGCGGCCCTGCCCATCGGCGGCGTTGAGGTCGGATCTCTGAACGAGTTGCCGATCGAGCGGGCCATTGGTGCACGACGCGACCGCGATCATGAGTGGGGTCCGGCCGTCTGCCAACGGAGGCAGGCTGCCGGAAGCGCCGTCGAGGAGCGCGGCGATAGCGGCACCATTGCAGCGGCTGAGTGCCATCAGCAGTGCGGTCGCGCCATCCGCACGCGCTGCAGATGGGTCGGCCGCCTTTGTCAGCAGCAATTTGATGATGTCTCCATGATCCTTGTCCGCTGCCAGCATCAACGGCGTGTCGCCGCGCCGGTTGCCGGTGTTCGGGTTGGCTCCCGAGGCGAGCAGGAGCTCCACCAGCCGAAGATGCCCGGCGGCCGCGGCGATCGCCAGAGGCGTATCGCCGTCCTGGTTGACCGCGTTGACGTCAGCCTTCGCAGCGATGAGCTGGCGCATCGGATCGAGCTGGCCGCGCAGGGCGGCGTCGATGATGGCCGGATGGCCGTTTCGCATTGCGGCCTGCGCATCGAGCGTCGGCGCGGGCCTGCGCGCGGTTTCCCGCTCCGGCTCCCTGGCGCGCGGGCGCGCGTTTCGATTGGCCGTATCGGCCAGCAACTGCTCGGCGGGCTGATAACCGGCCGCAGCCGATTTACGCAGCCAATCCCGCGCCCGGTCGGGATCGGCGGGCGTTCCGCGTCCTGCGAGCCACATCGCTGCGACATTGTACTGTGCCTTGACGTGTCCTTTCCTTGCACTTGCCTCCATCCATTTGAACGCCAGCGCGTCGTCTGATCTGGTGCCGAGGCCGGCGCGGTAGAGTGATGCAAGGCGGTACTGCGCCTCTGGATCCCCGGCGATGGCCGCGCGCTCGAGCAGCTTCAGTGCTTCCTCGGGACGTCCGGCCCGGATTGCTGCGTCCGCAGCCTGGCTCGTGCCGGGGACTTCGGAGCTCGCGCCCGCTGGATTGCCGCCCAGCACCGCCGTGTCGCCGGCCAGGGCGACCGATGGTACGGTCAAGCTGACGAGACAGATCAGCGGGAGGATGACAGGAGAGGATTTATGCCGTGCCATACTTCGTCTCAACCTCGATACCCATGCTCTTCAGGAACGCCGTCGGCAGAATGCCGCCGACGCACACGATGACGGCATCGTTTCGGATCGTGCTCGTCCTACCATCGGCATCGATCTCGACGTCGTCACCGCCAACTCGTTTGACTGACGAATTGTACATGACGTGGAGCCGTCCCGATTGGGCGGCTGCTTCCGTCCGTTGACGGTTCTTCAGCTTGGCGCGACTGAACGAGTCGCTGCGATGGGAGAGAGTCACCGTCGTTCCGGGCTCGTCGGCGATGGAGCAGGCGGCTTCCAGCGCGGCGTCGCCGCCACCGACGACGAGCACGTGCTGGCCGCGATACTGTTCGGGGTCGATCAGTCGATAGACGACCTTGGTCTGCTCTTCGCCCGGGACGTCCAGCTTGCGCGGTGTTCCGCGTCGTCCGATTGCCAAGAGCACCGCATGCGTTCTGTAGCTGCTGCAGTTCGTCTTGACGTCGAAGCCATCGCCGACGCGGGCGACCGCTTCGACGCGCTCGCCGACGTTCACCTTGAGGCGGGACTTGCGCACGATGCTCATGAAGAAGGCGATCAGCTGCTCCTTGCTGAGCTCTCTGAAGTTGAATTTGCCCGCGAGCGGCAGCGTGAAGGGAGCGGTCATCACCAGCTTGCCGCGGGGGAAGTGCGCGACGGTGCCGCCGAGCGAGTCCTGTTCGAGGGTGACGAAGCGCAGCCGATGCTGCAGGCAGGCGAGACTGGCGGAGAGTCCGGCCGGACCGCAGCCGACGATCACGACGTCGAGCATGTCCGACTTGCCGATGTTCTTGATCTTGCGGACGGAGTCGATTGCCTGGCGTCCCTGCTCGATGGCATTTCGCACCAGCCCCATCCCGCCGAGCTCTCCCGCGATGAAGATGCCGGGCACATTGGTCTGAAACGCCTTGTCCACGTTTGGAATGTCAATGCCGCGCGTTTCGGTGCCAAACACCAGCGTGATGGCATTCACGGGACACACCGCCTTGCAGGCGCCGTGTCCAATGCAATGCGAAGGCTCGACGAGCGCCGCCTTGCCGCCGATCAGGCCGAGAATGTCGCCCTCCGGACATGCCCTGACGCATGAGCCACAGCCGATGCACAAGGCAGGATCGATGATGGGGTGGAGCGATGCCGGTTCGAGAAGACCGGCGTCCTTGGCGGCCGAGAGCTTCGCGACGCTCTTTATTTCTTTACGCTTGCGCACGGCCATGTAGGTGGCCCAGACGCCAAGCATCGGCGCGGCGTAGACGATCAGGAGATCGAGCGCCATGTCCTCTCTTTCCCCTTCTTAAGTCCTGACAGTAGGCGGCAGCAGGTGCCGGCTGTGGTGGCCGCCCGGAAAGGTCGGCCGCATCGCTAGATGCAAATTCGTCTCAACAGATGCCGACATAGAAATTCCAGAATGATTTGTAGTTTTGCGGACAAGGAGTAGTTCATTCGTTGAACAGATGCCGTCGGCGGAAATATGGCTCGCACTGATCTCACACGAATGATGTCAGTGCCGGAGGACGCAACAGTTATTTGCAAGTGGTTATCAGGAAGGAATCTCTCGACTGAGATCCGGAGATCCGCAGGCAAGCCGGACATTCGCCCATCCGGCATTTGGGTTTCACAGGAAGCGTCGAGAACATGAGCAGAACAGCAGTCGTTCGCGCGAACGGCGATCCTCTTCGAGGAACCATCCCGGTCATCGTCACACTTCTCGTTGTCGCAGCGATCGGCATCGGATGGCTGCAGAAGGAGGAGGAATATATTACGCCGGGATCGGGGACCGGCTACTGGCTCGGAATATACGGCAGCGTCGCGATGCTATCGTTGCTGGCCTATTCGATGCGCAAGCGCTTCAAGTCGCTCCGCGGGATCGGCTCGGTGCCATTCTGGTTCAAAACGCACATGCTGCTGGGCGTCGTTGGCCCCGTGCTGATCCTGTTTCATGCCAACTTCAAGCTGGGAGCACTCAACAGCAACGTGGCATTCTTTGCCATGTTGATCGTTGCGATCAGCGGCGTGATCGGCCGGTATATCTACGGCAAGATCCACATGGGTCTTCATGGTGGAAGGGCGCGCATCAAGGAGCTGCTTGCGGAAGCCGAGGCGATGAGGATGGAGCTCGGTCAGGAGATGCAGGCAGCGTCATTCGTGTCGCGGGAGTTGGCTGCCTTCAGCAAGGGGCTCGACAACAGGGTGCCGCGAACTGCGCTGGGGAGCCTGCGGACGGGGGCGATCATCGCGGCGCGGACGAGGCGGCTGCGTGCCAACGTGGTTGCGGAAGCGCGCCGGCTCATTCGCGCCGAAGCCAAGCGTGCGCGATGGTCGTGGTTCGAGCGGCGACGGCGCGAGAAGCGAATCGAAGAAGTCGTGCGGAGGTACACCGCTGCGGTGCGGAAGGCCGCAGAACTGACATTTTTCGAACGGCTATTTTCGCTGTGGCACGTTCTGCATCTGCCGCTGTTTTTTCTCATGCTGCTGGCGGGTTTCGTTCATGTCTGGGCCGTCCATCACTATTGACGGAGTTTCGTGATGAGGTGGCGCCTAGCGGCGGTTGTCGCTGTCATGGTCGGTGTTGCGCTGCTGTCGGCCGGGCTTCGAGCGCAGACGTTGCTTGAAAAATTGGTTATGCCGGGCCCGCTGGCCGAGAAGCATGCCAAGCTCGAAAGCGAATGCGGAAAGTGCCACGAAGCCTTCACGCGGAAGGCGCAGTCGGGCCTCTGCCTCGATTGCCACAAGGAGATTGCAGTCGATCGCAGGCAGCATGAGCGCCTGCATGGACGCGAGCAGGCGGCGCTGACCCAGGAATGCAGGCAGTGTCACACCGACCACAAAGGGCGTGGAACCGACATCGTCCAGCTCGACAAGGAAACATTCAACCACGACATGACGAACTACAGGCTGGTCGATGCGCACAAGAACGTTCCTTGTGCTGGATGTCATGTCGCGAAGGTGAAGTTCCGCAACACGCCCTCGACCTGCTTCGAGTGTCACAAGGCGCTCGATCCTCATCGCGGCCGGCTCGGTGAGCGCTGCGAGAACTGCCACACGGCGGTGAAATGGCGCGCGACCAAGGAATTCGACCACACGAAGACCAGGTTTCCCCTCGTGGGCGCCCACAAGTCGGTCGCTTGTGCAACGTGCCACTCCGGCCAGCAATACAAGGATCTGCAGACGTCGTGCGGCTCATGCCACCGTCTTCAAGACGTCCATGCCGGCCGCTTCGGCGACAAGTGCGAGACGTGTCACGATCAGGAGAAGTGGAAGACGGTCCGCTTCAATCACGACAAGACCCGCTTCCCGTTGCGAAATGCGCATGCCAAGGTGAAGTGTGAGAGCTGCCATACGGGTGATCTCTATCGGGACAAGCTCGCGACGTCATGCGTGTCCTGTCACCGCAAGCAGGACCCGCATCAGGGTAAGCTCGGCGAACGTTGCGAGACCTGCCATAGCGATGCGGGCTGGCGGAAGAGGCTCTCCTTCGATCACGAGATTACGCGTTTTCCGTTGATAGGTCTGCACAAGTCGGTGCCTTGCGAGGAGTGCCACCGGACGCCGACCTACAAGAATACGCCGATGGCCTGTGAGAGCTGCCACAAGGATTTCCACCAGGGGAAGCTCGGAGGACGGTGCGCCAGTTGTCACAATCCGAATGGGTGGCGGCTGTGGCGCTTTGATCACGCGCGGCAGACACGATTCCCGCTGGTTGGTGTCCACCAGAAGATCACATGCGAGGCCTGCCACAAGGCCAAGTCGCCGCCGGATCTGAAGTTGCCGATGGATTGCTTCAGCTGTCATCGCAGCTCGGACGTGCACAATGGCACTTTCGGTCAGACGTGCGAGCGCTGCCATGTCGCAACGGGATGGCGCAACGTTCAGATCAGGAACTGATTCGGACGGCTGCGCTGGCGCATCGGTCGTCCGACATCGTGTCGAGCTGACATCAGCTCGCAGCAGCTATCAGTTCGCCTGCAGATCAACGGTTTGCGCGATGCGCTTGCGAGAACCTCGTGAGCGAAGGACGCCAGAAACATTACCACCCATTCAGCTTGAGTTCAGCTTGGCCCAGTTTTGGGCCAGCTTTGCCGGTCTATGAAGCCCTGTGTTGGGCGTGACGCTGCGTGATCTGGCTGATGACTTGGTCGCCGCCGATCAACGTAGCGCTCGATTGAAGGGGCCGGGGGCGTTCCGCGTGTTCGGTAGCAGGGAAGGCATGCTGCCGGGCCGTTTGGGGAGGAAATCCGCAGGAGTGTCTTGGGTTTGTTGGGGCGACCGGCGAGCAGCGGGCCGCTCAAGGGTTTCGGCTGGATTCGGGGCGACCGGTCTCCGTTGAATATTCGGATGGCGATCGAGTCGAGAGTGAAGATCGGAGTTTGAGTTGAGCAGCTGCTACAGCAAGCGGGGGCTGTTGGCGCAAGCATCGCACTACGTGGTGCGGTGGTTGCTTGCCGGTATGCTGCTCGCTCTGGCGCTGGCAGGGCACGCTGCTGCGCAGAGTTCATTCGATCATGTCTCGACCGGGTTTCCGCTGACCGGAAGCCATGTTGGAGTGGAGTGCTCGTCCTGCCACGTCGGTGGGCGGTTCAAGGGCACGCAGACGCAGTGCGCCAGTTGCCACAACGGCGCTCAGACGGCCGGCATGTCGGTCAACCATCCGATGACCACGAGGCGCTGTGAGAGCTGCCATCAGACTTCGACATGGAAGGACGTTCGGGCGATCGATCATACCCAGGCGAAAGCGTCGTGTACGACCTGCCACAACGGCGTGATGGCACGGGGCAAGTCGAAGAACCACATCACGACGGCGGCGCCATGCGATGTGTGCCACAGGTCGACGGCGAGTTTCCGCATCAGAATGAAGATGGACCACGCCGGCATCGTCGCCGGTTGCGCCAACTGCCACAACGGGACGACGGCGCGCGGCAAGTCCAGCAATCATCTCCAGACCAATCTGCCGTGCGAGTCCTGTCACACCAGCACGGCCAGCTTCGGTGGCGCGGCGTTCAAGCATGCGGCGACCGACACCAACTGCGCGACCTGCCACAACGGCAAGACCGCGATGGGGATGACGACGCCGCCGCACATCCCGACCGGGACGCTGCAGTGCTCGAACTGCCACACCAACACCGCGGCGAGCTTCGCCACCTACACCATGAACCACGCGGCGGTATCGACCGCGCGCTGCGACAGCTGTCACAACGGCAGCTACACCGGCCA